>DAIUDK010000160.1:0-1757 GCA_036845725.1 Chloroflexota bacterium
TATGAAACCCCCTTTTGCCAAGTCGCGTAGTGAATTATGCGGTACTGCCAAATAACAATTGCAGGAACGTCAGCAACGGGAACTCGGTGGATTTCTCCGTGTTCGCGGGCTTCTCCCACGGTTGCACGTCCACCAAACGCCCTTTCTCGAAAACGAGATGCAGGCCGCTGCGGTAGAAATTCAGCCATAGTTCGCCGGAATAGCCCGCCATTATCGAGCGCGCCAAACGCTCCCCCAGCACCGGCGCGATCAGCTTCAGGAATCCCGGCAGGTCGGCGACGCGTATATACCAGCTGTACGGCTTGCGGTATTGCGGCAGCCATTCCTGCGTTACGATCGGATAACACGGGTGTTCGCGGCCCAGCAAGAAGATCAGCCGTTCGAAAGGCGTGTCGGCTTCGGACTTGTAGTAGGTCCCATAAGTTGCCCCCACCGTTTTGAGATAGCGCATGACACAAGGCGTCACTTCCCACCACGAAACGCCCGGATCGAGTTCGTAAACCCACAGCGCCAGCGTATTGCCCCAGCGGACTTTGGGGTGCACCAGATAGCCCACCGGCGTGTTTTCTGCATCGGCGATGATGTTCACCTGCGTCTCCATGCCGCTCCCAGGTGAGCGTCCCGCCATCTCGTATCGCCACATCGCCGCATCGCGCATACAGTGGGTCAGGTGACGTTTAGCCGCGTACGCATCCACGGTTTGCAAGAAAGGGATGTCTTTTGGCGTCGCCGGGCGCACCGTGTAGGGCTCGGTAGCGTCATCCTTCAGGGATGGCACGCTGAACAACGGGCCGGCGTATCCGCCGTGCATGTCCAGCGCCGTCTCGTAGCCGAACTGGCGATAGTAGTAGGGGATACCGGTGATCCCCTGCATTTTGTGCCCGCGCTCCTCGCTCCAGCGATGCAATACCTCGAACTGCGCCCGGACCAGGCCACGATTGCGGTAGTCGGGGTGCGTTCCCACCAGCTCCGGGCGGCCCACCGGAATTTCGATGCCGCCATACGACCACGTCTGGGCGATCAGGTTGGTGCTGGAGACGATCATGCCGGCGGCGGTGTCTTCCACCACCAGGAAATCCTCCGGCTTGAACGTCGGATGAGGTTTGAGCAGCAGATCGCGCGTCCAGACGACGACACCTTCGTCGGGCTCGTCCCAGCCGAAATCGCTGTGGACGTGGCCGTTGAATTCGGCCAGGGCCTCGGCGTCCGCCGCCGTCGCTGAGCGCAAAATCAAGCCGTTGCCTAAATCACGAATCACACTGTTGTTATCAACCATGAATCCCTCAAACAACAAAAAAACGCATCGTCTCAATAAAAAGGGGGAGAAGTGGGGGTTTGGGGGCGGGTGCAGCCCGCCCCCAAACCCCCACCCCCCAGATCTTGAGATGATACCAAAGACCCTGGCGGCAACACCAGGGTCACTCTGGCGCTTACGCTACTGTATCGGTGATCGGGAACCCCAACGATCCTAATTCGGGCACGTTCACCTGCATCACAATGCTGTGCTCGCCGGGTTCCAGCGCGCCGGAGACGTAGATCGTCAGCACCGCGCCGTAACCCACATACATCGACGACGCCCACGTGATCTCCGTCACCGGGCGGACTTTGCCGTTCAGCTCGACGGTCGCGCCTTCCAGAGAGCGTGCCTCACCATCGACCGTGAACTTGGTGATGCCGCTGATCGAACCTGAGTCGATGAGATTCTTTACCTGGAAGACAAAACCCTCGCCCTGATTCTTCAGGCTGCCGGTCACATA
>DAIUDK010000160.1:1857-10384 GCA_036845725.1 Chloroflexota bacterium
ACGCCTCGCCGGAATTCGTCAATGTCCAAATGCTCGTGCGGGGTGTGATCGAGCGACGAGTCGCCCGGTCCGTAAGCGATCATCGGACATTCCCACACCGGGCCGACGGTGTTCATATCCGACGTGCCGGTCTTGAGCTTGAAGCGCGGCTTGCCGCCCTCGGCGCGGATCGCCCGCAGCAGCGCCCGCACCGGCGGCGTATTCTTGTCCGATTGGTAGGCGGGATCGCTGCCACCGAAGGTCAGTTTCGCGGCGCCGGCCCAGGCTTCCATTTTTGCTTGCAGTGCATCTACGGCAAAGTCCGGCGGGAGCCGCGCCACAATGGTCATTTCCACGTAGTCGTTCAAGCCATCGCTGTAGGTGCGCAAATCGCGCAGTGCGGGATCGAGCGAATTGAAGCGTCCTTTCCTGCCTTGCAACAGCGCCTCTTGATTGTAGGCATAGGCGAAGCGCCGCAGGCTGTTCCAGAAGTTGACGGCGTGCTCAGCCGGCCCGGCGAACTCGCCCGCGCTGTGCCCGCCCGGTTGTGCCAGGCTGTACTCCATCAACAGGCGGCCTTTGTAGCCGAGTGTGATGCAGTCCCACGCGCTCGGCTCGCCGATGAGCGCGCAGGTCGGCGCGGGCATCGTCTCCGCCAGATATTGCGATCCCCAGCCGTGCGACTCCTCCTCCACCGCGCCGATGACGGTGATACGCGCGTCCACCAGCCGGGACGCAACCTGCGCCGTCGCCAGCACGAACGCCGCCAGCGGCCCCTTCGCATCCACCGCGCCACGCCCGTAGAGCTTGTTCCCCTCCCACCGTACAGGGACGAAGCCGGACACGGTATCCATATGCCCCAGCAGCACGATATGCCGCTCCGCGTCGGGATTGCCCACCGCCCCGACGACGTTCCCCGCCTCATCGCGGTGCGTGATAAAGCCCAGCTTGCGCATCTGCGCGACGAGATACTCGGCGAAGATGTCCTCGCCGCCGGAGGGGCTAGGAATGGCGAGGAGTTTTTCCAAGAGTTCAAGTTCATTCATACAAGGTTCCTTAATACGTTATCAGATATTGTTAGCGCCACGCTATCCGCGGACTATCGACCGAAAGTACGGGTGGATAGGAAAACCATGGTGCATATTTGTTGTGTACAGAAAATCATAACGTCCCTCACCAAGCTACAGCGGATACAGGCCATGCGCGCCGGCCCGCGCCTGGACAGTCGCCGCGCGGAGCTTCTCTTCAAGCGCGGTTTCCACCGGCCAATCGACCACCACGATGCCCCCCTGCCGCAGACGATTGAGCAAGGCGGCGCGTTCCAGCCGCGCCAGGCGCACCGCCAACGGTGGGAACGGCGGCGCGGCGGCTTGCGACTGGAAGGCGACGATATCGGGGCATATCACCAACACGCTGTAGCGGTACGAGCGCAACCGGAAGAGCATGTCGTGATCGTCGGGCAGCAATGGGCTGATGAAGATCAACTGCGAACGCGCCGGAAAGACGCGCGGCGAAAGATGATACAAACGGTCGAAGAAGTCGTTGTCCGCTGCCGTCGCCTCCGCCAGCGTTTGCAGGATGCGAAGCTGTTGCACCCGCCCGTAGCCCGGAGAAATCCACTGATTGCCCCGGCCATAAAGCTGCAAGCCCACCCGGTGCCCCGCGCGCAACAACGTATCGGACAAGGCCGCCGTCGCGCGAATGCTGTGATCCAACAAAGACTCCGGCAGCGCCCCCGCGTAGCCCGCCCGCAAAGCGGTTTGCCGCCGGATGTCGAGGATAAGGCCCACGTCGATGATGCGCTCCTGCTCGAATTCCGTGGTGAAGGCGCGGTCGTGATGCCGCGCCGTGGCCCGCCAGTTGATGTGGCGCAGCGGATCGCCGGGATGATATTCCCGCACGCTGTACACGTCCGTCCCGGTTCCGCCCTGCCGCGAGGGAATCGGGCCGGTAAAGCCCAACGTGCGCATCGGTCGTAGGGTCACCGGACGCCATTTGTCCACGCGCGGCAACGCCGTGAAGTGCGCGTCGAGCGATATGTTCATGGCCTGGCGCAACAAGCCCAATGGCTCGAACGCCACAACCTCGACCTCGTCGAACGTAAAGCCACCCCGGTGAGCGGCGAGGGTGTAGGTCAACGTCAACGTCTCTGTTGGCGCTAACGACGCCATCCCGCTCAGGTCGCCTTCGCATACATGCAGCGCTGCGGGAAGGTGTTCCTCGACGCGCAGCCACACGGCGCGCGCGCCAGCGTTGCGCACCTGCACCGTCACCGTGACCTGTTCGCCTTCGGTGACGACCGGCGGGTCTACCGCGCGCGTTACCGCCAGTGCGGACACGGGATCCGTGGCGTCGAGCAGCGCCGCCCCCAGGTAGACCCACACCGGCAACGCCAGCACGATGAACCGGCTATCGACCGCCAACAGCCCGGTCAACAGCAGGCCAAAGGCCAGCATCCCCATCAACACACTGCGCCGCATCGGAAAACTACCCCTCCTTGCGCACCGGTACGGCGACCAGGTTCAGCACTTCGTTCAGCACGGCCTCGTGCGCGCCGCGTCGCATCCACAGTTCCGGGGCGAGAATCAGCCGGTGGCCCAGGGCCGGTACGGCGAAGTGCTTGACGTCGTCGGGTAGCACGTAGTCGCGGCCCTGCATAGCGGCCCAGGCGCGCGCGAGCTTGAGCAGCGCCAACGAACCGCGCGGGCTGGCCCCCACCGCCACCTGGCGGAAGTCGCGAGTGGTCGCGGCCAGTTTCACCATGTAGCGTTCCACGTCCGGCTCCACGTGGACTTTCTCCACGAACTTCCGCATCTGTAGCAATTCCGCCGCGTCCGTCACCGCCTGCAAGGGCACGACATCGCTTTCCCGCTCGCGCCGTCGCCGCAGAATCTCCTGTTCCTCATCCAGCGAGGGATAACCCACGGCGAGTTTCATGATGAAGCGGTCGAGTTGCGCTTCCGGCAGGGGGAACGTGCCTTCGTACTCAATCGGATTCTGGGTGGCGATGACGAGGAAGGGCTGTGGCAACGGCAGGGTTTCCCCTTCCAACGTGACCTGGTATTCCTGCATCGCTTCGAGGAGGGCCGATTGGGTCTTGGGAGAGGCGCGGTTGATTTCGTCCGCCAGGATGATGTTCGCAAAAATCGGGCCTTTGCGCAGGATGAAGCGGTTGGATTCCCGATCGAAGATGTAGCCGCCGGTGATGTCGCCGGGCAGCAGATCGGGAGTGAACTGGATGCGTTTGAACGCCAGTCCCAGGGCCGTGGCGAAACTGGACGCAATCAGCGTCTTCGCCAGGCCGGGATAATCCTCCAGCAGCACGTGCCCACCCGGCGAGAGGATTGCCGCGAGCAGGTGTTCCAACAGGCCGCGCTTGCCGACAATGGCTTGTTCGACTTCGGCCAGCACTCGCGCTTGCCATCCGGCAACAGTGCGTGTTTCATTCGTCATGGTCAACCTCCAGTACAGATTCGAGATACGTTACAATGGGTTCCAGCCCCCACTTTTCCGGGCTGCCGAGATGATCGGCGGGCAGCGTGTGCCGCTCGCGCAACAGAGCGACGAGTTCGGGCGGCGGGTCCGGCAAAAGGCCGTGCGCCGGATCCGTTCCGGCCTCCACTGTTGCGTCCAATTGCAGCACGTGTTCGGCCAAACGGCCAACTTTGCGGTACAGGTATCTGTTGGCGTTGGGATTGACACGCACAGATAGCACCCATTCGGCCCATCTGGACACAGGCCCGACCGGCAACGACGGTGTATCGCGTTTCTGCCGCATTTCGACGTTGTACGCAGCCAGCAAAATCAGCGCGACGATACCGAGAACGGCCGGCAGCGCCCAATACAAATACTGCGGACGGCTGCGAATGGATAGGCCCATTATCCAGAGGAAGTAGGACACGCGCACGAGCAGCACGTCCGTCATCCAATCGCGGAAGAGCAGGAGTGCGAGCAACGTCACCAGCGCCATGCCAAGCAGCACCAGCAGTAGCGGGAGACTCCATGTGAATGTACGCTTTTTCATACTGGCCTCCAGGCAGGCAACCTCTCTATCGCAGCGACGATGCGTTCGAGGGATGTAATAGCCCGCTGCACCGCGGTGTCATCCGTCAGGCGGCTGCCGTACCGCGCCTCCTCGAAAAGTCGGGTAAGTGTGTGGACGGGTTCTGCGGGTAAACCCCAGGCCGTCAGCCGCGCCGCGAATTCACGCGGCGTCATTGTCTCCGCGCGGCGAAGGCCCTGGTTCTCATCCAACACCCGCGTCATCTCGAAATAGCAGCGCAGGACCACGTCGCGGACGTCCTCACCGGCATACAACGCATCCAACGCCGCCTGCGCCTGGGTAACCAGTTGCGCCAACGGCGGTCGAACCGCAGGCCGGTAGCGCGTGTAGGCGAGCCATGCGATAATGAGAACCAACCCAGTACACAACACGGCCACACTCGAGAGCACGAGTACCCGCACCCAACGCTGCGGCGGCGTGAAGGCGACATCTTCGATAGGCCCGTACTCCTCCGGCGGTAGTTCCTCCGGCAGCCCCGGCGTCGGCGTGACGGAGGGAATCGGCACAGGCTCAGGTATGAAGAACTCAATCCCCTGCTCACCGGCCAACCAGACCGCCAGCACAATCAAGCCGGCCAGCAACCACAACACCACGACCGCATAGAGCAAACGCCAGCGCGATTCTTTCGGCGTGAGCAGGATGAAGGCGAGCACGTAGAGCGCCAGCATCACGGTAAAGAGCCATCCCAGATTCGCCAAAACGTCCCGGGATTCTGCCGATTGGGGAATATCGTAATTGCGCTCCGGGAGCAGCGTCAGCCCCGGCAGCGCGGCGGCCAACAGCAGCAACACCACGAGGGTTGCCAGCCACAGGCCGAGCAGGCGGTTACGATTTCGACGTAACACGCGGAGGCTCCTCTTTCTCCTGTTGGCTGAGGCGATAGACGACGTAGCTGAGTCCCAGCACGGCCAATAATGCCACGCCCAAAGCGACGACGAAGTCGAGCGAAACGCGGAGGAATAGCCCTGCTGCGCCCAGCAACAGTCCGGCGACGCTCACCATAGCCAGGCGTCGCACGTGGACGCGCACCAGGCGCTGTTCGTGCTCGATGTGTGAGACGCCGGACAGTTGCGTGTGGAATGTATCCAAATCCCAGGCCGCCAGGAACCCCGCCATCCCTGCCAACAACCAGCCCATCCCCACATCGAACCATACGGCAGCGAGCAGGCTTCCCAGACAGAGCGCGCACCCCAAACCGGCAAGCCGCCGGCGCTGATGCACACCAAGCTGCTGGTTAAGCCACGGCGTCAGCCAAAGCGTCCCTCCCCCCAACGAGAGCGCCATCACCAACCATTGCCCGCGGAGCGCCGCCCCCAACCCCGGCGCCCCCGCGGCAACCGCTGCCGCCGCCATACAATACCGCCGTATCTCCCTCATCCCTACCTTCCGCCGCTCCCCCTGTCTACCGTCTACCATTCTACACTATCTACCGTCATTTTCGACATCACGTTCAAATCCACTCGCAGATTCCAGCCGACGCGCTTCCAAAACGCAATCGCGTCCACATTGACCGCAAATACGAAGAGGTGGCACTTGTCGATGCCTTCGGCGGCGAGCGCGTCCAGGCAGCGGGTCGCCAGCGCCTTGCCGATGCCCTGCCGTCGATGCGAGGGACGCACCGCCAGGTGATGCACGTAGCCGCGTCGCCCATCGTGCCCGCAGAGCACCGCGCCCACCAGCAAGTCGCCGTCCCAGGCGGTGAAACTCAAGCCGGGATTGCGCGCCAGGTAGCGACCGATCGCCTCGCGGGAATCGGCGTCGCTCAGGCCTACGCCGTCGGCGGATTGCCAGAGGGCAAGGACGGCGTCATAGTCGAAAAGGGTTAATTCACGATAGGTTATTGTCATTTGACCTCTTTTCACACCATGCACTTCTTGAAGCTATGGACAAGTAGGTTCGGTTCTTTCCAGTACCGAGATGCATGCTGAGGACGCACTGTCAATATACGTGCGATAAAATGCATCAATAGACATATCGGATGCTGTTTCGAGAGAAACAGTGCACCGATAACCACACTCCGTTTGCTCTCCAGACTCAAATTCAGAGTCGGGTGTGGTCAGGATAAAGTGGAAATCGGTAATACTCCCCGGTGAAGGACACAACATCATCGTGTTATCATCTTTATGTTGCCCTTGACCGCCATACTGGATGAAAATTCCAAGATTGTCGTAGGCGACTCCCAGACTATACTCATTCCCACACGACTGATGATCGTAAAAAAGCGATACTTGAGAAGGAGCACCGAAACGCGCCAGAGTGGAAGCAAGCGAGTAGCGTTGCCAATCTTGCGTCAGGTAGCGCGACATAGTCATAACCTGAATGCCATTATGATATCGGCGGTCGGGTTGAGGACCGTCGCCGTAGTTCACTGGCATCGGAGGCACTCCGTCAATATGAATAGCCGACACCACGCCATCTTCGACTATAAAACTCTGCCTGACGACGTAGTCCAGCGGTTCTGGATCATGCCGGGCAAAAAGCCCGACCTCATAAACTGCCTCATCTCGCCAATTCCAGATCCCAATTGGTTTGCCATATCCGGCGAATAAAGCCTGCACCTCCTCAATGCGCGTGACGCCCGGCGTGATGCCCCACCAGCACGGCAATTCACAGCCACTGTTGGTCGCTAGCAATTCGGTCAAGCGTGCGTCTTCTGCCGGGCGTAAAATGGGATCGAAATCATCTGGAAGTACAGAGGTCATAGACTCCGAAATGGGGCCGACCACCCGCAAGCAGTTAGGCGACGCTGGCTTCCGAAAGGCAGCATAAAAAGCCTCCGGCAATAAGTACTCTATCTCTTTCCAGTCGTCATAGTACTCTTCTGTAGCCTCAACATACTCACGGTAATTCTGAAAGGTGTCGCCCGGCGCTTGAAAGTTGGCAACGATGTGCGGGGCCCCCTCCGCAATAGGGCAGATCAAGGGTGCTGCGCTATCGAGCACTGTGTCTGTCGTATAGCCGAACGAAAGCCCTTGATCAGCGTACTCAGTCCACAATCCGTTATAAAACGCGCCCACAAACCCTTCAGCATACACTCGTGAAGGTGGACCATACTGTTCAAGAACGTCAGGTAACTGAAACCGTGTCAGATAGGTGTTCAAAGTCCCGGTGTAAACGACGTCATCATCAAAGAGTTGAGCTCTAATGGAAATTCCTGTCACTGTCCCGTCTTTGCTCCAAATCTCGACTCGATCTGGATCATAAGCATAAAGTCGCCTATTCATCTCTATAACCACGTAGGTAAAACCCGACTTCTCATTAACCTTAACCACCCACCCCTGCCACAAATCCAGCACATCCTGCCACGAAGTCTTCCCTGGCGTGATGCCGCCCCAGCAAGGCGGTTCGCAGCCCGCGATACTCAGGTTTCGTTCCATGATTGCCCGCCTCGCCTCTGGAGCCAGGGTAGAAGTCGGCGTCGGTGTGGGCGTTCGCGTCGGAAAACGCGTCCGGGTTGGTGTGGGGGTCGGTGTAACGGTGGGAGACGCGGTAGGCGTAGACGTGGGTTCAAACGTCGGAGAAGCTGCCACGGTCTTCGTTGCGGGTGGTGAAGCCGTTACCGATACGATAGGTGTTGTCGGCGCCGGCTCGGCGCAAGAAAGGCATCCCAGAATGATGCCTAGGAGTAAACTCCCCAAGATGATTCGCCGATTCGCTTTTTCGCTCATTCGCTTTCTCACTTTCTCGCGCCCATCAAAGTATCATCTTTCCAGGCGGTGAAGCTCAAGTCGGGATTGCGCGCCAGGCAGGGACAACGTCGTAGTCGTGGATTGTCATTGCGCGTATGTACATTGCGTTGTTCCTTGTTTTGTCAACGGATCGAACGGATTAAAACGGATTTACATCTTCCTAATCCGTCAAGTCCGTTTAATCCGTTGACTTTTTCTCCCCTACCAACTTGTCCACCAACCCCGGCAACTCGCTGATATGCGCCAGTTCATAATAGCGCGTGTGTTGTGTGACAGCCGGATCCACGCGCTCGTGCTCCCAGGTCAGCGTGTGCGGGACGTAAACCGCTTGCCCGCCGATTGCGACGACCGGCAGCACGTCCGATTTGAGCGAGTTGCCGACCATCAGGAAGCACGCCGCGTCCACTTTGTAGTGCGATAGGATCGCCCGGTACGTTTCCTCCGTCTTGTCGGCGACGATTTCGATGTGCGCGAAGTATTGCGCCAGCCCCGACCGGTCGAGTTTGCGCCGCTGATCGAGTAGATCTCCCTTGGTGATGAGCATGAGCGTGTGCGTTGCTGCTACCTTGGCCACCACCTCGGCAACGCCGTCGAGGAGGTGTGTCGGTGTGTCAATCATATCTTTGGCAAACGTGATGATTTGCTGAATGTCGGCAGTTGTGACACGGCCTTCGGTCAGCGCAATCGCCGTCTCGATCATCGAGAGCGTGAAGCTTTTGATGCCGTAGCCGAAATAGGGGATGTTGCGCGTCTCCGTCTCGTAGAGCCGCGCATCGACATCGGCCCCATTCAGATA
>DAIUDK010000161.1:0-10310 GCA_036845725.1 Chloroflexota bacterium
CTAGCGGGGCTCGAGGAGTTGCTCTCTAGCTAATTTTGCTACTGTAGAAAAAAATTGGACCCTGTCCTAATTCTATAACATATTTCCTTCTTAGTGGTAAAGTTGATTGTTGTATAAACTCATATGGCGTCTTGTAGTAAAAGTATAATTTACCCTCAGAATCGAGATACAGAGCCAACATCTGATCTCCTCCTGATAGTCCTGAAAGCAAGAAATTTCCTCTCCTTATCTCTCCATTTGGTAACTGCAAATATCTATCCATATCTTCCGGTCCTGATACATCTACTACCACGTTAATGTCATCCTCTGCTCCAAAAGTATGATCAACCAACCCCCCAGTTTCCAAGTCAATAACCTTATATAGATTATCTCCCCTTGCCGTTATTAATGCATCTATCACCGCTTCAAGCCGATCTACTGGGTAATCTTCTGCTAACTCTATTTTGGTTGATAATCTATTCCCTTCTTCATCCTTCACTTGATTCCAGGCAAGAGTAGTCCATATCTGTAATCTTGTTCCCTCATTCTCAAATAAGGGTTCTGGATTTATCATAGCATCAAACGCCTCTGAATTGGATGAATATTCCCGATTCTCGTTAACTGGTACAAATTCTGGCTCGAATTGGCTAGGATCAGGCCAATTTGTATTTTCTGTTCTGAGCACAATCCATATCCCATTAACCTGTTCTCCGCCTGGTCCTCTATATGTCCCAGAATAAGCGAGTACCAACTCTCTGCTCTCCAAATTTGTGGGATCATATATTGCCTCTGCGCTAACTTCTTGACCAGTTCTCGGTTCTATCATCTCTCTATGAGCGACCGTCAATATTGGATTCCCAGCAGCGTCAAAGAATATTCTGACGCCTTCCGCAGCATCAATCGACTCACCGGTTATCCTGTCTATAATCTCCAATTGCAGATCCGGAAATATCTCCAAAAATTGCCTGTTATGCCTTACGACAAAAACCGGCTCTATATCTTTGCTAAATGCTAGTCGGACATTTGCTTGCTCAAGGGCTATATTCAGCATTTCGGCTTCTGTATCAGGTGCTGCCCCTCCCGCAATGAGTTTTCCAGTCATTCCTTCTCCAAAGGGTGTCGGTTCAGGGGGCGCAGTTGCAGTCGGTGTTTCCGTTGCTACCGGTGTTGCCGTCGCTTCTGGAGTTGGTGTCGCTGGAACCTTGGTTGGCTCAGTTGTCGAAGTCGGTTCCGGCGCTACGGTAGGTGTTGATCCGCACGCCGTCACCACTATGCCGGTGATCGCCAGCCCTGCGACGCGTAAAAACGTTCGACGGTCCATTTTTCGGTGCTGGTTATTCGTGTTTGTTGTCTGGTTGTTGGGTGTTGTGGGCATTAGTTCTCTTTCAATAGGCTGGTAGTCGTTAGTCGGATGGTCCTGTGGTCATTTCCATTGTTGGGGGTGTAATGCGGGTTCTGCTACGCTTTTTTCAGGTGTGTGGGTTGTTTCCGCATAATGCGTTTGTAAGGGTGTTAGTTGCTAAAGGTGTCCTGGACGAAAAACTTTAGTGCATAACGTAAGCCTGTGCGTGCGGCCCGACTGTGAGAAAAACGACAGTATTGTCTGTCAGACCTTCACAGAAACAGTACTCACATGCTGGCTCTTGGCGACATTCGGCGCATATCGCAAAAATGATGCGGAAATTACGCCCGATGCGTGCACTTCTGCACCCTTTGAGGTTGAAACCGCTTTTATGCGATAGTCGCTCGGTACGTTCGTACGGATTTGCCAGAATTTGCTCAACGACTTTTTCGATCCGTGGCTGAATACTTTGGAACATCCCATATCGTTTCTCGAAGCGTGCCGTGTAGACGCCTTGAAAGCTCATTTCCCAAAAACCTCGGCATGGGAGAGCAGTTTCAGGGTTCCGGCGCGACAGTCAGCTTGCAAGGCTGTCAGGTCTTCCCACAGGATGGAACCTTCCTCTATCTCCCATTCCGTTTCTTGGGCAGCAAAACGGTGAAGTTCTTCACGGACCACTTCGCGCACGACTTCGCGCAGCAGGGATGACAACTCATTCCTTTCAATGGTAATCGTATTGGCCGTTAGCGCCTGGGTCATTTAATACCTCCCTGATCTTTCTCCGTTTATGTGCTTGTTACCTCAAGTATATCACAAGTTAGCCCGATTGTCTGTTCCTGATCGCCCGCTCATATGCGGTAACATACGCCCTTGCGCTCTCCTCCCACGAGAAGTTCTGCGCCATGGCCTTCTGGATCATCTTCGCCACGTGGGGTTTGCGGTCGTAGTAGGTGCTGACCGCCCAACCGACGGCGTAGTAGACGGCGTGGGCGCTCGGTTCCCAGAATTTGAAGCCGGTGCCTGCGCCGGTGGATTCGTCGTACTGCTCGACGGTGTCCGCTAGGCCGCCGGTGTTGCGCACGATGGGCAGCGTGCCGTACTTGAGCGAGTAGATCTGATTGAGGCCGCACGGCTCGTAGCGCGACGGCATGATGAAGAAATCCGATCCAGCCTCGATCCAGTGCGCCAGCGCGTTGTCGTAGCCGATGTAACTGCCGATGCGCCCCCCGTAGCGCGCGGGCAATCCGCCGTAGAAGGCTTCCAGCCCTTTGTCGCCCGATCCCAGGATGACGAACTGCACTTTCATCGTGTTGACGATGGCTTCGATGGCGCTTGCCAGCAAATCCAGTCCCTTCTGATCCGCAAAGCGGCTCACGACGCCGACGATGGGAATCGCCGGATCAATATCCAACAGAAAACGTTTCTGTAGTTCCAGTTTGCACACCGCTTTGCCGCTTAGATCGGCGGCGGAATAGCGGGCGGGGATGAGCTTATCCGTGGCGGGGTCCCATTGCGCGTAGTCAACGCCGTTGAGGATGCCGATGTAGTCCGCGCCCTTGTCGTTGAGGTAGGGCGCCATGCCGTGCGCGTATTCCGGCGTGCGCGTCTCGCCGGCGTAGGTCGGACTGACGGTGGTGACAAGGTCCGCGTACTGGATGCCGCCCTTGAGGAAGTTGACGCTTCCGTGATCCTCTAGTTTGTCCGGTGTGAAGTTGCTCCATTGCAGGCCGATGTAGTCGTAGTGTTCGGCGCCGTACTTGCCCTGGTAGCCGACATTATGGATGGTGAGGACACTCGCGGCTTTGCCGAGGATGGGATCGTTCCAGTGCCACACCTTGAGATAGGCCGCCGCCAGCGCCGTCTGCCAGTCGTGGGCGTGGACGATGTCCGCGTCGAAGCCCATATCGTGGGCCAGTTGCAGGGCCGCGCGCGTGAGGAAGGCGAAGCGGCGCGGATTGTCGCCATAGTCGTTGAAGGCGTCGTCGTGGTAGAGGCCGGAACGGGCGAAGTATTTGTCCGCTTCGATGAAGTACACTGGCACGCCGTCCATTGTCGTTTTGTGGACGGCGCACCATTCCTCGGCGTTGCCCATCCACACGCACATCTGGTTGAAGAAGGGCGCAATCTGATATTTGGCGGTGTTGATACTGCCGTATTTGGGCATCACCACAATGACCTCGTGACCGAGCGCACGCAGGGCAATGGGCAGTGCCCCCACCACGTCGGCCAGCCCGCCGGTTTTGGCGAATGGCACACATTCGGAAGCGATCATCATGATTTTCATGTCGGCACCTCGTTTTTAGTCGTTAGTCCAAAGCTCGAAGCCTTAACGAAATCTGCTTGATCTGCTCAATCTGCTGACTCTATTTGAGCGCGGCAGCCAGAAGAGCGGCGGCAGCGGACGGATCGGCGTCGCCGAAGACGGCGGCGAGTCGCGCGTTGTTAGCGTCGGCGGCGAGCAGACCGTCCACCTGGGCGGTAGTCAGGGCGGCTAAGCCTGCGGATGCGGCGTCGGCATCGGGGTATTTCACCAAGAGCAGCAGCGCCGGCGCACCGTTTAGCGTGTAATGCGCCAGGACGCCTTCAGTGTCCGCGGTGAGGCCCAGGATGTTCTCGCCGCCGAGCCAGATTTCGTCCTGGATGGAGATTTCCTGGCGGAAGAAGATGGCGTCGCGTGGGAGCAGGCCGTCGGGGGGCAGTTTATTCATCAGTGCAGGTGTCTCGCCGCCGGAGGGCAGCGCCGCAGCGACAGCCTCCGCGAAGGTGTGCAGTGTGGCATCCTCAAGCGCCTGTCGTCCCCGCACCTGGACATAGTAACGATCCTGCCAGAAAGCCAGCCGCCGGCCGGGATCTGTGTCGCCCTCGTTGCCGACGTCCGCCGGTTCGCCGGAGCGGTTGCGTGTGAAGAGGCCGTAAGCGTCGACGGGCGTCGCCAGTTGCCAGATTTCGATGCGCAGCACGGTATTTTCGCCCGCGTAGTTCTGCACGGCGACTTGCTCGAAGTTGTAGGCGAAGAAGGCGTCGGCTTGCCCGTCCACCAGGTTGAAGAGGGTGTCGTTGTTGTACGTTTCGGTGTTGCCGTCGCGTGTCCAACCGGGGATTGCGTTGTTGCTGGGAAAAACATCGCGTAGTGAAACAGAGACGGGAGGTACTGTCTTTTGCTGCCCACAACTGGCTGCAAACAGGATGACCCACAGGAGACTCAGTAGTTTAATTTTTACCATTTTCTCTACAGTTGAATCTCGGCGAGGTCAATATCGTCGAAGTTGTGCGCGCCCAAACCGATTTTTGTTCCGTTCTCCAGCCAGGGCGTCGCCATGCCGATGGCCGAGGCGGGATTGCCGCCATCCGCCTCCAGTAGATCGGTGAACAGCTTGAGACCTACTGCGTCGTGCGCCACCGGGGCGAAGCTCATCATGATCGAATCGCCGGTGTAGTCCGCTTCCCAATACGGCCACGAGTTACTGTAGCGCAGGCAGGCGGCAAGCGCATCACCGATGATCAGGCGCGTGCGATCTTTGATGGGGGAGAGCGCGTTCAGTTCCGGCAGTTCCATATTGAGTCTGTTTCCGCCGTGGAAGCTATCGGGGTGGCTCAACGTGCCGTAGTGGTTCTTCAGCGCGTATGACATTCCCGCGAGCATGTGCGATTTGAGCACCGGCATATTGATGAGCGCGTCACAGCTCAGCAGCACATTGCTCAACTGAATCTTACTGCCGACGATTTCGAAACCGTCGCTGTAGTCTTTGTCCGTGCCGACGCAGCGCACGCCGGGACCGTCCGGATTGACGGTAAACCCGGCTTCTTCGAGTTCGGACGTGTAGTAATCGTAGATGACGATGTTTTCCGCCGGAATTCCCGCTTCTTGCAAAGAATCCGTCACGGCGGTCACCAGCGGAACGTGCGTAAAAATGATGCTGTTGCGGAAGGCATTGACCTTGATGGCGATGCGCTCGCCGGGATCGAAGAGCGCGCGCCACGCCTCGCGGGCGTCGTTCAGCCCGGTGAGCCGGGTGACGGAGGCGTCGAGCATCTGCCGGATGGCGTTGGGGACGAGTTCACCCCCGCTCCACACGCCGGCGTGGTGGGTGTGGACGACGGTACTCGGCTTCGCAGGATACATCGTGATGATGTTCGACTTGCGCACGGTCACAGTCGGCAACGGTGTGAACATCGCCGTGGGGGTGCGAGTGGGAGCGAGCATTGGTGTATTCGTTGGCGCGGGTGTCGCTGTATCTGTAGGTGCATTCGCTTTTGCCTCCGCTGCCATTGCGGTGCCCTCCTCGTCAAGCATCATGGGGGGCGTTTGTGTCGGCGTGCATCCTGCCAGCAGGCCAACCGCCGCGATCTTCAGAAAATCTCGCCGTGAAAAAGCTTTATTCCGTCTTTGTCGATAGTTTGGCATTGTTTGTGGCTTCCTTAAATTGTTGGAAGTCTGGTAGGTTTCATTTTGGCAGTTGATTTGTGATGTGCCAGTCTTCTGACGCGCCGGAGAAGGGCGCAAAATACAGCTCGCCGGATTCGCCAAAAACGATCTGAAATTCACCGCCTACGGTGGACCCGGCATAGAATGTGCAGGTTGCCAGCACGTCGCCCGGCGCAAAGTAGGCCAGCGGCGATGCCGAGGTCATGCCTTCCACGTAGCTGATACCTATTCCTCCCCAGGGATTGTCGAATAGAAAATTGAGTGTCCCTTCCACCGCCGGGCGCGTTCCTTCGGTCCGGGACGTAAACGAGTATGCGCTATTCATCAACGTCAGCGTGCCGCTGAATTGCACCGTTTGCCCATCCACCGTATAGGTTTGTGTCACCGTCCATGGACCTTGTAGCGCCCAAGCGACCGAGCCTACTGCCGCCGGCGTGATGGGTGGCGCTGTTGCCGTTGGCGGAAAGTCGCGGACTTCGATGGTGGGCGTCACTGTAGGAACCTCGACGGTCGGCTCTTCGATAATTGGCGTGTCCGTGGGCCTTTCCGGTGCTGGCGGCGTCTCACGGATTTCGATGGTCGATGTTGGCGTCTCCGTGACTGGCATCACGACAGGCGGTGTCTCGCGGACTTCGATGCAGCCGGTTGTCAGCGTCCCGATGACGGCGGCGGCCGCTGCGGTCTGCGCCAGGCGATCGAAGGGGCTGGGTTTTACTACCAGCGGAGTGGGGGCGGCAACGGCAGCCGCTTCGCCATGGATGTGGATGCGTAGGTGACGCGCGCCAATATCCACTTCATCCTTGTCCAGGAGAATAACGGGCTTGTTAAAAGGGACGTCCAGGCTGCGTCCGGCGCGCCGCACCTGTACCGGCAGCGCGCCATCTGGGCGATACAGGATCAGCCGGTTGTCCGCCGAAACCCATAGCTCACAGGCGACTGCTTTCTCGCTGAACCAGAGCGCGTGCCCAGCCTCGTCCAACCGCAATCCCGGCTGGCGGCCCGGTAACGCCACGCATTGCAAATATTTCGACGCCTTCGATGGCGCGTTCAAGTCTTCGATACAAATGGCTAATGGCTTTGGCATACTTCACCTCATTGAAATCTTTCACCCGTCTACCGTCTACCTTCCCCTACACATCCACCAGATGCCGCGAAGGATGCTGCGGACGCAGGTCGGGCGTCTCAATGCCGCGACGACGCGCTTCGTGAAGCAGAAAGGCGACTGACCACTCCACGGCGGTGATGCGGCCTTCGGCCAACAGTTCGCTGAGGACGCGCACGCGCCAGGGTCCGCAGGGTGGGACGTCAGCATCTCCAGTATACAGCAGATTTTCAGAGCGGCATCCACCGCCGCAGAGCGTGGCGAGTGGGCACGTAGCGCAGGTCGGCAGATCGCCGACGCGGTGCGGATGCTCCCGGATGGATTGCGCTGCTGCCGCGAAGCCGTCCGCGTCGAGCTGACCCACCTGCTCTTCCATTTTGAAGCAGTTGAAGAGCGCGCCGTCGCTGCGGACGTGCACGTGTTGGCCCAGCGCGCAGCCGCAGCCTTCGCGGCGATGGGTCACCGGGGCGATTTCTGCGACGGGGATCGCCTCACCTGCTTCGAACGCTACCTGATCCAGCGCGTCGTCCAGGGCTGCCCGTCCGGGGAACAGGTGTGCGCCGGTTTCACGACCGCTCATGTACAGTACGCCGAACGTGAGCGGCGTGTGCGGTGGCAATCGTCGCCGGAGTTGCGCCAGTTCGCTCGCAATCGCATCGACGTGCTGCGGCATGAACATCAAATCCACAGTGGCCTGACCACCATGCATGGCTAGATTATGGATGCCACGCAGCGCCGCCTCGAACCGTCGCGCGCCGGAAATCGTATCGCACGTCGCCCGATTCGGGCCGCCGAGGCTGACGCGCACCAGTACGCCATCCTGCACTAGCTGTGCTGTCCGTGCTGCAAGTGCATTGTCGTTCAACAGGATGCCGTTGGTGAAAATCGTCAAAGGCAGTCCCAACTGCACGATGTCATCGGCCAGATTGAGCGCCCATGGAACCAAGAGTGGCTCACCGCCAAGTAAAGCCACTGCCGTCTTTGGACCGAGGGTCGCTGGAATCTGGCGTACCACGTCCAGCATTTGCTCGTAACTTGCTTCAGCCGCGCGTGGGCCGCCGGAGTTGGTGCAGCAGTAGGCGCATGCGAGGTTGCAGGCGTTGGTGAGTTGCAACTGTACGCTTGGCGTGTCGCGTCGGGACGGGCGTGGTGAGCCGAAGAAGCCGTGGCGTTCCAGGTTGGCGCGCAGCGGCGGTGAGAGCGCCTCCACGGCAATGTCGCCCGCGATGACAGCGCGCGCGGTGTCTACCTCACCCGGTGGGATGCAGCAAAACGTCGCGTGGTCGCGGGAGACGATCAATGCACCATCGGTCAGAGGCAGAAGCACACAATCACGCGGAAGCATCTCTGGCCCCCTCAGACCGTTTGTCTGTTGTGTCGAAGACTTGCATTGGGCCATCCCAGTCGGGACGCTGCACTTCCTCAAAACAGCCACCGGTGTAATCGGCGATCACCGCGCGCCAGAAGGCTTGCGCTGGCACGTTCGACGCCAACTGGCCGATTTCCCACGCACCGGGGAACATATCGAAAAGGCGTTGGGCAACGATCCGTCCCACGCCCTGTTGCCGGTACTTGCGCATTATAAAGAACTCGGCGATGCTGTGCGCCGGACGGCCATCCGGCAGCGTCACCTCCCGCACCAATGCCAATCCCGCCCATTTCCCGAACACGCGGACGAGGAACGGCGAGCGGCCGTCCTCTGTCCAGTAATGGTCAAGGCGGTGATAGCCATAAAGCCCGTGCGCGTCCACGTCCGCGCCGTCGTACTCCGAGAAGTCGTAGGCGTAGAGTTCCATCAGGTTACGCAGGATGCTTTTGTCTTCGACTTGAGCGGGATGGAGTTCGACTGCTATTTCAGTCATCGTTTCTATCTTTGCTCGGTCTCAGCGATCTCAGGTAATCATTTATCGGCTCAACGATGTGTTCACGGACAGCATCGTTTGGGTTTTGGCTTGCGGAAAACTTGTCGAATGAAACTTGAAAGGCGAAGAAGTCTGCTGGCAGTTTGGTATTGATCCTTCCCCAAAATCTATCCTCTGCCTTTTGAGTAACCTCTATTCCCCGGTTTCCGAGCAATCTCAACGCATAGTCGGATATGTAGCCGTACTTGCTTGGTTGAGTGTGTAATACGACAACTATCGAAGGTTCCTTTGTAAAAAGGGAAGAAGTACTAAATAACTCTGGATCAAGGATTGTTAAAATCTGCAGGGCAATTTGTTCACCGCCAAGCATTAACGCATAATAAGATGGAATAGTGGGTGCATACTTCTGTGAGGGAAAGTAGAAATTTCCACTCGTCAGGGTGGAATTCTCAGCAAAGAAATCTTGTGGCAACGTCTCAACGACAATTTCATAGAGTTGCCTGATTCCATTAAAAAAATCGTTGAACCACTTAACGTTTGCGATAAGTCGAGACTGATCCTGATTGTTCATTACATCATCCTTATTGTGTTGTGTGGGCCAATACAAAGTCCGGTGGTGGCGCTAATGACCGGAGGTCGATCTCCACAAAAGGCTTGTCAATCGAGGCATTAGAAGACAGGGAAGCAGCAGTAGCAAAATCGGGAGGCACGTTTAGAGCACTAAAGTCAATCCCTGCGAATAAGCGGTAACCATAGTACCCGACAAACTCTTTGATATGTTGTAGCAGTGTTTCCTCAACGGGGTGAATACAGGCGCGTTCTTTCTGCATATCATCGAGTACTTCAAGCACATCAGTCCACGTCACTGAACACAAGGCATGGTGTGAATCGAGATGTTCGAGACTGAGACCAAACCAGTCCTTTGCATGAGCGTGTAGTTGGCTGATATTCAAGGGATAGTCGCCGACTTTTACTTCAAGCAGAAGGCAGTAGGTATCATCGTATATCCAGGCGTCGGGTACTGATGTGAAACCACTCTCATAGCTATATTCATCAGGTTGCATTATTTCTGTTGAAATAGGGTAGGAAGATAAATCGAGCGGCTCTGTAGAAATCGTGAGCAACACTTTCCTGCTCGAATTTTGGGGAATGGCTCGATCAATGTTCGATTGCAGAGCAAAGCAAGCATTTGTGAAATCTACACCCGCAATGCCTGCGGGCTTTTGGGTCATCTTACGGGATTTTTCCAGCAGCGCTGACAGAAGACGGCAGCGCGTTTTGTCTGAAACAGCAGATAGGACAACGATAAAGGCGCGCGTGAGATTGTTTTCGATAAGCTCAGTATCTCTATTGTAGGTGTAGAAAAGATTCAAATGCTTATCTGTCATCTTTCATGATCCTAAGGGCAATCTGATCAATGCATAATCCATTCAATTTTAGCACAACTATGCTACACATTGAATTCTTCTATCTTCAGGCTGTCCAATTCTAGTGTCCCCAATCCCATCTCTGCAGTAGCCTTGATGAAGGGTACATCCGCGCCCTTGAGATCGAACAGCGTCGCAGCCCAGGCGTCGGCGGCGACGAAATCATGGCTGG
>DAIUDK010000162.1:0-10279 GCA_036845725.1 Chloroflexota bacterium
TCTAACAAATGGGGGTAAGCTCAGGGAGAGAAAATATGCTCTTTTGCTTCAGGATCGATCCCTTTGCCCTCATCGATGATTTGTATTTCAACCTGAGGTTGATTCTCGATTTTTCGATGTTGCATAACGATGAATAGATTGCCGCCATCAGGCATAGCATCAAGGCCGTTTGCAATGATATTCCAAAAAACATGGGCAAGTTCGGATTCAATTGCATTTGTCCAAAAAGGGCCTTCCTCTTCTGTGATCTCAACATTGAGAGAAGAAGGTGTCTGAATACGGACCTGACTGACCAGAGAGTGTAATATTTGTCCTAAGTTAACTGGATGAACTTGAGGAGTTTCTTTCAGATTCTCGGCTGCACGCAAAAGACTATCTACGTCTGAATCAATGGCTTCTATATATGTATGAAGCTTGGAGCTCATCACACCTTGCTTTTCAAGAGTTTCTCGAATCTGATCCAACCAAATTGGAATAGTACCAACTAGATTGTTAATCCGGTGTATAAAATCGGCGGTAATGCCGGTACGAACCATCAGTTCTTCCGATTCAGCTACTCTTGTTTGAGCTTTGCTCAGATCTTCAGTACAAGAGAGCAACTCTTTGAAAAGCTGTCTGTTTTCAAGTGCCATTGCAGTCTGTCCTGCTATTATCTGCAAGATCTCGAGATCATCCTCATTGTAGAAATGATCTACAGTTTCATAGTATACAGCAATCATACCGATAACATGATTGTTAGAAATCATTGGTGCGCCAATCCAAGAAGCTAAAGGATCACTAGTGAACCCTACATCTTCTAGTCGCTGATACCAGAATCGGTATTCATTTTTTGTTTTGATTAGAACTGGCTGCCTATTTTGGATAGCACATTCCATCCATCTATATGCATCAGGATGTGCAGAGGTCTTTTGCACTTCATTGTTAATTCGTATGAGAGGGAATCTAGTAGTATTAGTGGTAGCATCGAATACGATGATATGCATGTTATTTGTATCCATCAGAGTACTGATTTGCTCATCAATCAGTGCGATGATTTCTGCTTCTCCTAACTGCTCAGACTCTCTCAGACGTTGTTCAATTGTGTTGAGGATGCGCAAGTTTGCAATTTTGCGGTTAAGACGATCGTGTAGTTGTGTATTCTCAATCATCGCCGCGGTTTGGCGTGCGATGGTGTCGAAGTTCACTGAGTCGAATTGTGCAAAGGCTTCTATCTCATGATGATTTTCGATCACCAATACGCCGACAACTCGACTTTCTACCTTCATCGGCACTCCCAGCCAGGCAAGTGGCGGGGCGATATCTGGCCAATAGGTAAGGCCCTCCTTCTTCAATTGCTCATAAAAAGCCGTGCGATCGCCAGAGAATGATTTCGGTATGAGCGAGCCGAGTAATGCATCGGGCAGCATTCGCGTGTTCAACTCACGAGTATGCAGCAAGGGATTTGCTTCTGCAACACTAGAGATCGGTTCTACAAACTGTACTGTATCTCGATCTGGATCATAAAGCATGACATAGAAGTAATCAACAGGCAAGAACTGCCGTATACTCTCTTCGACTGATAGCAGAATTTCTTCGATCCTTCGGTTATTCATTTAAGCTCCTGATTTATCAATCTGTAGCCAGATTTTGCGATTCGTATGTTTTGAACTATTTTGGGAAAGTCTACTCTGTGTAACTTTACCCTATATCCACCGCCCGCCCTGCCGCGTTCACCGGATCCGAATAAAAAATTATCTGCATCTTATCTAGCACGTCGCTCGGCACATCCGCGATATCCCGCTTGTTCTCCGCGGGTAACAGTACCTTCTTCGCGCCGTTGTCCATCGCCAACTGCAAGCGCTCCGTCAGCGAGCCGACTTTGAGCAGGCCGCCGCGAATGCTCATCTCGCCCAATACAACAAGCGATTCAAGCACCGGTCTCCCCAGCAGCGCGCTGACCATCGCGATGAAAAACGCCACGCCAGTTTCGCTGCCCTCTTTCGATTGCATCAGGTTCACCAGTTGAACGTGCAGGTCGTAGTCGGCGGGGTCTTTGCCCAGGCCCAGAGTGCGCGCCTGCGAGTGCAGGTAGGTGTGCGCGGTGTGGACGGCGTCGCGGATGGCGCGGGAGGGCGCGCCGGTGACGCGCAGTTTGCCGCTGCCCTTGGCGACCTGGACTTCGACGCGGAAGATCGCCAGCCGCCCATCCTCCTGGTCGCTGCCGACGGTGAAGACGACGCCGGGATCAAGCGGCCCCGGTGGAATCAGCCCGCCGCCGCCCTGCTCCGGCACGGCGACGAAGGTTTCCTGGCGCGTCTCCTTGTCCAGGTACGAAAAGTTCACGGCCCAGTATTCCAGGCCGCCCATCCGCCGCAATTGCTCCTTGACGCGCCGCCGGCCTTCGAGCGCCAGTTCCAGGTACGTTTGTAGTTCGTCGCGGGTGAAAACGCCGTCGGGGTGCAACAGTTTGAGCAGACCGGAGACGGTCTTGCGCACCGCGCGCACGTCGCGCTGGTTGAGGTGGCTCCCCAGGTCGAAATGCGGGTCAATGGCGGTGACGTAGCTGGTCTTGCGGAAGCCACGCCAGACTTCGGTGAGATAGTCCACCACGAAGCCGTAATGCCCGGTGAAGTATTCAGGCCGCATCTTGTCCACTTCCCAGCCGGGCAGGTAGAAATGGATGCGGTCGATGAGCGCCAAATCCTGCATCTGGTCGGAGAGCGGCTGGAGCAGGTGTGAGGTCTTGACCAACGTGGCGATGTCGCCGTCAATGTTGCCGTTGAAGACGATGGACGCCTCCGCCGGAACCTCTTCTTTGCCCCGCGAAAAGCTGCCGGATTCCATATAGTCCTTCAAAATCTGGATGCCGCCCGCGTCCTTGAAGCGCACGCCCGCCACTTCGTCGAAGGCCACCACATCCCACAGTCCCACCAGCCCCATGCTGCCCGAACTGAGGTTCATAAAGAGATGCGCCACGGTCGTCTGCCCACCGGAGATGAGGATGGCGTAGGGCGAAATCTCGCGGAAGACGAAGCTCTTGCCCGTGCCGCGCGGTCCCAGCTCGATGAGGTTGTAGTTGCTCTCCACCATCGGCACGAGGCGCAGCAGGTAGAGCAATTTCTTGCGGAAGGTGAAGTCGGGGTGCGCCGGTTCGAAGCCGACGCCGCGCAGCAGCGCGTCGAGCCATTCCTCGGTGGTGAAGGCCGTGCGCCCGGCGATGAAGTCGCTCGGGTCGGTGGAGGCATACTGGATGGGCTTGACCTGTTTGACGGCGAAGGGGCGCGTCATCCCCCGCTCCTGGAATTCGGGATTATATTCCAGGTCGATGATGGCCCAGATGCCGCCCATCAACAGTTTGTCGTACTGGTGGACGATGTCATCGGCAATGAGCGCGTCCTTCACGCCCAGGTTGACGAGTTCGGCCCAGAAGTGATCGACGTTGGTATCCAGCCGCGCCTTGAGTTTGTCTATGATGCGATGTTGGCCCTTTTGCCGGGTGAGCGCCTTGACCTTCTCGCCCTCGTCGGCGCGGACGTAATTGCGCGCCAACACGTCGCGCACGTGCATTAGCCCCTGCTCGATGACCTCCGGGTCGGTGGACGAACAATACTTGCCGAGCAGGTATTCCAACACGTAGACGGGCACGTTGTAGCCCACCTTCGTCTGGCGGACCAGGTCTTTGCGCACGACGCGGCCGGGGAAGGTTGCGGTCAGTTTGATATCGAGTTCATCCAAGTCAGTCTCCTCTTGTGGCGCGGATTCCATTCCGCGTTTTATCTGCCACGCGATATGGAAATCGCGGCTACAGATCCAAATCTACTTTCACGACAGCAACTTGGCTGTCCAACAATTCTCCCGTGACAGCATCGCGGGCGCGAATTTCTACGGTATCCCCAAATTGTAGCCCGTAAACTATCTCTAGCATCAGCGACTTCTCGACGATGTCACGCTCCACCTGCGCATCCCACACGCGCGAGACGCGCTGGCCCTGCTTCACGATGTCAACCTCCACCATGCGAGCTGTGCTCAACAGGTCGCCGCCGGTGGGGATGAGGTGCACTTTGAAGATGGCGTTGCGGAGTTCCGCGCCAGCCGGTAATTCCAGGGAGACGCCTATCGGGCGCTCCAGTGCCGTCTGGCGGATCTGGATGATGGGGACAACCACCTCTTGCAGCGCGATGCCGCCGTGCATGTAGTTGTACGGGCCGGGAGTAAGGAAGCAGCCCACGCCGCGCGGAAACCAGGCTGTGAGATCGCTGCCGTGGACCGGGAAATGCGGCAGGGCGGCCCAATCTGCGCCGGCGTCGGGGTAGGCCGCGTTTGGACCAACAGCATACCTCGCGTTCTTCTTCAGCAGGCCCGGTTCCCTGGCCTTGACCTTGTCGGCCTCGCGGATGGTCTCGCGCAGCAAGAACCCGTGGTCGCTGACGATGGCGATCTCCGTACAGCCGGCCGCCATGAGCCGCCGGATGCCGTGTTCGAGCCGGTCCAGCAGCGCGTCGAAGGTGTGCAGCGCCACCGCGCCGATGCCTTCGCCTGCCGCGTCAATCGCCTGGGAGGTGACGATGATCCAGTTCACGTTTTGCTCAAGGCTGTTGAGTGGCGTCGCCAGCCATTGATCCAGGTCAAAGATAGCCGCCTTTTGCCCTAACTTCGACACAAGATAGGTCAATCGCTTATCCTTGCGGGCCAGGTTGTCGCTGCTGCCGGGAGCTTGGATCACCCACTCGCTCTCATACATCACGCGAAACTGCTCCCAGCCGGGCAACAGCGCGGCCATGCCAAGCTCCGTGATCGAAGGGATAGGGCTGAGGCGCGCCTGCACCTGCTCGGTGCTCAGCCCCAATCGCTCGGCCAGCGTGTGCGCCAACTCGTAGCGCAGCGCATCGACCATCACCAGGGCGCGCAAGCCCTTCCCGCCAGATGGCGCGCTGGACCAGAGTAGCGATCCGGCCAACGCGCACAGGGCCGGCGGCCATTGCCCTTCTGCCGACGCCAGCGCGGTGAAGCGTTCGTTGAGGACGCCCAGATATTCCCGGTAGACGCGCGCCGTCCATTTGAGGGCTGCATCTACCTGCGCACCGGTGCGATCCAGTTGCGCGGAGAAGCGCCGGTAGGCCGCATCTATCTTCCACCAGGCGGCGGCGTAGCGTGCGACCATCGCGGCGGGCGTGGGTTGCTGCGCGATCTCGGCCAGCGCCGCCTGCGCTTGGTGCAGCGTCTCCTGCATCCCCTCCAATGCCTGCCAGCCGGGGACGTCGCCCTCGCGCGCCCAGAAGCTCGCCGCGCGCTGCCCGAATACGTCGCGTTCCTCATCCACCAAGGCCAGCGCCCCGGCTTTATCCGTGATTCCGTCCAGGCGAGCCTGCACTTGCTGCCAGAGCGTCTGTTCTACGTTGAGGAAGCTGCTCCCCACGGTTTCCGGCGGCAGATGGACGGCCCACACGCCTAGCGCATATTGCGCATCGAGCGCCAGCGCCCGCCGTTTGAACGTGGCTTTGAACAGTTCGTGATGTTGCCATGTGCGCAGGAAATTCCGGCACGCTTCCCAGTACACACTTTGTGGCAGGACATCCGCAAACGGGAACCCGGGCACGTTGGGCGCAGCCGACCGCGCTTCCACCAGGCAGAGCAAGGCCGTGAAGCGGTCGGCCCAGGCTTCTTCCGCGTTAGCCTCCGGCGGCTCAACGCCGAATTGGAGCGCGACCATCTCGAACAGTGGTTGCGCCAGCGCGCGCGCCTGTAAATCGGGCAGTGTACGCCGGGGATCGGCTAGCAGACGCAACAAGGTCTCCTCGAAGTCCGGCATCAGGCGATTGAGCGCGGTTTCCAGGTTGACGATGCCGTCCCAGAACGCCCGGCCTTTGCCGATGGAAGCGACGACCAGCGAGGGCAGTAACGGGCGCAGTTGCCGCAATTGTTTGGGATCGTCTGGCAGTTTGACCCCGGCCTGGGCCAATACTTGCTCGATGCTGCGTTGGAAGCGTTTGGCCGTGTGGAAAAACGGGCGCAGATAGAGCACGCGCGATGCTTCCGCCTTGATGTAAACCACGACACGCTCGCCAGGACTGCGCCGCGCCAATTCGTAACGTGCGCGGAGTTGTCCCTGCATCACGCTCAGGCGCGGCAGGCGCGGTTCGATATGCGGCAGCAGTTTTTCCCATTCGTCGGTTGGATCGAACCAGAGAATAGTGTCGTGGCTTGGGTCTTGATCGAAATAGGCAGTAAATTCGTTGATCAATGCGTCAATGAGCATAGCTCTCCTTACATCGCCTCACACGCTACCCTAAAACCGGTATTGGGCAACCGCAAGTCCGGTTTGACTTTGTCGCGCCAGGCGGAGCGGGCGGCGAGCGGGCCTTCATCGAACGCGCCGCCGCGCACGACACGTTCGCCCGGCGCCGTCGGGTCTTCGCGTCCATCGTCAGCTTGGTAGGGATAGGGGCGGTAGAGGCTGCCGGTCCATTCCCAGACGTTGCCGGCCATATCCGCCAATCCGTAGGGACTGTCGCCGGCCGGGGAGTAACGCCCGACAGGGGTGGTTTCCAGCCGCAGCGCGCCGTGGGCGTCTACGTTGCAGAGGCTGTCGTCGAAAACGTCGCCCCAGGGGTAGGCGCGTTTATGCCCCCCCTCAGTCCCCCCCAATGGGGGGGAAGTAAGTGGAAGAGTCCCCTCCAGTGGGGGGGAGGCAAGCTGGGGAGTCTGCCCCGCTGGGGGGGAGGTGGGAGGCAGGGACCAGCTTGCGGCTTTTTCCCACTCGGCTTCGCTGGGCAGGCGACAACGATACCCCGTTATTTCGCTCAGCCAACGGCAGTAATCGCACGCTTCTGCCCACGTGACCAGCACGACGGGATGATCGTCCAGGCCGCGAGGATACGTGCGGGTTCGGCGGTCCCAGGCGTAACGCTGCGCCGCGCGCAAGGGGCTGTACGGGATCGGGGCATCGGGATTGGCGTCGATGTAACGCTGATAATTGGCATTGGTGACCGGATATCGCCCGATGCAATAGGCTCCCAGGTTCACGCGATGTAGGGGGCGGCAGGCGTCTTTCAGGTTGGTGAGGTCGCTGCCCATTTCGAATGTTCCAGCGGGGATGTAGAGGAGTTCCTGCTCCAGCGCTACGACGTCGCCTGCAGGCAGTGGGCGCGGCGCGCGACGATGTGAAGAGACCTGGAGTGGTTCGGTTTGCGGTCGCAACGCGGTCAGCATCTCGGCGGCGGACTGGAAACGGTCTTTGGGATGCAGCGCCAGCGCCTTCATCACCACCGAGGCGAGGAATTTGGGGACGGATGGGTTGAGCTGTCGCACCGGTTGCAGTTCGTCCTCCAACACACGCATACAGGCATCGGGCGGAGGCATCAACGTGAGGGCGTAATACAGCGTCGCGCCGAGGCTGTAGATGTCGGAGTAGACGCCAGTGCGGAACCCTTCGGCGTGAAGGTTCTCGACGTAGCGCCGTGGACTAGGGATATGCAGGAGTTGTTCCACCGGATATTGCTCGATGGGGGCGTATCCCTGCGTGAAAGCCCGCGCGCCGGTCCGGGTGTGGGTGTCATCGAGCCGCCGCGCAATGCCGAAATCCAGCAGCATGGCGTTGCCTTGCGGGGTGATGCAGATGTTCTGCGGTTTGATGTCGCGGTGGATGATGGGCGGGTCGTGGGTGTGGATATACTGCAACGCATCCAGCAGTTCTTGCGCCCACTTGAGCACTTCGTGAACTTCGAAGGGCGCGGCCCGCTGCTCGCGCAGACGATCCAGCGTGGCCCCCTCGACATATTCCATCACGATATAAGCGCGCTCCCCATCCATGAAAAGGTCGTGGACGACCGGCAGATTGGCATGACGCAGACTGCCTAGCAGTCGGGCTTCTTCCTCAAGCAGTCCTCGATGCATCGTGTCGGGGGTCAGGACTTCTTTGATAACGCATTGGCGTTGGAGGCGTTGGTCCTCGACGAGGTACGCCGCCCCCATCCCCCCTTGCCCGAGCGGGCGCAACTCGCGATAGCGCCCCTCGCGCAGCCGCAGCCCAGTATCGGTGCCGGAATATGGAGCAGCGCCCAACGTGTCTGCGTCTGCCTGGACATTACCTTGTTCGAGCATCCTATCCTTGAGCGTGCGGAATATGTTGGATGGTTTGGGGAAAACGAAGAAGTTGTGAATTTTACCTTCCACTGTCCGCCGTTCGATCAAGCCTTCGTCGGCGAGTTGACGGCAACGGCTGTTGGCCTGTTGCCGCGCACTCAGTTTGAGCGTGCGCGCCAGTTCGTCATCATCCACACCTTCTGGATGCTGCTGCAAATAGGCCAGGATGCGCTCGCGTACCGTCTGTTTTGCCATGTTCTCTGCTATTACTCGTCTGTTATAGTCCCGAGCCAGGTCTGGACTTCCACCATCGTCTTGGGCCGGTCGGCGCGTGACTCGGCTACCATCATCTGCAAGATGGCTTTGCCATCCTCTGAGAGTGGCGCGGCGGCGATGCGCGCGCGGTCCAGCGCCTCATCCGGGCCTGGGCGGAAGAGCATGTCGTACCATAGGACGCCGAGCGAGTAGATATCAATACGCTCATCTACCGCGTGTGCGTGGAACACCTGCTCTGGCGCGACGTGCCGGCCGCTGACCAACAGTTTGCCGGTTTGTCTCAGGGTGTGGCCGATGGCCGGTACTTTGGCGAAGTCGAAGTCGCTTACCTTTGCGCGCCCGTCAGCCGTCAGGATGACGCTGCCCGGCGTGAGGTTGCGGTGGATGACGCCCTGCGCGTGGCAATGCGCCAGTCCGGCGGCGACGTCGTTGAGGATGCGGTGTTGATCTGCGAGCGGGATTGGCCCGGCGGCCAGACGGTCCGCCAGCGTCTGCTCCCCGGCCCATTCCTGAATGAGGTAGTAGCGCTCGTCCGAGGTCATATCGCGCATGAATTGCAGCGGGCGGACGAGGTTGGGATGCGCACCCGCGTTGTACAGCGCCGCCATATCCCGCTTGAAGCGCGTCACGGCCTCCTCCAATTCCCGCAGCGAGCCAACTACAGGCACGTCGTATTGCTTGATGCGCACCTTGCGCCCGGGAAATTCGGGGTCTTCGGCGCGCAGTTCGACGTAATGGGCGCGTTCCAGCGTTTCCAACACGCGATACCCGCCCACGCGCTGCTCGGCGTCGGCCACGTGGGAATCCAGCAAGGTCTGGCGCAGACGGGATTGGTCGGCGACACTTAACACGAGAGAATAGGGTTGAAAGACATATTCACGCCCGGTAAGTGCTTGGATAAGACTTTCGTGCAGACCAAAAACCTTATGGGCCTGTGGATCGCTAATCTTGAGCGCCCCCGTGCCTTTGGAGAGCACCACCAGTCCCACCACACTCACGTCCCATCCCGCACTTGCTAAAAAGCCGTTGACGACTTTAGCCTTCTGTTCGATGATAGGGAGCGGACTGGGCCGTACATCGCCGCTGGCGTGTCGCCAGATCTGCTGATCGGCCTCTATCGCACCACTCCAGTGTTTGACTTCCAGCAAATAGACACCATTGCGGTTGATCACGACGATGTCAATTTCCAACGTGCCGCTTCCAGCCGGCAGGTGATAGTTGACCAGCAACGTTCCATTGGGCAGATGATGCCGCAGGTAGTTGGCGGTCAGCGTCTCGCCCTCATGCGAGTGCGGGTGGCAGTGAATGACGTCAACGGCGCTCATAATGCCTCCTTCTGTTGTTAGGGTAACGGCCCATAGACCCGCGTTGCCAAATCAGTCCCTAGCAATTGCTCGGCAAGGTAGCGCCGTAACGTTTGCTCTGAAGCTTGAGGATGACGACGGCGCAATCCTTCCCGGGCCAGGTTCTTGACCGTGGCATTGAGTTGGCCCAGCAGCGCGATCTTGCGCCAGGGCGGCGCGGCGCGCATCAGCGCAATTTGCACATGCTCTGCTTCTGGATGTGTGTCGCTATAAATGCTCATTTTTTACTTCCTGTCACCCGTTACCTGCCAGGTGGCTGTATCATTTCTTTATCCTGGTCGCCGCTTGATTCGGCTTGCTTTCTGGCAAGCCAGTCTTGAAATCGCCTGGTGGCCCAACTTCCTATTCCAATAACACTTCCGCCGGCAAGGACGCCGCCGGTGATCGCCCAAGGTCGTATATGCTTTGGCATTGATGATACATCGCGCGAAAACGAACGCACATCCTTGTACGTACTGCCCATCATTCCGCCGGCGATTGCCCCTAACAGCCCCCCTGCAATCCATCCAATGACACGGCTCTCTTTTTTTCTATGGTAGCAAAACTGGCTAGACAGGAGGGCAAACGGGGATAGTATA
>DAIUDK010000163.1:0-10141 GCA_036845725.1 Chloroflexota bacterium
TGCCGACCTGCATGGCGACTAAATGGTCATTGGCCTCTACTGGACGTGATTGCCCATACATCGAAAACTCGTAGACCAAACAGGGTGTGATATTGTAGATAACTTGATAAATACCACCCAAAAGCGACCCCTCTCCGTAGGGGCGCATTTGCACCGCCTCGGTTTGATGAGCATACCCCTCTTCGGGATCGGTTTCAGGAATACTCCAACCGTTCATAAACCACAGTCGCCAATCCTGGCGTGAATCCAAAGGAATGTTATCATAAGGGTTGTTATCATCATCTGGCAACCAAGACCCCGCTACATAACGCCCATAACGATTATTGAACTCATACCAATCGTGATTGTCAAGGCCTGGATTATGTAATGAACCGCTGCCTGACAATTGTGGACTTGCGGCGTTCTGGTCTGGATTGGGTTTCTGCGCTTTCACAAAGACGGAACTCCCCAACAGCATCAACATAAGACTCAAGACACTCAATGCTTTCAGTCGTTGCACAGGAAAATCCTCCTCACGCTTATTTGCAGATATAACGAAGAAACTTGCTTCAAACAAACTTCTCGAAGTATAGCGGATAAAAGATGTTCGTCAAATGTGAATTTGCCGTAATCTGTGAATCCCTTATAATACGTCCCAAGCGATCTACAGTCTGTGGCCTGCAGTGATGATGATGGATTTTCTAAAGAGCATTTTCGCGCCTCATCGATGCAAAGCCTTTGCGATCTTCTTCCTCCTGGTTTTTTTTATTCAGGTCGCTTTGGCTGCTCGTGAAACCTCTATCACGCTCGATGAGCCATTGCACATTGCCAGCGGCTATGCCTGTTTGCTTACAGGCGATTATCGCCTGGTGGAGGAACACCCGCCGCTGCTCAAAATGCTTCAGGCTGCCCCGCTGCTGTTGGCTTCCCCCCGTTTGCCGGATCCGCGCACGGTTCCCGGCTGGGATGGGGGCGATCTCATCACAGTGGCGCAACACACGGTCATCCCTTACCGCCCCATTGATCCGCTGGTCTTTGCGGCGCGGGTTCCGACGATACTGGTGGGAGTGTTATTGGGTGCGTTGATCTTCCGGTGGACGCGTGATTTGACCGGCAAGCGCAGTTGTCTTCCCATGCTGGTCGTCTTTCTGTTCGCCTTTGATCCAAATATACTGGCGCATGCTGGCGTCGCCGCCACGGATTTAGGCGCTGCTGCCGGAATGTGCGGCGCGCTTTATACGTTCTGGCGCTGGTTGAGACGGCCCACGTATCCCCGTGCTCTCGTGGCCGCCGTACTCTTGGGATTGGCGCTAGGGGTGAAGAACACGGCGCTGATGCTTGGCCCCATTTACGCCGCACTGCTTCTCTGGGAATCTCTGCGTCGCCGCGCCTGGAGGCCCTATCTTTTTCAGGGGGCGTTGATTGCTGCCGGGGCTTTTCTGCTGCTCTGGGCGATCTATCGCTTCGAGTTCGGCGTCGTTGATGGAATTCTGTTCCCCATTCCTGCGCCCAGCCACCTGTTGCCGCTGCGTAAACTGCAACAGCACATGCAGGATGGACACGCCGCTTTTTTGATGGGTCAGAACTATCATCACGGTGACTGGCGTTATTTCCCTGTCGCCTTTGCGCTCAAGACGCCGCCGCTGACCCTGTTGCTTTGTGGTTGGACGTTGCTCTACGGTCTGTGGCATATCGTGCGGAAGAAGTCCTGGTTGGATGGGGTGTTCACTCTGCGGTCTTCTGCACCGCTCTTGCTTTTTCTGCTGCTCTACACTGTTATTAGTCTTGCCAGTGGGATCAACATCGGCTACCGGCATCTGCTTCCTGTGCTGCCGGTAATTTCCGTGGGTGTGACAAGTTATGGGATGCCGGGCATAAGCTCTGTGTTGCAGGGGGCAAGCAACAAGTTAGGAATCGCTTTGCGTTTTACGCTTTACGGAGCATTGCTTGTGTATGCTATGGTTACCCTCGGTCTGTGGCCCTGGCATCTGGCTTATTTCAACGTTTTTGCCGGTGGTCCGGATGGTGGCTATCGCTATTTGGTGGACTCCAACCTGGATTGGGGACAGACCTGGAAGGCGCTGCGCAGTTATCTGGATGCGGAAGAGATCACGGAATTCTACTTGAGCAGTTATACGATTAACGATCCGCGCGCATATGGTCTTGAGTATACCCCACTGCCGCCCTGGCCCGATGCGCCGCCTGTGTTACTGCAGCGTTTCGATCCGCCGCCCGGCATCTACGCCATCAGTAGCACCCAACTCCAGGGCGTTGTGATTGCTGATCCAGAGATGTTCGACTATTTCCGCAACCTGGAACCTCGCGCGCGTATCGGGCACGCGATGTTCGTATATGAGGTGCCACCGCATCCGCCAGTAACGTGGATCGCGCAGTGCAGTACGCCTGTGACACCTTTGCCGGTGGACGTGGCGCGCGAGGGTTTTGGCATCGGTGAAACTGTTCCGATACTCAATTTCGATTGTGCCCAAAGCTGGATCATTCCTCCTGGTGATGGGCGTTATGTGCTTTCGCACGATGATGCCCGTGCTCCTTGGGTTTTGCTGTCACAGGGCCGGCGGGCTTACATACAGAAGCAACCTGGATTCGTCCCGCCCTTCACCATCTATGAATGGCAGGCTGTGGCATCTCCTCAGCCGGGCTATCCGCTGGCGAATCCACCCACACTCGATGCCACGCTGACCTTCCTTGGCTACGATGCTCCGGCGCTTAAAATTGGTGAGACGAACACCGTGGAAACCTGGTGGCGCGTCGATGCGCGTCCGGTGCAAGCGCTTTCCTTGATGGCGCATTTGCTGCGGGCGGATGGCATCCCTATTGCTGTCGGCGATGGCCTGGGTGTTCCGGTAGAGCAGTGGATACCAGGTAGTTTGCTAATCCAGCGCCACCAATTGGCGATTCCGCCTGAGACTTCGCCCGGCGTATACCCATTTCACGTCGGCGCTTATACGCTTCCCGGCCTGGAACGGCTGACCGTTACGTTGGCTGGGACGCCATCGATCGATTATGTGGTCGCCGGGCAACTGGAGGTCGTTGCTCCATGAGACAGCGTTCTTCTCGGTTCTGGCTGACGCGCGGCGTTGCGCTGTTGTTGTTGTTCTCCCTTTACGCGCAGCTCGTTGGCGCGGCGACGTCGCTTTCTGCGACGGTGGATGAGGGTTTTCACATCACCAGTGGCTACGAATACCTGCGTACCGGAAAACTACGTCTTTTCGACGAGCATGCCCCAGTAGCCAAAGCGCTCTTCGCGTGGCCGCTGTTTTTCGTCCCTGATCTGGCGTCACCGGAGATCGCTGATGGCTACGCGAGCGGTGATCTTATCGCAGTGACGCAAGCGACCACATTGGCCTATCGCCCCCTCGACCGCGTCATCGTCGCGCCGCGCCTGGCGGCAGTGCTGTTGACTGTCATCCTGGCGGCGACGCTCTGTCGCTGTGCCACTTCGTTCGCTGGCCCGGTGGCCGGTTTGTTTGCGCTTTTCCTCTGTGCGTTCGACCCCAATTTTCTAACCCATGGCAGTCTGGCAACCACCGACATGGGCGCGACGGCGTTTAGCTTTTGGGCTGTGTGGGCCGGCGTGCGCTGGATGCAACGACCGGTGCGCCGGCGGTGGGCCGGTGCGGCGCTTTTGTTGGGTCTGGCCCAGGGCGCGAAATTGACGGCGCTGCTGATTTATCCCGCGCTAGGATTGGGCGTGCTGTTGACTACGGTGGTGCAATGGCGCAACGGCGCGAGTTGGAAATCGCGGTTACATTCTGGCGGGCGTTCAAAGAACAGTTTTACTCTGTTGTTCGCTTTTGCCGGGATGGTGGGGCTTTCATTGCTCGTGCTGTGGGCGCTGTATGGCTTCGAAGTGCGCGTCCTGCCCGGTGTGCTCGGCGGCGCTCCCCTGCCTGCTGCCAGTCATATTGAGCGTTGGATGCGCTTGCAAGACAACCTGGTCTATGGGCGTGAAGCTTTTTTGTTGGGGCAAAATGCCATGCATGGCTGGCCGCAGTATTTTCCGGTAGCGTTCCTGGTCAAGACACCATTGCCTCTTTTGTTTCTATTTGCTGCGCTGCTCCTGCATATTGCCTGTCGCGTCTCGCGCTCCAAACTTCACCCTTTACACTTTATGTTCTATGCTTTTCCCCTCCTCTACGCGCTTGCCAGCCTCACCAGCACGCTCAACATCGGCTACCGGCATCTATTGCCCACGTTGCCGTTTCTGTACGTCGCTGTTGCGAGTTGCGAGTTGCGAGTTAAGAGTTGCGAATCACGAATTGCGAACTACATTTTACGGGTTGCGTTTGCCTTCCTTCTTGCCTGGCTGGTTGTCGGTACATTGGGCATTGCGCCGCACTACCTGACTTTCTTCAACGAACTTGCGGGCGGGCCGCAAAACGGATGGCGCTTTTTGGCCGATTCCAACACCGATTGGGGGCAGACGTTCAAGGCGTTGGCGACGTATCAACAGGAAACCGGCCTGGGGACGGTGAATCTCTCGGCTTTCACTTTTTATGATCCGGCTGCTTATGGCGTGGAATACATGCCTATCGCGCCGATGACAGGTGCGCCGCCGGTGCTGCCCCGGCGTTTCAACCCGGAACCGGGACTCTACGCGATCAGCGCCACGACGTTGGATGGCGTCCCTCTCGCTTACCCACCGACCTTTGATTGGTTTCGCCATCGGGCGCCGTTTGCTCAGATCGGTAACGCGATGCATCTCTATGCTGTGCAGCCACTATCGGGAGCATGGATCGCACAATGTGCCACGCCGGTTGCGCCACTCAACGATACTGCTGTAGATGAGGGATTTGGTATCTCTGGCTTGCGTCGGGTCACGTTCGATTGTGAGCAGAGCTGGGTCATTCCCGGTGGTACGTCAGCCGGTTGGTATGCTCGTGCGATTCCTGAGCAGACGCAGTTGCGCTGGCCCCGTTCTGATGCACCGCGTTTTGACCTATTGCCGGCGTGGATGGAGACGTTGCCTGTGGAAGGCCTGAAGTTCAGCTATCTACAGCCTCGACATGGCGAATTGCCGACCTTTGCGATTTGGGAATGTGCGGCGTGTCATTTGCTTGCATTGCCGGCGCGTGTAGAATTGGAGAATGGTGTCGATTACCTGGGCATGGTGACTCCTTCCGGCGCCAAACCTGGCACGACGGTGGAAGTTGTAACGTTGTGGGGAGTGCGGCAGATACCAGGACAGCCACTATCAATTATGCTGCATTTGCGTGATGCTAATAATAAGTCGATTGCAGTCGGGGATGGATTGGGTTTTCCAGTAGAACAGTGGCAGGCGGGAGATGTCCTGGTGCAACGCCACCAACTCTTTGTATCGGCAGCAACTGTGGAGGATGACTATGTGTTGTATACCGGGATTTACCGGCTTAATGATTTTGTGCAACTCTCCACTGTGCCGTTGACAGCTACGTTGAGAGTCCAAAGGTAAAATACAGTATATTTTGGAGGTAATGTGGAAAAACATTTGAAGTACGTATTGTTTATCGTTAGCTTGATTTTGGTGTTACTGTTGGGTTCAATGGTTCTGAGACCGCTAGATGCGACGGCGAAGAATGTGCCAGCGATTGCAGCTTCTGTAGATGAAGTATACATCCCTGCAGGAGCATTTGCTATGGGCTGCGCTGATGATCTATCCCCGGTACATTGCGATGGGGATGCCGCACCTGTACATCTAGTATACCTGGATGCCTATTACATTGACAAATTGCCGGTAACCAACGCGCAATATGCTGCGTGCCAGGTCGCGGGAGTGTGCCCACCGCCGCTCTCTGTTGCTTCACATACCCGTTCTGATTACTACACGAACTCCAAGTACGCTTCCTATCCTATGATCAACGTGCGATGGAGTTATGCCAACGTTTACTGTGCCTGGGCTGGGAAACGTTTACCCACGGAGGCTGAGTGGGAAAAGGCGGCGCGTGGCACTGATTTGCGCTGGTTCTCATGGGGCAACGAATTACCAACGTGTAAGCGCAGCAATATCGCTCTGATTAACCCCGGAGATATCTTGTCCCGGCCCTGTGTGGGTGATACCGTCGCTGTAGGGCTGTACCCACAAAATGCCAGTCCCTACGGAGTATTGGATATGGTGGGGAACGTAAGAGAATTTGTCAGTGATTACTACATGGCATTGTATTACGACCGTTCCCCTTATTACAACCCGACCGGACCGGCGACCGACGTCAACAATAAGGGCCATTTTGCACGCGGCGCTGGTTGGTCCGATCATCCTCGTCTAGCGACCAACTGGGTGCGCCATGATGAGAGTTCTGCGGAGGAGTATGATCGTATTGGCTTTCGCTGTGCTCGCGGCACAGCCGATTTACCACCGGCCACACCTACACCTACACCTACACCACTCCCATCGGATACCGGACGCTTCGGTGAAGAAGGTGGACTGTTGTGGATCACCCATCCTGAACACTTAACGGCAGTACGTGTCCCTCCCGAAACTTTGACTGAAACCATGACCTCGGAGCTTGCGCTTACCGTCACCTACACGCAACCTCGTCCGGTGGACAATCTCCATGCTATGGATCACTTCTTTATTGTGGAGGGAGTCCAATCAACCAGGCCCTTGGAGGTGTTGCTGGGTTTCAAGAGTTCCGGCGGCGTTATCGCTGGTACTCAGGGGCTTTACCGGCTTGATTCCACCGTGTGGGTGACCGACAATATCACGACCACGGAACGTAGCAGCGGGCATATTCTGGCCTGGATTGACCAATCGGGGATGTATGGGATTCTGGGGCACACCAACCGGGTTTACCTCCCTCTGATTTTTAGACGCTAATGTCATGAAGCTGCATCTGCGTTCATACCATCCTTTGTGGGCCTTGCTCGTGACCTTTGCTGTGCTGGTCCTGTTGCACAACTGGGCCACACCGCTCTACGAAGCCCCCGACGAGGTCTGGCATGACGCCTACGTGCGCTGGTTGGCGCAGGGTAATGGACTGCCCTCGCTGGACGACGATGCCAGCGGGGCCGGTCAGGAGGCCGCGCAGCCGCCGCTTTACTACGCGGTGGCTGCGTTGTTGCGTTATCCTTTCGATGATGGCGACTGGCACACCCGTTTGTGGCACAATCCCCACTTTGGCTATCAGTCGCTCGACAACGCGCTGGATAATAAGAACATGCTCATCCACACGGAAGCAGAACGCTTCCCCTGGCGCGGCTTGGAAGCGGCTGCGTCTGCGGCACTGGCCATTCACATAACACGGTTCACGTCGCTTCTGTTCGGTATCCTGACGTTGCTCGCGGCCTGGGGCATAGGCTACGAGGCTTTCCAGACCCGCAAGGGGGCGCTGACGACCGCCGCGTTGGTGGCGTTCCAGCCACAGTTCGTCTTCATCTGCGGCGTGATCAACAACGACAGCGCCGCTGCCGCGTTGGCCACCGTGACTCTTTGGGTGACCGCGCGCGTGTTCCGGCGCGGGCTGACGGTGCGCCGCGTTGCCGTGCTCGGCATTCTCGTGGGACTGGCGGCGCTTTCCAAGACGAGCGCGCTAGCGCTGTTCTTTGGAATTGGCGCAGCTTTGTGCTGGCAAGCCTGGCGTGAACGATTGCCCTGGAAGACGTTGGCGACGACGTTGGGCCTGTATCTCGCGTTGGCTTTGGTCGTGGGCGGTTGGTGGTACGCCCGCAACCTGTGGCTCTACGGTGACCCATTAGCGACGAGCCGTCACTTCGATACACTCTGGCGAAATCCACAGCCTAAATCCATACCGGAATTGGTGAGTGACATCCCTTTGCTCGTCCGTTCGTTCTGGGGCGCGTATGGATGGGGCCACATCTTCTGGCCCGATTGGGTGTATGCGCTGCTAACACTTGTCACCGGCGCCTGTGTGATTTACGGAGTCTGGTGCGTATTTCGCCGTTTACGCGCGCGGCTCTCTCGTGCGGCGTTGCGCGAGGCTGTGGACGCGACCGGCGGCATTTACCTGCTTGGCGCGGGGTGGTGCACGGCTATCGGCGTGGCGTTGTTGTTTTGGATGCGCGAAGTCGCAGCGCCGCACGGGCGCTTGTTCTTCCCGGCGATTGGCGCGTGGGCGCTGTTGGTGGCTTACGGCGTGGCGCAGAAATCTGCTCATCGCGTGTGGCACGGCCTGTGCCAGGGCTTACTGCTCGGTATGGTCGTCTTGACCACGCTTGCGCCGGGTGCACGCATCCATGCGGCTTTTGCTCCTCCACGGCTCTACGCCCCGCAACAGATGGCGAACGCCGTCATGCCGGTGAATTTCACCTACGATGAGGTTGGGCAGACCAACCTACGTCTCCGGCTTATCGGCGTCGAAATCGAACCGGCGCGGGTGACGCCGGGAGATACGGTCGCCGTTAAAGCCTGTTGGGAGGCGCTGACGCCGATTGCAGAGGACTACACGGTCTACGTGCAGTTGCTAGGGCAGAACTACACCCGTGCGGGCGAGCGTCACACGTATCCCGGCTTGGGCCGCTATCCCACTTCGTTGTGGACGCCGGGCGCAGCTTTCTGCGACGTGTACCGCATCGCCGTGGAACCCTGGGTTCCTGCGCCGGAGCGCTATCAGGTGCTCGTCGGGCTGTACCTCGACGATTCGCGCGATCAATTGACGGCGTTCGACAGCGTAGGGCTGCCCAACGTCCCGCCGGTCGTCGGCGCGGTGACGGTGGCTCCCGAGACGCCCCAGGCCATTGCGCCGCAGTATCCAGTGCAGTACACGTTGGGGGAAAGCGTCCTTTTGCGGGGATACGATCTATCCGGCGCATTACAAAGCAACACCCCGCTGACGGTGACCCTGTACTGGCAGGCCCAGGCGGCGTTGCCCCACGACTACACGGTTTTCGTGCATCTGTTCGACGAAGCCGGTGAGATGCTCACTCAAGACGACGGTCCACCGCGCGGCGGCTGGTATCCCACGTCCGCGTGGGAGGCCGGCGACGTGATCGTCGACGCACGACGGTTGGACCTGCCCGAACTCTCGGCTGGGCAGGCCGTACAAGTGCGTATTGGAATGTATTTACCCGATGACCTAACCCGCTTGCCCGTTCTCGACGGCAACGGTCAGCCATTGCCCGATGGCATCGTCCCGTTGTTTGTTGCGCAGGTAGACGGTAGACAGTAGACAGTAGACGGGGATCAGGCCAGCGCGCTTTCTCGATTACCGACTACCGGACCATCGGACTACCGGACTGACAGGAGGTTTCTGATGCAATTTCCGACAATTTCCGAAGTCGAACGCATTTCGCGCCTTGAACCGCCCACCGGCAAGGTGCAGATGGTGCTCGACACCGACACCTACAACGAAGTGGACGATCAGTTTGCCGTTGTGCAGGCGCTGCTCTCGCCGGAGAAGCTGGACGTGCTGGCGCTCTACGCCGCGCCGTTCTTCAACGACCGCTCCGCCGGCCCCGCCGACGGGATGGAGAAGAGCTATCAGGAGATTCTGGCGTTGCTCGAACGGCTGGACGTGCCGTCAGATGGCTTCGTTTTCCGTGGTTCGGACCGTTATCTGCCCGATTGGGAGCACCCCGTGGAGAGCGGCGCCGCCCGCGATCTCATCGCCAAAGCGATGGCACGCAGCCCGGAGGACGATCCGCTCTACGTCGTTGCTATTGGCGCGATTACGAACGTCGCTTCCGCCATTCTGCTGCAGCCGGAGATCATTCGCCGCATCGTCGTCGTGTGGCTGGGCGGGAACGCTTTCCACTGGCCCAACACCTACGAGTTCAATCTGTGGCAGGACACACAGGCGGCGCGCGTGATCTTCGATTGTGGCGTGCCGCTGGTGCAGTTGCCGTGTATGGGTGTGGTCTCACATTTGCACACCACGATCCCCGAAATCGAACGTTACGTCGCGGGGCAGGGCGCGATCGGCGATTACCTGGCGGAAACCGTCAAAGGCTACCACGCCGATCATTTCGGCTGGTCGAAGGTGATTTGGGACATCGCGGCGATTTCGTACTTGCTAGATGCATCTTGGACGCCGAGTTGTCTCGTCCACAGCCCCATCGTCACCGACCAGGGCACGTGGAGTTTCGACCATAACCGCCACCTCATCCGTACCGTGTATCACGTCAACCGCGATCCGATTTTTAGGGACGTGTTTACTAATGCAAACACAGACAAGAATCTCGGTATGGTGGTAAAATAGGCGGCATGAGA
>DAIUDK010000164.1:0-10052 GCA_036845725.1 Chloroflexota bacterium
GCAGCAACTTTCAATGCCACACTTTGGGGCAACCTGATTGACGCCGATGGACCGGGCGATTTTGTCACCTACGGGCCAAGCGTGACCGGCGACCCTGATTTTCAGGCAGTTCAGACCGGGGATTATCGCATTGGGGCAAATTCAGTAGCCCGCGACACCGGTGTCCCTAGCGGTGTGATAACGGATATGGATGGCGCTTCACGTCCGATGCATCTGGGGTACGATTTGGGCGCCAGTGAGTATAATGGGGCGTGTTTCGTCCGGCTCAATCAGTCTACACACATCTACAACACAGTTCAGGCCGCGGTGAACGCCAGTAACAGCCCTGACGATTTGATCAAAGTCGCCGGAACCTGTGCTGGCGTGCAAACCATCGGCGCAACAACCCAGGCGGTTTATGTGAACAAGCCATTGACAATTCAGGGTGGCTATACTCTGACCCAATGGCTAGACCCCGATCCAGCAGCGTATCCTACCGTCGTGGATGCAATGGACTTGGGGCGAACTATCTACGTGGCCGCAGGCGTTGATGTTACTGTGCGTGGGTTACATATCCAGGGTGGCAATGCGACTGTAGGCGGCGGACCAGATGCCGGCGGGGGCGTTTACGCTGACAACGCGACGCTCACACTGCAAAACGTCCACATCTCCAACAATCAGGCAGCAGATGGCGGCGGGATGATGGCCGACACCGCCACGATTCACATCATGGATTCGCAAATCTTCGACAATGCCGCCGTCAACGGCGGTGGCTTATATGCTGAGAATGCCGCGCTGTATGTGACACTTTCGCACATTTTCGACAATACCGCAACCCATGGCGGCGGCGTGTATTTGTTCCAGTCTGCCGGCGCAGAGATAGCGCAGAATACCCTCCGCCACAACACCGCGAACCAAGGAGGTGCACTCTACCTGGCGCAGAGTCCGGCGAACATTACGTCCAACCACATCTATGCCAACTCGGGCGCGCGAGGCGGCGGGTTGTACCTCGACGCCAGCGATGCGCGAGTGGTCAATAACGTCGTCGTGGATAATACCGCTAACGACCTCGGTAGCGGCCTCTACATCAATGCCTCCGCGCCGCGAGTGTTACATTTAACCATCGCACGTAACCAGGGCGCTGCCGGAAGCGGGATACATCTCGCCGGCAATAGCACAGCCAGCATCACCAACACAGTGTTGATTAGCCAAACGACAGGGCTGAACGTGGATGCGGGTAGCACGGCCACCCTTACGGCCACCTACTGGGGCAACGGCGAATGGGCCAATGGCGCAGACTGGATCGGCGCCGGCAGCGTAATTTCACAACTGAACTACTACGCCGGCGACCCGGGTTTTGTCGCACCCCAGGAACAGGATTACCATATTACCGGCGCATCTGCGCTCGTCAACCTGGGTGTACCGAGTGAGGTGGAAGACGACCTGGATGGGTTCCCGCGTGACCGTTTGCCGGACTTGGGCGCGGATGAATATCGCACATGCTGGGTACGGTTGAACGATGATCCAACTGATTATATCAACGTACAAGAAGCCGTGGACGCGGCGCAACCCGGCGACGTGGTGAAAGTCGCCGGGCGTTGCAGCGGCGTCACCGCGCGCCCGCGCAACGATTTGACGACGACGGGCCTGGTCACGCAAGTCGTTTACTTGACACAAATATTGACCCTGCAAGGCGGCTACGCCGCGAAGAACTTCACCCACGCCTATCCGTTGACACAACCGACCTTTCTGGATGCGCTTGGTGCCGGGCGGGTGGTTTATGTAGCAAACGAAGCCCAACCGATACTCACCGGCTTACAGTTGACCGGCGGCAACGCTACAGGCCAGGGTGGACATCCCACCGGTGACGCCGGCGGAGGGCTCTACGCAGCCCATACCACCGTCACAGTGGATGCATGCCAGTTCTACGACAACGTGGCCGATTGGGGCAGCGCCATTCACGTCGCGTTGGGACAGGTTGATCTGCGGAACACGACCATTGGTGGCAACCAAACACACACGGGCGGCGCGTTACACACGTGGGAAAGCGATTTATACGCGCGGCACACAACCCTGGCACATAATACCGGTATAGGTGTTTACCTCGAAGAGGCCGGGACAGCTTGGCTAACCAACACTATCCTGTTCAGCCATACCGTCGGCATCACAGCCACCAACGGCGCCACCGCATGGCTCCAGGCCACCCTCTGGGGCAACGACCTGGATTGGGACGTAAACAACACCGCTATCCAGACCGCTGCCGACTACTGGGGTGATCCGGGCTTTGTATCCCCTGCCGCGCGCAACTATCGCTTGCGCGGCATCTCCGCTGCCATCGATCGCGGCATAGATGTTGGCCTGGCAGTGGATGGCGACGGCAAAATGCGCCCGATTGGCGCGGGTTATGATTTGGGCGCGGACGAGTTTCAGGGAGCCTTTGTTTTGAGTAAACATGCGTCCCCCGCGTTGGTCTTGTCGGGCGAACGTATCACCTACACACTTTACCTCACCAACACCGGACTCTTACCCTTGCAAGTCGCAGTTGTCGATCACTTGCCGGAGCATGGTTACCCGCAAGGCATCTTGAACTGGACGGCCTGGCCAGCGCCAGGTGAAGTGTGGACGCAACAGTTCCCGGTGGATGTGGACTGGGGTTACATTGGCCCATTAACGAATACCGTGTCCGCTACAGCCACGCTAGGGATGGTCGCGCAAGCCGAGGCGATAGTGCAAGCCGTATTGCAATCCGATCTGACGATCACCAAAACCGTCGTCCCGACTGTAGCCGAGCCGGGAGACTGGATAACATATACACTGGAATTCCAAAATATCGGCGAAAGCTCGGCCCTCAGCGTGGTCGTGAGCGACACAATCCCGGCAGCTTTGGAGTCGTTGAGCATAACGGCGACACACCCAATTACAGCCTTCGGTAGTGTGACCTATACCTGGCAGTTGGGCACGCTCGCACCACATGAGCGCGGTTGCATCACCGTGACAGGTCAAGTCCGCACGGGAACTACGGGAGGAACAGACATTCTTAACGCGGCAAGTATCGCCGGCGCGCTCATCGAGGATAACCTGACCAACAACTACAGCGGTCCGGTCGCCACCACTGTGTTGAACGTCGCGCCGTTGGCCGTGAACGACGTTGTCACCACAGCGGAAGATACGCCTTTGCTGATCGCAGTGCTGGACAACGACATAGACCTCAACGGTGATACGCTTTTCATCGTCGCCCTTAGCCCACCGCAGAACGGTCATGCCAGTATTCTGGCAACGACAGTAATGTACACACCGACACAGGATTTTTATGGCGAGGATAGTTTCACCTACGTTATGAGCGACGGTGTGATAACCGATACCGCCACAGTATACATCACTGTTATGTCAGTGAACGATCCCCCGGTAGCGATGGGAGATGACTATACCACATTAGCGCACCTGCTCCTGGAAGTTGACGCGCCGGGTGTGTTGCTGAACGACTTTGATGTGGATGGCGATCCCCTGACTGCCGAACTGGTGAGCGATCCAGTGCATGGCACAGTAGCACTGAGTGCCAATGGCAGGTTCGTCTACACGCCAACTCTGGACTTCAATGGTGTGGATACGTTCACCTATCGCGCCTACGATGGGCTGGAGTACTCCAACGAGGCGAACGTAACGATTACCGTCACCGCCAATTTTGCACCGGTGGCCGCAGACGATGCCTTCCACACCTTCCGCAACCAGGCGTTGAGCGTGAACGCGCCGGGCGTGCTGGACAACGATGAAGATGCGGATGGCGACCCACTGACCGCCGTACTGGCGAGTGAGCCGGCAACCGGAACAGTCACGTTAGCCGCCGACGGCAGCTTCGTCTACACGCCGACAGCAGGCTTCGCGGGGGTGGACATGTTCACCTACCGTGCCTACGATGGGCTGAACTACTCTATCGTAGCAACCGTGGCAATTACCGTGGAGAACCGTTTACCCGTGGCCGAGGATGATGCATATTCCACCCCCCACAACCAAGCACTAAGCGTGGCTGCACCGGGTGTGTTGGACAACGACAACGATGCGGATAGCGATACGCTGACCGCCGAGCAGACGAGCGAACCAGCACATGGAACGGTGGAGATGGCCTCCGACGGTAGCCTCGTCTACACACCGACGACAGGCTTCGCAGGGGTGGACACGTTCACCTACCGCGCTTACGATGGGTTGGCGTATTCGAACTCGGCGACTGTAACAATCACCGTAATCGCCGATTCAGAATACACCTTGACCATCTATAAGGAAGGGGAAGGCAGTACTACCCCACCGCCGGGCGTCTACACACACACCCACGGAACCTACGTCGATCTCATTGCGACGGCGGCCGCCGGCTGGGTGTTTAGCCAGTGGAGCGGCGACGCCAGCGGAACCCTGACCCAAACCCAGGTACTGATGGATGGCGACAAAGTCGTCACTGCGGTCTTTGCCCTGGCTCCACCACACAATATCTACCTGCCCCTCATCCTACGCGCCAGATAATAAACCGTCATCCAACAACGACCAGCGGGAGAGCACTATAAAACGCCCTCCCGCTGGCATTTATGCTAAATGTCGATCTCATCCGGGCAGCTTGGTGCTCAATGCAGCGCATTGTGAAAAAAGGCACATCCAGCCGTTCAAAAGTGCTGGACATAAAGTGCAAAAAGATTATACTTTTGACATATGAAGTGCTTATTTCGTGTTGGCCTTTACTCCAAAGGACACGAAGCGCGTAAGATTATAAGGGACAAGGAGAGAATTATGACCCGCAAAGCATTCCCCGGTCGCGGCAAAGTTGCCATCGTGCGCACGACGCCGAAGACCGTTTTGGACGATTACGCCCGGCTGATGGAGTTGGCGAATTATCAAGAGATTCTGCCCGCCGCGCACAAGACGCTGCTCAAAATCAATATTTCCTGGCAGACGTGGTATCCGGCCTGTTCCACCACGCCCTGGCAACTAGAAGGCGTCATCCGCAAACTTCAGACCGACGGGTACACCGACCTGCTCGGCGTTCACAACGATACGGTGGTGGTAGACACCAGCGACGGCGAGGCCAACAACAAACAGCGCTATGTCACCGATAAATACGGTGTTCCTTGCGCCTACATCTACAAACCGGAAGTGCCCTGGGTACGCTACGAACCCAAACAGCCGTTCCTCGTTCTGGACGATGTTTACCCAGAGGGCGTCTACATTCCGGAGATTCTCATCGGCAACAACATCATCCAGATGCCCACAGTAAAGACGCACGTCTTCACGACGATTACCGGCGCGATGAAAAACGCGTTCGGCGGGCTGCTCGGGCGCAAGCGACATTGGACGCACAGCGTCATTCACGAGACACTGGTGGACCTGCTCACGATCCAGCAAGACATCCACCCCGGCCTTTTCGCCGTAATGGACGGCACATTTGCCGGCGATGGTCCCGGCCCGCGGGCGATGCACTGGCACGAGAAGAACGTGCTGCTCGCGTCGGCGGATCAGGTCGCCATCGATGCGGCGTCGGCGCTGCTCCAGGGCTTTGATCCACTGACGCTGCCGTTTATCCGCATCGCGCATGAATTGGGGCTGGGCGTGGGCGATCCCGCCGATATCGAATTCGTCGGTGACGAGGATGTCTGCACAGAGCGTTGGTGTTTCCAGACCGACGACACGTTCGCCAGCCGGGGTCAGAAAGCGATCTATCACGGCATGCTCAAGCCGTTCGAGTCGGTGTTATTGCGCGGGCCGATTGTGCCGTGGTCGTACTTCGCCAGCAACTTCTACCACAACGTCTACTGGTACCCGGTGGTGGGGCGCAAGCGGGTGGAGGCCGCGCTCAAAACGCCGTGGGGCCAACTGTTTAGCCAATACGGAGCCGACGCGGGTCTGGAGGGCGCAGTACTTCCCAGTGTGGAAACCAAGACCTTGCTGCAAGGTGCGGCTGTGCTCGGCAGCGGTCTCGTCGCTCTAGGAGGTCTCGCCGCATTGCTGGGCGGTCTGCGACGCAAAGGATAACAAGAGGCAGGAAGCAAGAGTTTCTTGCCTCTTGCATCCTGTATCTTTTGTGCCAGCGCGCTTTTTGTTCAACGAATCAAACGGACTGACGACTACCAAGGAGGGATGCGATGCTCGACGTGCTCTTGATTTTGTTCTTAAGTTTGGGGCCGATGATTCTTTACGCAATGGTGCTATGGTGGTTCGATCGCTATGAGAAAGAGCCATTACCGTTGCTCATCGCGGCGTTCTTCTGGGGCGCAATCCCTTCCATTATCCTCGCGTTGATTTTCGAAATCATTCTGGATATTCCAATTGTCGCCATCAGTCCGAACCAGCTTACCTACGATCTGCTTGGCGCGTCGGTGGTTGCGCCGCTGGCAGAAGAGGGCGTCAAAGCGTTGGCCCTACTGATCCTGCTGTTGTTACTGCGACGCGAGATCGACAGTCCGATGGATGGCCTGATTTACGGCGGGATCGTCGGGTTTGGTTTCGCCGCCGTCGAAAACATCTTTTACCTTTTTGGCGCTTATACCGAAGGCGGCGTTGGTGGGGTTTTGTTTCTGGCATTCTTGCGTGCCGGATTGTTCGGTCTTAACCATGCGATGTACACCGGTTTTACCGGATTGGGGATCGCGCTTTCACTGGAAGTGCGCAACAAAGTGCTCAAGGTGCTGTTGATCCTGGCGGGTTTTGGTATGGCGATGCTGACACACGCTCTCCACAACGCTTTTGCGACGTTTACCAGCTACAGTGAGGGCCTTATCCCTCTTGTTATCGCCGTCATCCTCGATTGGGGCGGCATTTTGTTTATGCTGGTCATTGCGATATGGTCGTTCTTCCTGGAACGCAAGCGCATCGTCGCCTATGGGGAAGCACTTGCCAGATTGAATATTATCCCCAGGGCCGAAATTGAGATTCTGAAGTCGACATGGCAACGTCGTATGGCGCGTCTCAAGACGCTCTTCAGCGGGAACGTAAAGGGCTGGTTGACGATGAACCGTTATCATCGCAAAGTGACCAAAGCCGCTTTTGCCTGGCACCGGATGAATCACAGCGATCCCAAGGCACAAAAAGCCCTCATCGCCCTGGAACAGCAGTTTCAGGTGCTACGCAAGGAACTCGTCCCCGGCGCGCATGTCGCCGTGCAATGAACAGCGATGCTGGCGAAAATCGGTAGCGCCGCTGTCCTGGGTCTGGAAGCTCTGCCCGTTGAGGTAGAAGTGGACGTGCGCCGCAGCGGACAGGCGGGCATCATGACACTCGTTGGCCTGCCGGATGCCGCCGTGCGCGAGAGCAGCGAGCGCACGCGCGCCGCTATCCGCAACAGCGGCCTGACGTTCCCCGGCGACAAACGCATCACCATCAACCTGGCCCCCGCCGACCTGCGCAAGGAAGGTCCGGCCTACGATCTGCCCATTGCGATCGGCATTCTGATGGCCAGTGGTCAACTGCCGCCAGACGCGCTCGATGGCGCTATCCTGATGGGCGAACTTTCGCTCGACGGGACGCTGCGTCACGTGCGCGGCGTGCTGCCGGTGGCGGATATGGCCCGGTACAGCGACAGCACCACACTGTACGTCCCCGCCCACGATGCGGCGGAAGCGGCGCTGATTCCCGGCTTGCAGGTCTACCCGGTCGCCTCACTGGCGAGTCTGGTCGCGCATCTGCAAGGGTTTGCGCCGATCACGCCCTATTCTCCGGCAGAGCACTACACCGAACTGCCTCCGCCTCCCGCCGTGGACTTCGCCGAAATCCAGGGGCAGGAACACGCCAAGCGCGCGCTCGAAGTGGCGGCCGCGGGAGGGCATAATCTTTTGATGGTGGGGCCGCCCGGTGCGGGTAAGACGCTCATGGCCCGCGCACTCCCCGGTATCTTGCCGCGACTCTCGCTGGAAGAGGCGCTCGAAGTGACGCGCATCTACAGCGTGGCGGATCAGCTTTCCGCCGACACGCCGCTCATTCAGATACGACCCTTCCGTGCGCCGCACCACACCATCAGGTAGGCGTGGTCACAAAAGAATCATCACCAAGTATACAATGGGCGTGAACTCTGACCGTATTTCTATCTACTCTCTCAAGTTCACATTGCACATTTAGCATATTAAGCAGATGCCTTTTATCTTCTTCGTTATGGGACAACCTATCTAGTTGTTGTCTAATCATCTGGGCAAACTTTACAATCGACTGTATTGCCTCATCGGTCAGTGTTTGCTCATTCAACATAATTTCGAGTTCGGATTGACGATATCGCAATTTCGTAAGTTCTTGATCAATGCGGCTTTTTTCCTGTCCCAGCCAGGTCTCATCATAAGTTCCCTTCAGATACAGTGGCAATAACCGTTTAAGTTCGCCTTCGCGTTCTTCCACTAGATCTAGCGTGGCGCGGAGTTCTGCCCGCAACGGCTCCAGTGCTTCTTCCTGGATCGCTTGTTGCTCTTGTAACCCTACCAACACTTTGACTGGATCTTGAAGTATATCAGTGCATATCCAGTTCCATACCGCTTCATCGATTTGTGTAGCTTCAAACATAGAGCCTGGACACTCGACTCTCCTATCAGGAGCATGGCAAACATAATAGTTATATACGCTACCGTTCTTGTTATTTCTAGTTTTTGCTGCCATGCTGTAGTTACAATGAAAGCACCTTACTCTGTATCGTAATAAATGTGGTCCTTGATGATTACGCTTGGCGTAGTGTTTGTTTTTGCTTCTGCGCTTTTGGGCAGCGTTCCAGGTTTCGATGTCTACTATTTGTGGTACTTTTACTGTGATTGGATCCCCGCAATTGTTAAATGTCCAAGTACCTATGTAAGTTTCCTTGGATAGATACTTTACAACTGAACTTCTGCCCCACTCTCCATAGCCATTTATTGTCTTTGAAGTACAATGCTTTGGTGGTCTTCTATCTGAATATGTTGCGACCCCCATATCTGTAAGCTTTCTAGCAATCGCACCAATAGACAAAGGCCCATGTTCCTCGTTTCCCACAGTATATAATTGAAACATTAACCGTATAATTTCCGCCTCTTCTTCGTCAATTTCGAGTGTCTTTCGTCCGTTTTCGTCGATTTTTTCCTTATACCCAAAAGGTGGCCGTTTGGCAATCAGCACTTCCCCACTTTCAACCTTTCGTTTTTTACCTCTTGTCATTCGCTGCGTTATTTTCTCGCGCTCATATTCAGCGAGCATAGCCCGCAGATTTTTGTTGAGCCGTCCCTCTGGTGTATCCGGAAAATCATACAACACATACTCAATCGATACACCAGCGTGCATTAACTCTTGCTCGACTATCAACTGCTTGGCGAGATCGCGCGAAAGTCGATCCAGTTCGCGTACAATAAGTATGTCAAACTGACTTGCACGCGCCATGTTCAAGGCTTTGGAAAGCTCAGGCAAATCAAAGGTTGCACCGCTGGCTCCTCGATCATCTTCAGCCAGCTCTGTGATAATGTGGTATCCTTGTTTGTTGGCATATTCACGACAGAGCCGAATTTGCCCTTGCAGATTTTCTCCTCCAGTTCTTACACGGTCATTTCCAGACACTCTTGCGTATATTACTGCTCGCTTTGCCATCTTGTACTCCTTGTTGTTCTAAATATCAAGGGGGACTACCCCTGCGTTTTTATCTCGGCTTCCCTAAAAACTCGAGGACCTAGTAAGCATCTCGTCTTTACTTACTCCTCCCCAATGACCTCCCACTGCCGCACCCCTGTCCGCTGCGACACCCCCTCCCACGGCAACCCATAGTCCGGCAAGGTCGGTTGCTGTGGCTGCTGCGGAAGCTGCATAATGATTGGCGGGATCGTCATCTGCTGGGGTGGCGGCTGGCGTTGTCCTCGCCGGGCCAACACAAATATCAGCAGTCCGATAATGGCCAGCAAGGGCACGCCCGCTAACAGCAGCCCAATGATCAGCGCCAACGTGTCATCGCTGAGCCGCTGCACGACCACCACCGCTGCGACCACCGCAAACACCACGCCCACCAGGGCCAGAAATCGTCCCAAGCGTTGGCCCAAGCGGGGCCGCTCCTCGTAATAGTCATAGCCGTTGTCTCGAATACGCATTGTTTCCTCTCCTGC
>DAIUDK010000165.1:0-9915 GCA_036845725.1 Chloroflexota bacterium
GGTCACGGCAGGATTCTCGAAATTCAGATCGGGCATTTGGTCCCAGAACAGGCCGAAGTAGTAGGCGCTGCCCAACCTGTGCCATCCTGCCCCGCCCGTTTCTCGCCAGAGATACCAGTCGTGTCTATCCGAATTCGGATCTTGCGCCTCGATGAACCATGGGTGCTGCGCGGAGGTGTGGTTGAGCACCAGGTCGATGATGATGGCGATGCCGCGCTCGTGCGCTTCGGCCATCAGCCGTTTGAAATCCTCGTTGGTGCCGTATTGCGGGTTGACGGTGTAATAGTCGGTCACATCGTAGCCGTGGTAGCTGGGTGACGCCATAATGGGCATCAGCCAGATGCCGGTGACGCCCAAATCGTCGGTGGTGGCAGGATTGCCGTCGTTGAGATAGTCGAGTTTCTCGATCAGGCCGTTGAGGTCGCCGATGCCGTCGCCGTCGCTGTCGTAGAAGCTGCGCATAAAGATTTCGTAGAAGACGGCGTCGTTCCACCAGGGCATGTCGCCGCTCCCGGAGACGAGGACGCCATCCAGGCCCACAGGCGACGTGACCTGCGGCGCGCGCGCCTCCGCCGCGACGAGATCGAGCGGGACAATTGTGGCCGTCGGGGCAAGTGTCGGCGTCGCCGTGGGTGGCACGGTGGTAGGGTGCGGGGTGGGGGAGGGTTCGACGATAGGCGCTGCCGTAGCCGTGGCCGTTGGTGGCGCGACAGGTGCTCCGCTTTGGCAGGCGGCCAGAAAGCATATACAGACGAGCACACTCAACGAATAACGGCCAAATCTTAACATAGTGCGCCTCCATTGGAAATAAACTGTACTGGCTGACTAACCCCGATGAGCGCGCGCACCATCACCGCAAATTGCACAGGGTCGCCACTGGTATAGAAGCGGTGCTGGCCCTGTTGTCCGGCAGGCGCGCGCAAGTTGCACCGGCTCAACACTCGCCCAACCTGCCGGGCGACGGCCGGCGCGGGATCGATAAGCGTCACCTCTGGGCCGACGATGCGCTGGATTGCCGGACTCAGGAAGGGATAGTGTGTGCAGCCGAGCACCAGTTGGTCGATGCCGGCATCCAGCAGCGGGGTGAGATACTGCCGCAGCAGTGCCCCCGTCTCCGGCGTATCGAGCGCTCCGGCTTCGACGACCTCCATTAGACCGGGGCACGCCTGCGTGTGGATGTCGAAACCATCGCCGAAGCGCTGAATCAGCCCGGCGAACAAATCGCCCTGGAAAGTGGCGGGCGTGGCGATCACGCCGACGATGCCGGTGCGGGTGTGTTCGACGGCAGGCTTCACCGCCGGTTCCATGCCCACGAAGGGCACGTCAGGAAATGTCCCCCGTAGCGCGTGCAGCGCCGCGCCGGAGGCTGTATTGCACGCCACCACAATGAGCTTGGCCCCTTGCGCCAGCAGGAAGCGCGTGATGTTCCCTGTGAGGCGGCGCACCTCATCCAGCGGGCGCTGCCCGTAGGGGATGTGCGCCTGATCGCCAAAGTACAGCGTGTCCTCGCTGGGTAATTGGCGAACGATCTCCCGCCACACTGATAGCCCACCCACGCCGGAATCGAAAACCCCGATAGGTGATGCACTGGAACCCTTGCGAAGATTTGTTGCCGATTCTGGCATTAAAATGCTCTGTGCTATTCGATCGCAAAACGCAAGAAGTCTTTTGCGTTTTATATATCACGCATGATGTTTCACGTTACGGTATGGGCTCCAACAAAATCTCGTAAGTCGCCACTTCCGTCGTCACCGGCGCTAGAGCTGAGACGGTGATAATAGCTTCGCTTTGCTGTCTGTCCAGAGGGATCGTCCACGTGCCAGATGTGCCATTTTGCATGAGCAGACGCTCGACCTGCGGCTCATCCCCATCGATAACGACTTGCACGATCCAGGTCTGGGGCAGAATGTTGGCATGGCGCACAAAGCCCTCGGCGATCCAGTCACCGTTGTGGGTTTCCATATCGTCAAAGAACAGTGTTTGCCCATCCACGATGACTTCCACATCATCCAGCGCGAAACCGGACTGGTTGACGGCGGCGTCGGTGACGTACTCGAAGCGCAGCGCGATTTCCTGCCCGACGTAGGCCGAGAGATCAGCACTGAGTTGTTCCCAGACGTCGCTTCCACCGGTCAATCCACAACCGAAGTTGTTACCGTTGGGATTGTTTGCCCGGCAGCCCAGGTCTCCATCGTCTAGAATTTCCCACCGGATAGCAGTTGAGTTGAGGTCGCTTGGAATGGTTCCTGAATCGGTCGTCCCGACGACAACGTAGGCGTAGTCCCAGTCTTCCTCGATGTGGTACCACGCCCAGAAGCGCAATTCCGCTGCGGACGCGGTGCGTAAATCGATGATGCGCGTGAGTCGGGCGTCGGATTCGTCTTCGCGGTTGGACCACCAGAGGTACTTTCCGCTGTATGCTTGGGTATCCATCAACACGGTTTGCGTGGAGCCGCTGAAGCTGAACGAGACTGGCACTTTGCTCTGCACTTTGATGTAGTCCACGCCGTACTGATTGACCGTAGAGCGGTCGGTCACAGGCCCGTTATTGACCCGGTGGGTGGCATTGATTCGCGGATTGCCTAAGTTGATGCTTGGATAGCCGTATTGTCCATCGGCTATTTCGGTGTTGTCCAGCAAATTGGCGATGCTCCAATCGGCAAAAAGGTCGGCATGCGTCATTGGGAGGCCTAGGTCGTCAGTGAGGATGCGATCTACGCTGTCCATACTGTTCTCGTCGTGGCTGACCAGGGCCTTGGTCGCCTCCTCGCCAAAACGGTCGAGGAAGTAGCTCATAAACAGGTATGCGCCGCCATAGTTTGGCGAGGCATCTCCGGCGACGCCCTCGGGCCAGGTTGTCAATTGCGTGTCGGGACGGCGCAGATAATCGTACTCGCTGCCGCCGACGCTGTAGTTGTCGCCGGGCTGCGCACGATTGTTCAGTTCCATGGCCATTTCGGAGCATCCTTCGTTGAGCCAGGTCGCCTCGTTGCGGTCGTTGTTCCAGTGGATCATGTGCTGGAATTCGTGCGCCAGCACGCCGTTATAGAAGTCATCGCCGATGTTGACGTTGTCGATATTGATGTAGAACATCTCCATCTCGTTGGAGTCAGGGCGCACGGCGCGCACGTAAGAGTCGGGACTGGAGAAGTATCCGGCGACGGTGTCACCCAGATTGCGCGCGTGCAGAATGCTCAGGTGCGGGTCGTTATCGACGCCGGGTGTCCACTCTGAGCCGAAGAACTCGCGGTTAGTGGGGTAGGTGTGTTCTTCGAAAAGATTGGCGGCCTCAATGAGTTTGTCTTCGTCTACGTTGGCGCCCTCTTCGACCCACATGTAGACGTGCTCTGTCTTGTAAATCAGCTTCGCGTAGATATCGAACTGCTCGTCATTATCCACGTTCGACACGCTAAATTGCCGCCGCGAGCCGACCGGATAATCGGGATTGGGCGTGTCCAATGTACGTGATGTGTCTGCGGGAACGCCTAAGAAGCGCACACCCAGCTCGTGCAGGTCGGAGTTGGGAATTTGCGCTTCACGGAGCGCCGCCAGCGTTTCTGCGGCCTCGTCGGGCAGCGGCGCGCTGATGGTGGGCGGCAGATCCGGCGATACCGGCGTCACCGGGCTGACTGGCGTGATCGGTAGCAGGATGGGCGGTGGCGTCGGCGTGTAAGGCGTGGGGCGCGCGTAGAACCAAACTGCCACTCCGCCAACTATACAACACGCGCACGTTACCAGAAGTAGTAAAGCGCCGACAATGACACCGATTCCAATCCAAAGTTTTTTATTTTCTCCCATGTCTCATTCCTTTATGCTGATGTCTCTTTCCTCGATTATAGATAATCACTAGGATAACGCAAGCAGGATCTTATCATTCTCCTGGTACAGTGTAACCCAAGTTTTCGCCTGATAAACGTGGCCTATATTTTGGTCCCCGTCAATGTCTCTTGGTTCCCGAGAATGATAACGTCCTGATGACGCAGTGCCGTGCGTGGACAGAAGGTGAAAAAGCGTTATAATGCCTACGTCTGGTGCGGGCCACGGGCCAGGGGAGGCGGGTTGCGAAAGAGGGGTAGCTGGCGGAAACTGACGAATATCGCGCGGCGCTATATGGCTTATCCTCATGGGGTGGGATGGGCGGCAGCGGCGCTTTTTGGGGGCGTCTGGTTCCTCTACAGCCTCACTGCGGCGCGCGGCACAATCTTCGGCGACCCCTCTGAGTACCAGTTCATTCCTGCGATTTGGGGTATTGCCCATCCGCCGGGTTACGCATTCTATACGCTCATTGCTGGGATATGGCAGCGCCTTTTTGTCGTTGGCGATGTAGCCTGGCGTACGCACCTTTTGGCCGGGGCCGCTGGCGCGTGGACAGTGAGCCGCGTTTTCTTGATGATCGTTGAAGTGCGTGTGGCGTCGGACGGTACGCCGGATGCTCGCTCGCGTTGGCCGCTGCTGGCGGCATTGTTGGGTGGCTTGGCGTTGGCTGTCGCCCCCAATTTCTGGCAGCACAGTATCCACTCCAACGCGCACATTGTCAGTGCCGCCATTACATCCACACAATTATGGCTGCTCATGCGCTGGTCGCGCGAGGGCCATGACCGCTGGTTGTTTGTATTGGCCTTCGTCGCTGGCATCGGTGTGACGCACCATCCGATCACGGCATGGGGGCTTCCGGCTTACGCCATCTACATTCTGGTACAGCGCCCCAAATTCCTGGTGCAATGGAAGACACTGCTCGCGTTTATCGGCTGTGGTTTGGCGGGACTGTGGCCCTGGCTCTACTTTCCTTTGCGCAGCCCTAACGCCCCCTTTGGCCCCACTGACATGCGCACATGGGCGGGTTTTTTCCGCCACGCGACGGCTCAGGGATTGCGGGGCAATCTCTTCTATTTTGGACTGGCTGAGCAGTTCGACCGGCTGCGCGTGTTCTGGACGCTCCTGCGGTTGCAGTTTGCTTGGCCGTTGCTGCTTCTGATCGGCGTGGGAATCGTGTGGCTGCTGTCGCGCCGTCCCCGGTTGGCGGTGCTGTGGGGACTGTTTTTACTAGGCCATCTGGGTTTCACGCTTAACTCGGTGCAGGACGTTATGGCCTACCTGTTGCACGCTTTTATGGCGCTGGCGTTTCTGCTCGGTGTGGGTGCGTTGTTGTTTGTGGAGATGCTGGCTCAACGCGTGCCGGGCTGGCGGATGTGGGCTGTGGTGGCGGGGTTGTTGGCGCTTCCGGCGGGGATGTTGGTCTATACCTTTCCGCGTATTTCGCTGCGGGAGTGGGACGCCGGTGATGCCTATGTGGACGCCTTGTTCGAACGTTTTGCCGGGCACGCCGAGGGGGCTGTAGTGGCTTCCGATTGGGAGCATCTCACGCCGTACTTCTACCGTGCTTATGTTGATGAGGAAGCGCTCGACGCGGCGGACGCGCGCCCGTTGTACGTGACGACCTCGTTCACGTGGATGGACGCCGTTTTTGGCAATCTCGCCGCCAGCCCGGTGTATTTGACCAACTACCGCCGCGATATTCGCGACCTGGGCTTTCGCCTACGGCCTGAGGGTGACTTGTGGCGCGTTCTGGAACCGCCCGCGTTGCAGTCGGTCACGCCGCAATATCCGCTGCACGACGTGTGGGTGGACGAGCGTTTGGAACTACTCGGTTACGACGTGACCGAAACCGTGGTTGCGCAGGGCGGCGTCACGTCATTGACGCTCTACGCGCGAGCGACGACAACGCCCACGGCGATTCTTATGCCCTTCGGGCGCTTGGGCGCAGTCGAGCAACGCTGGGCGACCGATAGCCGCCATCTCACGCTGGATTGGCTGCCTGGTGAGATCATCGTCGAACGCTACGACGTGTATATCCCATATACGCTATCGCCGGGAATCTATCCGCTCGTGCTCGGGTACACGGACATGACGCACGGCGTGGCGGAACTGCCGTTCAACGGTGGAATGACAACCTTGCCGCTGGTCGACATCACGGTGCAGCCCGCAGCCGCTGCGGCTCGCCAAGCGCGCGTTTTAGGGCAATCGCTGACTAATATCGGCAATGATGTGGCGCTGCGCTCCGCGCGTGCGCGGGTTGGTTTAGCGACACGCAATGGGATTTGGCAGGAGACTCTGCCGCTCAAGGCCGGGCAGCCACTGCATTTGACCTTGACATGGCGCGTGCTGGCGCGCCCGCGCACGAGCTACACTATTTTTATTCACCTGGTTGACGCGGGCGGCGCGCTCCGCTTTGGGCACGATTACACGCCGTTAGGGGGCGCTTTCCCGTCCTATTTGTGGTTCCCGAAGTGGCTGGAGGGCCAGCAGGTTATCGATCCTTACCGGTTGACCATCTCAGAAGACACGCCGCCGGGTCAGTATTGGTTGGAAGTGGGGATATATGAAATGGGCAGCGTTCGCCGCATCCCGCAGTTTAGCCCCGACGGAACGATGACAGGCGACCGCTTCATCCTCGGCCCAGTTCTCATCCAGCCATAAATAGGACGTTGATTTGACGGATGCTACAGTTTCGAATAGGCTATCTGACTATCGACAACTTGGCTAACGACTACCTGACTATCTGAGGAGGGACATATGGACGGACTTGTGCTGTGGGTGATTGCCTCGGCGATCCTGCTTTTTGTGGGGATATATTGGGTTTACATGCTGGAAAAGCGTCTCAAGGCTATGGAGGAACGCTATCAGAGAATACTCGCGTTGGCCGAAGATACCGACCAGGCGACTATTGTGCAACTTCTATCCCGCCTGGACGCGCAGGAGAAGCGTCTCGCTCAAACTGAGGCAACCCTGCGGCATTTCGGCAGTATTCTGCCGCATACGGTTCAGGGGCACGGCGTGATCCGCTATAGCGCCTTCGAAAATGTGGGCGGGGATCAGAGCTTTTCGCTGGCACTGGTGGATGCGCGCGGCAACGGCGCGATGCTCAGCGGTCTGCACACCCGCGATGACACGCGGGTGTACGCCAAGCCGCTGACGCAGTGGCGCTCCTCCTACAGCCTGAGCGCCGAAGAACAGCAGGCGTTGGGCAAGGCACGTCAAATGATCGATGGTACGCCCTCTAACGACGAGCCGCCCAGTAACGCGCCATCCGAGGCTGCTGCCTGACATTGGTGGCCTCTTGCGCGTATGGTTTGCCAGGCGAGTTTTAATCGATGCAGTTTGACAAACCACCATCTCTGGTTATTATTGGAACGAGCCATGCTGAACTTTGATCAGAAGTTGGGAACACAAGTAGGGGTTCCCTTTGCAGAATTTCACAATTGTGAAATCTAATCAATGGTAAGGAGGAATCGATGTCGTGGTTAGGTGGTAAAGGAAAACCAAAAGAACCTGTGACACCTGTTGCAAAACAACCGACAATTACCGGGGGAGGACGTATGGCGCAACCAGCAATTGAATCGACCATTGGAGCGAATACCCACATCAAGGGGGATATTCAGGGGGATGGAGGTCTCCGTATTGATGGCGTCATCGAGGGCACCGTCGAGATCACCGGCAATCTGGTGATTACCGAGAGTGCCAAAGTGCGCGCTGAGATCAAAGCCAACAACGTGTCCATCGCTGGCGCGGTGCAGGGAAATGTTATCGCCAACCGGGTGGAGATCGCGGACACCGGGCGTGTGTGGGGCGATATGACGATTAAGTCCCTGTTGATCAACGAGGGTGCGTACCTGCGCGGGCAGACGTTTATGTCGCAGGATTTGCAGCCGCCTAAGCTCGAGCCGCCCAAATCGACCAAACCGAGCAACCCACTGCCTGCACCGCAGGCCGGCACCGTAGTTGATGTCATGCCAGAGGAGAAGAAGGACAAGTAGCAGAGCCAGTGGACCGGGTTCGTAGCCCGACTACTGTCATGCTTTTGCGTACACTGGATGTCAAACAAAACAGGGGCGTTTACCGCCCCTGTTCTTTTTTGTCTTTGCGTTGACCGAGTTGTTGTACCGTCCCCCAGATGATGAACATTTCCCCTATTAAGTAGATCAGACTTAAGGGCAACAGGCTGGTGCGTTGCAGTTCGTGGGCCAGGAGCAGCGCCGCGAGGGCGTACAGGCTGATAAGAATCTCCCCTGGCAGCGCGCGATCGAGTGTGACGCGATATTGGGCGGCGCGCCAGTTTCCCTGTCGCCCGCGCAGTTTGAACTTGGGTGTGCGTTTGAACTCGCCGCCCCAGTGCAGCAGTCCATCGAGCACGCCGAGCGTGGTATTCCAACTGATACCGACGCCCAACAGCATCAAAATTGGGTAGGCCAAAATACGGCGCGGCCAATTCCGATACAACGCTATCTGTCCCATCAGGTAGAGCAGGGGGGGGAGCATTGTTAGCGTGCCCAACGCCACGGCCAGTACTGGCAGGCGCGGCGAGTAGACGACCATCGGCGCGACGAGCAGTACCAACGCCAGGATGAGCGGTTGTGTAAAATAGCCGCTCAAGTGCAGCAGTGCCATCACCTTTTGAGCCAGACTCAGGTGTGGCGAGGACACAATCGGCCCAAAGGACTTGCGCAGCACCTGGGTCGCGCCTTTGGCCCAGCGATACTGCTGCTGTCTAAACGCAGCCACGAACGGCGGCAACTCTGCCGGTGCGGCGACGTCGGGCAGGTAAAGAATCTTCCACCCGGCAAGCTGTGCGCGATAGCTCAGGTCGAGGTCCTCCGCAATGGTGTCGTGCTGCCAGCCGCCGGCCTCCTCGATAGCGCGTCGCCGCCACACACCACCTGTACCGTTGAAATTCATCAGCAGTCCGGCGCGGTTGCGGGCGATGTGCTCCACGGTGAAATGCGCGTCCAATGCCAGGGCCTGCGCGCGCGTGACCAGCGAGTATTCCGCATTCAGGTGTCCCCAACGGCCCTGTACCAGTCCCAACGCGGGATTTTGGACGAGGTGAGGCACTGTCTGCTGCAGGAAGTCCGGCATTGGCGCAAAGTCAGCATCGAAAATGGCGACGTATTCACCGCGCGCTTTCTGCAATCCAACCGCGAGCGCACCCGCTTTATGTCCATTGTGGTGCTGCCGGTGCAGTAGGGCGATCGTGTAGCCTTGTGCCTGTAGCTGTTTAACCTCGGCGCGTGCCAGTGCGGTGGTGTCATCGTCCGAATCGTCGAGCACCTGAATCTCCAACCGATCGCGCGGCCAATCGAAAGCCGCGACTGCTGTGAGGATCCGCTGGACGACGTAGCGTTCATTGCGTAACGGAATCTGCACCGTCACCGTCGGCAGATCGGCCATAGGAATGGATGGCGTCTCCGGCGACTGCGCGCGGCGGTGCCACAGATATAGTGTAACCAAGATCACGATATGAACGGCATACACTGCCAGTCCGATCAAAACGGCAGTGTACAGGTGTCCCACAATCTGAGGTATCATGCGCAAATCTCCTCCACGATATTGAGTCATTATAACACCAAGCTTCAGATTGGAATTCATTGCGCAACCGAGATGCGCTTGACAGCTATTTCAAAGGGACGAGAATAGAACCGTGCCGACAATAAGTTTGCATACCCTAACTTATTTGCGCTTGTCACTGATGTTGTGTGCGAAATACACCTTGACTTTGTCTAGAACAGGTGTAACACTGTTTTCCAGAAAGCCCTGTGAGTCGTCTGCCATTTACCCCATTTAAAGGTGATGATGCAGTTGACTTTCATGGTGTGGGAGGAATGATGCAAGTTTTGGTAGAGTTTATGGGTGTTGCCAGAGTGGTCAGTGGGACCAAACAGGTGACACTCACCCTCGAGGAGGGTACGACCTTCCGCCAGATTATACGTTTGTTGGGTCATAAGTATCCCCAGTTAATCGGTGAGGTTATTCAACCAGATGGCGAGACGTTTCAGGCATCCAACATGCTCAACCTCAATGGGCGGCGCATGATCCAACCTGCGCAGATGGATGATACTCCACATGACGGTGACCGTTTAG
>DAIUDK010000166.1:0-9877 GCA_036845725.1 Chloroflexota bacterium
CGATCTCGTTGAAGATTTGCACCGGGTCTTCCCAATGATGCAGCGAATCGTTGGACATCACTGCGTCGAACTCGCCGTCGGCAAAAGGCATGGCGTAGGCGTTGCCCTCGCGCCAGGTGATAGCGCCGTTCAGCCCGGCACGCTGCACGTTCTCCGCCGCCAGCGACAGCATCGCCGTTGAGAGGTCCAGCCCCACCACCTGCACGCCGCGCTCGCGCAGCGCCGTGGCGACTGCGATGGCGACGAAGCCCGTCCCCGTCCCCACGTCCAGCACCTTGCCGCCGTCCGGGACGCCCAGCGCGGCGACCCGTTGCGCCAGTTCGCGGTACTCCTGCTGCCGGAAGCGATTGCTCCCCATAAACTCGTTGAAACGGCGCGCGTCCGCCATTTCCGAAATAGCCTCACTTTCTGGAATGCGTTTCACTGAATCCTCCTATTTATACAATGTTGAATATACAATCTTGAATCTCGACTAAAAAAAGAGCGTCAGACGTAGACGCCCTGTTCCACCTGCTGTAACACGCTCCGCGTCCAGGTCAGTTCCGCCTCCATATGCAGCCGGGAGTGCTCGAACACCGCGCGTGCCTGCGCGGGAACATTAGGGTTTGCCATTTGGTCTTCCTGATGCTCCTGGATGTGCTGTAAAACCTCTTCCAGCATCGTCACGCGCTGTTGAAGATATTGCTTGACCTCTCCCACCGGCAGGGCGTTCATAAACGCCAGTCCTACATCTATGGCGAAATACTGCCGCTCGAACGAGGCCCACACCTCGCGCAGCAGGCGTAGAAACTCGGCGCGGCCAGCCTCGGTGATCTGGTAGACGGTGCGCGAGGGCCGCGCGCCTTCCTGCTCCACGCCGACTTGCTCGACGAAACCCTCCTCGGCCAGTTTGCCCAGCGCATAGTAGATGGAGCCGAAGGCGATGTTCGTCCAATCGCCCATGTGCTCCTCAATGATGTGCTTGAGTTCGTAGCCGTAGAGCGGCCGGTCGCGTAGCAATCCCAAAATGACCAATCGTGTTGTCACAGATTGTTATCTCCTCTTTTATTCAATATTGTATATTATACATAGAATAAAAGAGTTGTCAAGAGGCTTATAGTGGAGTGATTCGTTCTAATTCACTGATTGCGCCCTCAGATAGCTAAACAGGCACAAGGCGACCAACGCCACCTGCAATACAAAGGTTGGTATCATGGCGGCAAGCGCCACAGCGCCGATGCGGATGCCGACAACGCCCACAAGGATGTAGGCGACGATCACGGGGAACAAGCACAGCAAGATGCCCTTGCGCTCCAACGGTTTCCGATCGGCCCAGAGCAGCAGGAGCGTCCAGCCCAGCATGACCGGCGCGCCGTAGAGCAGGCCGAACCGGAGCCCGGTGTCGGGCGGTAGGGTGCTGCCGGTGGTCGCCAGGAACAACCTGGGAAACGTCATGCGGACAACTTCGAACGCATCCGCGACGATGCCCCACCGGAACGTGATCCGCAGCCACAAAACCTTACGGCTCATTGCAGAATTTTCGCACCGGATCAGCCGCCGGCATCCCTGGCAGGTGGATCGTGAAGGTCGTTCCGGCGCCGAGGGCGCTGGTAACGTCGATGGTGCCGCCGTGCAGGCGCACGAGCTGGCGCGTGATGGCTAATCCTAGGCCGCTGCCGACGCCTTCCTGGTGGCTACGGGCGCGGTCGCCGCGCCAGAAACGGTCGAAGATGAACGGGAGGCCTGCTGGGGCAATGCCCTCGCCGTTGTCGCAGACGCAGATTTCAACGCTATCTGGCATCGAAGTGGCCTCAAGTGTGATGACGCCCCCGCGCGGGGTGTGGCGCACCGCGTTGACCACCAGATTGCCCATGACTTGATCCAGTCGACCGGGGTCGCCGTGGATGATGAGCGGTGCGTCGAGCACGGTGACGCGCAATGTGACGCCCGCCGATTCCGCCAGGCCGCTGAAGCTGGTCTGCGTGTCCAGGAGCAGCTCACCTACATCCACAGGCTCGAATTCGAGCGCCAACTGTCCGGACTCCGCCAGCGAAAGGATGCGCAAGTCCTCGACGAGGCGTGCAAGCTGGTGCGTGGCTTCCAACGTCGCCGCGATGTGCTCGGTTGTCGGTTCGTAGACGCCGTCCAGCACGCCCTCTAGGTTCCCCTGGATGATCTGCAAGGGGGTGCGCAATTCGTGGGCCACATCAGCGGTGAGGTTGCGGCGCTGTTGGTCGGACCGTTCCAGCGAAGCCACCATGGTGTTGAAGGTGTCAACGACGCCGCTGAAGTGCCGGCTATCGGTCTCGGGCACGCGCACGCTTAGGTCGCCGTCCGTCACTGCTTCTGCCGCCGACAGCAATTCGGCCAACGGTGTGGCAATCGTTTTGAAATTTCGGCGCCCGACGCGAACCGCTGCCGCCGCGACGCTCACTAACAGCAGCAGGCTGATTCCGATGACAAGGTATGGCTCGTCCAACGCGCGCCCGGCGCTCAGCGCCATTTGCACCAGGTTCACGATCAGCAGCATCACCCCGACGAGTAGGGCGATAAAGACGCCAAAGGCGAGCAGCAAACGAGCAAAAACGCTCCCCGGGCGGTGGACGTGCGCAACATGTTCGAAGGGCGGCATTGGCCGTGACCAGTATCGCCAGCGGCGAAACTTCGGCGGCAGTGCGTGTCGCCCCGCTTTCCAATCGCGCCAGGACGAGGCATGGCCGCACGGCGCGGTCTTGTGTGGTGGTGTTCTATGTCTCACGGCGATGGCTCGCTTTCGCCCAACTCGCGGGCAGTGACGAATCGATATCCCACGCCGTAGACCGTCAGTAAGTAGGTGGGGTTCGTGGGATCGGGTTCGAGTTTCCGCCGGAGATTTTTGACGTGGGCGTCGATGCTCCGATCGAACCCGTCGAAATCGTAATGTGCGTCGTGCAGGCGTTCGAGCAGCAGCTCGCGGGAGAAAACCTGGCCCGGATGGCTGGCAAAGATTAGGAGCAAGTTGAATTCGGTGCGCGTAAGGGAGACCGGCTTGCCGCCGCGCGTGACCTGGCGGCCTGGCACGTCAATCTCCAACTCGCCCACGCGAATGGTATGGGTATCGACCACCTCGCCGTGGGCGCGGCGCAGCAAGGCACGGACGCGGGCTACCAGCTCGCGCGGGGAGAAGGGCTTGGTGATGTAGTCGTCGGCGCCCAGTTCCAGGCCAACCAGGCGGTCTTCGAGTTCGACCCGCGCCGTCAGCATGATGATGGGCACGTCTGAGGTGCGGCGCAGCGCGCGGCAAACGTCCAACCCATCGAGGCCGGGCAGGTTCAGGTCGAGGACGACGAGGTCGGGACGCTCGCGGCGCGCTATGTCCAGCGCCGTCTGTCCATTGCCGGTGATCAGCACGCGAAACCCGCTCTTGACGAGGTAGTCATGCGCCTGCCGCGCGATTTTGGGTTCATCTTCCACTACGAGGATGACATCTGCCGCCATAGGTTCGCCTTCTTCGCTAAAGGGTCAAGTTGGCTCTATTGTACCATATCCACAGTGGCTCGACGAATCAGGATCACCGACTGCCGGTCTGCGAAATCGACGGCCCACTGTGAGGAACGACGCAACAACCGCAACAGGGCGTGATCCTCACGGCGGTTCAGAATCACGGTTTGGACGTTCTCGGCGTCCAGCAGCGCCAGCCAGTGTAAGTCGAGGCGAGCCTCGTGATGCGCCCTTGAGCGATGAAAGCGTCTTTGACGCAGCTTGAACATCGCGGCCATTCCCCAGAAGTAGACGGCGGGCATGGGGCGGTCTACGGCATAGCTGACGTTTGTTGCTTGCGTCATGCTGCATCCTCCGATTTTTCCTCAACTGTGCTGCCCTGGGGTTGATCGCAGGCCCAACTCCGCCAGCGTGGGTGATGTCGCCGCCACGCCTGCGCAAAATGCTCGTGATGCCAATTGTGCGGCGCAGAATGGCCGCATCCGGCAAAGTGGCGCAGCACGGCCCCGCCCACCAGCAGCGCGAGAACCGCCTTACCAAAGTGAAATCTACATGCTCGTCCTTCCATTGTTCATAACCTCCCTGGTCTGGTTTTTGGATTACGCTTTTACTATACCGGGAACTTGTGAACGAATTATGAACAACTGTGGCAGGTCTGGTGAATGATTCGAACACGCAGCGTAAAATGGCAAAGATTACAAACTCTGCCTCACGACCACGCTACCGACCGGCGCGCCGAGGTCGCGGGCGATAACCGGGCATTTGATCTGCAAGAGGCAAAACACGCGCGGCCCGGCCTCACTCAGCGTCTCGTAGTTGGCCTGGCCCTTGGCGATGATCAATGGAGCGGCGGCATAAATCTGGCGGAACGCCTCAGAACACAAGTGCAGAATCGTGCCGGGTGCGTCGGAGCCGTTGTCGATGATGGCCGCGCACGTCTCCAACTCTGCGGCGAGCGCATCCTCGCGCGTCGCGTCGTTGAGTGTGGGACCGCCTTTCACCACGTAGGTCACAGGCAGCGACAGCGTCTCGATCAACACGCGGTCGAAGACCGTCTCCCCGGCGTTATCGGCCAGATAGAGCACGCGATCGGCCGCCTTCAGCGCCGCGCGCAAAGCCGCCAGGTCGTCAACGGCGAAGGGTGCGGCCAGCACGCGCTCCGCCGTCGCCCAGAGATCGGCCAGTTCGTCGGACAGGGCGAAGTCGATGATGTTGCCGGCGATGCTTACGCGCACGGCCGTTTCCAGCGGATCGGCGCTGGGAGCGACCAGGGCCTTGAGGCGTGGATAGATCGCCAGCGCTGCGTGGGTGCTGCGATCTTTGAGGGCGCGATAGGGATCGCCGTGGCCCATTCGCTCGCGCACGATGCGATGCACAGCGTAGCCGATTTCCGGCGGGTTTTTGCCGGGCGGGAGAGTTTGCAACAAGGCCAGCGTCTCGTCGATAATGGCGTGCTGTTGTGCATCATCCGCGCCGGTCTGGCGCGCCGCGCTCAATGCCTGGCGCAAGAAGCAGGGGTGACAATCGAGATAAGTGCGCATGACATTCTAACCTTATTCCTCCGCTGGCTTAAGCACAAATAGTGTGGTCTGCAACATCGACCACGCTTCCCGCAGCGCGTCTGCTACGGGTCCTGCCATCGCTGTGACCGGTTCACCGCGCACCATGGCGTCTGTCACTGCGGGGTCGTAGGGCAGACGGCCCACCAGCGGGATGCTGTGTGTGGTGCAATAGCCGGTGATGGCAGCGGTTTGCGCCGGGCTGAGATCGCTTTTGTTGAGCAACACTGCCACCGGGATATTGAAGTGCGTTGCCAATCTCAGGGCGCGTTCCAGGTCGTGCGCGCCGGAGACCGTTGGCTCGGTGACGATAAGGGCCAAATCCGCGCCTGAAAGCGCGGCGATGACCGGACAGCCGATGCCCGGCGGCCCATCCACCAACAGCAGGTCGGCCTCGTCATCGAAGGCGCGCAACCGCGCCATTTGTTTGACCAGCGTGACGAGTTTGCCGGAGTTCTCCTGCCCAGCGAATAGGTGCGCGTGGTAAAGCGGGCCGTAGCGCGTCGTGGCGACAAACCACTGCCCGGCGCGCTGCGGCTGCATCTCGATAGCTTCGGCCGGACACTCGTAAAAGCACGCGGCGCAGCCCTCGCAGGCGATGGGGTCTACGGCGTAAATATCGCCCGGCCTTACCGCGTCAAAGCGACACACCTCGGCGCAACGCCCGCAGGCGACGCAAGCCGCCGGATCAACCACGGCGATCCTGCCGCCGGTAAAGTCGTGCGTCTCCTCGGTGACGGGCGCGAGCACCAGGCCCAGGTTGGCCGCATCCACGTCCGCATCGGCCAGCACGATGCGACGATCCTGCGCCGCCAAATGCGCCAGCGCCGCCGTCACCGTCGTTTTGCCTGTTCCGCCCTTGCCGCTGAGAATGACGAGTTGTTTCATAGTAGCTCCGCTATGGCTTTCCAGAGTTCGGCCAGTTTTGACTGATATTCGGGGCGGATATCGACCAACGATGCTCCGTGTGCAATGCCTTCGGCGATGGCGCGTTCCAGCGGGATGCGCAGTAAGATAGGCAGTCCCTCTGCGGCACAGTAGGCGTCCACGCCGTCATCGCCTACACCATCGCGGTTGACGACGATGGCGACCGGCAGACCCAGCTCGTCGCGGGCCACCTCTACCGCCACGCGTAGATCGTGCAGGCCGAAGGGCGTTGGTTCGGTGACGAGGAGCGCCGCGTCGGCCCCGCGCATGGTCTCGACGACCGGACACGAGGTGCCCGGCGGCGCGTCGAGGATGACGGGCCGGTTGTCCACATCCGGCGGGATTGCCCACGCTTTGAGCTGGCGGATCACCGGCACGGCCATGGCCTCGCCTACATTGAGCGTTCCGTGGTAAAACTCGATCGTCTCTGCCCGGCCATATTCCAGTGTCCCCATCACGTTAAGTTCCTCGTGGATTGCGCTCTCCGGGCATTGGCGTGTACAACTGCCACAGCCGTGGCACAGTTCGGGGAAGACGAGTACCTGCTTGCCGATGACGGTGATCGCATGATATTCGCACACCGCGGCGCAGCGCCCACAGGCCGTACAGCGCGCCATATCCACCACCGGGATCAGCAGTCCCACATCGCGCCGCGCGGTGATCTCCGGGCGCAAGAAAAGCGCGGCATTGGGTTCTTCGACGTCACAGTCCAAAAAAAGTGGGGCGGAAGCGGCATCGATTGCGGCCAGGCCGAGCGCCAGGCTCACCGCCACCGTCGTTTTGCCGGTTCCACCCTTGCCGCTGGCAATGGCAAGTTTCAAAGTCCTATCTCCATCTCGATGATCGTACCGGCCGGGCAAGGGTGAACGCTGTCGTTCCCCATCACCTGGCGCAAGACGTGATAAGCATTTTCGCCGGAACAGTGGTTGAGATAAATCCGGCGCAGCGTCCCCCAGCCGGGCAGGGTGCGCGCAATGTGCGCCAGCGCGTCCGCGTCGGCGTTGAGTAGATGCGTTCCGCCCGCAATGGCCACAATCGGGGAGGCGAACAGGCGCTGGATGTGTTCCAGCGTGTTGAGCAATCCGGCATGGCAGCAGCCACACACTACGACCAACCCCTGGGCGCTTTCGAGCACCAGCGAGAGGTCATCGCGGTAGGGATCAGGCGCATACCCACTCCCGGCGCGGATTTCATGGTGGGCAGCGTACCCGCCGGGGTGTGGGCGCTCGGTGATTGCGCCGGTGGTCCAGACGCCGGGGAGAATTCGCTGCGGCTGGTCATCCAGATGTAACGTGAAGTGCGCGCGCAGCCAGGGTTCAGCCACCGGCATGCCAATAGCGCGGCGCACACCTTCATGCCGTGAGAAACGCTCGCGCAAAAGATCAGCGTTGGCGTAGAGAGGCAAGCCCAGGGGAAGCGCCGTGGACAGGGCCGGCAAGCCGCCGGTGTGATCGTAGTGCGCGTGGCTGAGGGCTACTGCCTTCAGCGTCGCCGCATCCAGCCCCAACGCCGTGAGATTGTGCACCAGTGCTGTGCTGCTCTGGCCCGTATCAAGCAACACGGCCCCGGCCTTGTTGGCAATCCAGAAGGCCAGGCCGTGTTCGTGTTGTAGACCGCTGCCAGGCTGCGCGTTGTTATCGACGACGCACGTGATCGTCAGGGTCATCCGCGGATCATCGGCGCGTTACACTTGGGGCAAGTCCTGCTGGTACAGGGCAACCCAACAATGTGCGGCTCGTGATGTCCACATACGGGGCAGACACAGTCGCCGCCCGGCCCTGCGGCCGTGCCGCCCATCCGTCCGGGGCCTTGTCCCTGCCCGCGTCCGGCGCCGCCGCCGCGGCCACCGCCACCGCGACTACCACCACCTCGTCCAGTTCCACGTCCCATCATAGCACCTCCTGGTCTTATAAGTACAAAAGCGACCAAAGTCAGTCGCGATTACAAATCTTGATTGTGTTCACCACCTGCCACGCTGACGGCGGCGAAGTTGTCGTCCGGCGCCCAACAAGCTGCCGGTTGTGGTCAATGTGTGCCCCAACCCGGACGCCATACCACGTGGACGCAGCAACAAATGCACCACTCCCTGCAGGATCAGTGGTGCAGCTTGAACGGCTAGTTGCGTCCCAGCCGCGATCACTGTCGCTAACAAACCCACACGTGGGGAGATCGGGGCAGACGACACCGCCGGGACAGATGGCGCCACCGGGGAAGATAGCGATACGTATTCCGGCACACGCGGCGCTAAGGGAACGGCCTCAATCTCCAACACCGCTTGCAACGCCCCGGCAGGGCAAGCCTGGATACAGGCTTCACAACCTTTGCACAGCGCGTCGTCCAGATGGGCTTTGCCTTCCACCAGGGTCAGCGCGCTGGTCGGGCAGATCTCAACACACGCTCCACACCCGGTACAACGGGTTACGTCAAGCCATATAGCCGCCATTGCGAACTCCTTTCGCTAAACCGATCCTAATCCAAAATCTACCCGTGTCTGTGCTCCACGCTCTCGTCACAGGGGGCCGCGCCCTGCAACTCGCCGCCCAGATAGCGGGACAGCGACGCGCGCACGGTTCCCGCCGCGCCGGTCGCTGCTTCGATGCCATATTGCTGGAAGAAGGCCACGGCGCGCCCGCCCATCCCGCCGGCGAGCATCACCTGCGCGCCCAGGCTGTGGATGAAGGCGGGAACCTCTCCCGGCTCATGGTTGGGGTAGTATGGATTGGCGACCGTTTCGACAGTGCATACTTCCTGGCCATCGGTCTCGACCAAGGTGAAGTACGGACATCGCCCAAAGTGCGGGCTGACCTGGGCATCCAGGCCATTGGCATCCAACACAGCAATTGCTATTTTCGTCATTCAAGTCTCCCTGTCGTTAGTTATATAGTCAGATAGTCACCGTTGGCACATCCTGACGACAAATCCGAAATCTAAAATCGTCAATCCAAAATCACTCACGTCCTCGTCTGTATCGTCCGCCACCGGTACCCACATGGCCAGCGCCGGGAGTTTCCAGTCGTACCAATTGACCGGCGTTGAAAGCGGCGACGACCTCGCGGACGGTCGCGCCTTCCATACGGTAGGCCGGGATGCCCGCCGCCTGGATGACGCGGAAAGCGTTCGGTCCCAGGCTGGGCGCGATCACGGCCCTGATGCCATGTTGCAAGACCGTCTGTGCCGCCTGGACGCCCGCGCCGCCAGGCGCGTCGAGTGCCGGGTTGGGCAGGGCTTCGAACTCCAACGTTTCGGGGTCAACCAAAATGAATAGTCGGCTGCGCCCAAAGATTGGGCTGGTGGGCGCGTCCAAATCCGCGCCATTGGCAGGAATGACAACTCGCATCGTAACCTCCGTATGTGTAGATGTAAGTTCACCGGCAGCAGCGTCATCCTCTGCCGCAAGTTCTTCGTGCAGCGCCAGCAGATATTCGAGCACCTGCTGCGTTCCCTGGAGTTGCGCGGTACAGCAGTGCAACACCTGACGTCCGGTAGAGGTGAGCGCGTAAACGCGACGCGGTGGACCTTGCGTTGTCTCCGCATCCATTGTGGACGTGACCCATTCCCGGTCTTCCATCTCCCGCAGCGCGCGATAGATCACGGTGGGAGCCAGAAAATCTAGGCCGAATTCGGGCAAGCGGTTCAAGAGGGTATAGCCATGCGCGGGAGCTTGTTCCAGCAAAAGCAATAACGCCGGATCAACAAATTGTCCCATCCGGCGGTTACAGTCTCGTCCACTACATTGTTGTTGTCGTTGCTGTCGCCCACGTGTGCGCATCATGCACCTCCAATATTAGTATATCATCTATTGTCATTTTGTCAATAGATACACCTGCGGGCCTCATAAAAGACAAACACCCCGAGTGAACTGACCCAGGGTGTTTTCCTACAGATAACCAAAAACGGTGTTCTGGCGGCTAATAATGCGTCACTACCTTCGT
>DAIUDK010000167.1:0-9748 GCA_036845725.1 Chloroflexota bacterium
TCATGCCGCCTATTTTACCACCATACCGAGATTCTTGTCTGTGTTTGCACTAGGAAATCACTCCACCTGATCGTTATTTCACTACACTTTCGCTAACGCCTGACACACCGGACAAAAATACGTGCTGCGCTGCCCCTGCACGATGCGCTCCACCGCGTAGCCGCAGCGCGGGCACTGCTCCCCGGCCCGGTCGTAGACGCGGAGATAGTCCTGGTGCCGGCCTGTCCCGCCGCTTGGATAGGCGTACAGGCCGTCCAGGCTCGTCCCGCCGTTCTCCAAACCGGCGCGCAACGCCGCCACAATCGCCGCGTGCAGCCGTTCCGCCTCTGTCACGCTCAACGTCCCGGCGACGCGCTGCGGGTGAATCCCGGCCTGCCACAGCGCCTCGCTCGCGTAGATGTTGCCCAGCCCAGCGATGAACCGCTGATCGAGCAGCAGCGGTTTGATCTCGCCGCGGCGTTGCGCCAGACGCGCCGCCAGCCATGCCGGCGTGAAATCCGCCGAAAGCGGCTCCGGTCCCAGGTCGCCGGTGATCTCGCGGGGATCATCCACCAGGTAGAAACGCCCGAATTTACGCTGGTCGATGAAGACCACCCACGCGCCATCGCCCAACTGCCAGCGCAGACGCGCGTGTTTGTCCTCGCCGGGACCGTCGCGGTAGACGGCGAACTTGCCGCTCATCCGCAGATGCGTCAGCAGCGTTTGCCCGGTGGAAAGTGCGGTCTGGATGAACTTGCCACGACGGTCGATGTGCAGGATACGCGCGCCGGTCAACGCAGCGCAGAAGGCACCAGCGGTAGGACGATCCACCGTGCGCACCCAGAGCACGTCGATGCGGGCGATGGTCTGCCCGGTGAGCACCGGCGCGAGGTGACGGGCGATGGTTTCGACTTCGGGGAGTTCGGGCATACGTACCATCAGCCTTGCGAAGGTGGGCGAACCGGAGGTTCGCCTTAACCTTCGCAAGGTTAGTTTGTCTTTGTGATTAGCGCGGGTAGCCGTAGCGCGAGTCGTAGCGCTGCATCAGCACGTCGAAGTGCACCTGTTCCGCCCCCGCCAGTTGCATGAAGAGCTTCTTTGCTTCCGGGTCTTTGGCGATCTGCGCGCTGTTGTGGTAGAGTTTGAACGACTTGTCCTCCACACCGAGCGCGAAGAGGAGTGCATCGGCCTCGGAAGGATTGGACGGCAGTTCAGCCAAGACCTGCTTTTCGGGCGGGAAAACGACCGAGACGGCGTCGATGACGCTGACGGCGGCCATTTCGGGGATCTCGGACCACCCCTTACCGGCTTCGAGCGCCAGGTATTGGCGTTCGATGTAATTGTAGTGATCGACTTCGTCAGCAGCTAATTGCTTGAACATCGCCGCCGCTTCCGGGTCGGTCATGTGCTCCGCAATCGTCTCGTAGAATTTGCGCCCGTCGCTTTCCAGCTTCATCGCCTGAACCAAGACATCCATCAATTCCATGGTTTACCCCCTACTCCAGAACACAAATCGCGCCGGGCTGCTTGACGCGCAGGGCCAGCGTCTCCATAATGGAGAAGTGGTGTTCGAGGTTGGTGGTCTCGACGAAGCCCGTGGCAACGTCCAGCCCCACCGCCAGATCGACGTACTGTGGCTGCGCGGCGATGACGAGCACCCTGTCCTGCGGAATCGAAGGCGAGGCGAAGACGCCGCCCTGAGCCTGCTTCTCCAATAATTCGATTTCGAGGATGCCGCGCCGCCCATAAACGCGCTGGAGCTTGGTGTACACCATGGGATGCATGGCGACGAAGTACGGCGGGTAGAAGCCGGCCTCAACCAGCTTCGCGGTCGCGGTGGAGACGTCAGCCAGCGCCTGGCCTTCCTCGCCCCAATCACCGAGCGGGAGCGTTTGCCGTCCGGTGACGGTCAGCAGCCCTTCCTCGCCCTCGTCCGCGTCGCCGCTGAAGATCAGTTTGTCTTCCGCCAGCGCCAACTGCGTCGCCGCCGCCGCGACAGGGGCAGTGTCGAACGGCTGCCCCTCGTTCATCAGCTCCAGGTCTTTGGCGGTGATGATGAAGTCTTTCGTCAACGTATTCAGCGTCAACTGGCGGGCGATCTTGGCGCGCACAGGTCCGCCGTTTGCGCCGCCGTAGGTATACAGGGGGACGGTGTACGCGCCGAATCCCAACGGGCCATACAAATCGAGGATTCGCCGCCCCACAACAACACGCCCCATCACCTCGCTGACCGTGGCATCGATCAATTGCCATTGCGCGTCGGTGAGCGGAGCATCACCGCGCATAAGAATGTTTTCCATAGCTAAACTCCTTTCAGGTTAGTCTTTAGTCCGAAGTCCAAAGTCAAACTATTACCGATTACCAGTCACCAATCACGACTTGCGCTTGAGCGTGCCGACGGTCCACACTTTGGTGGTGGAAGCAGCAGCGGGCGACTCAACCGGCTCGAGTCGTTTGAGCAGCCGTCCGAAAAGGTGCTCGTGATACAACTCTTGCCCGCGCGCATCGTCGATGACGCCCTTCGCGCCAGGGTCGACCATCTGCTCGATGAACTGGCCGTACATCGCGGCGGTTTCGTTCTCCAGCTTGACGTCAGCCTCCAACATCGCTTCGGGATCTGCAGGCAGCGTCAGCGGATGGTGGGTGAGGGGCATGTCCTCGCCGCTGCCCACCAGCTCTTCGCCAAACCAGCCCATGTGCTGCATTTCGTTGATGGCTTGCGTCATCAATTGGCTGGAGATTTCCTCGTCCGTGTCCATCGTCAAGAACGAATGGGCGAGATATTGCAGGATCGCCGCGTACTCGTGGCTCACGCCCCACTCCAGGGCGTCTTTATCGACGGCGGCCATCGCAGCGGCAGATTCTTCAGCCGGTTCCGCTGGCATCGCTTGCATCTCCAGCGTGGTTTTATCGACAAAGTGCGCGAAGTCCCCGTGGTGGCGGCGCTCATCGGCAAGAATGTGCTCGATGTCGGCGCGCAGGTCCGGGTCGTCAATGCGCGTCAGATAACTCTCGTACATCGCGATAGCGCGTTCCTCTGCGGCGACGTCGCGCTGCATCCATTCCGGGCTGGTCGCGCCGGCCAGATCGGTGAACCCGCGCGCCGTCGTTGGCTGCCCGCCGAGTCGCACGATCCACCGCGAGAGGATCCAGAGGTGCCGCATTTCCTCGCGGGCGATGCCCTCGATCTCGCACGCCAGCTCCCCCTCGCCCATCATATAGGCGTGACGGAGGTATTGAATCAAGGCCGCGTGCTCATCCTCCACCGCCGCCCTGAGCATCTGAATCAGTTCCGTATTTGTCGTTTGTGGCATCATTCCCTCCCATGGTAGACGGTAGACGGGGACAGAACCCCTGTCTACTGTCTACCGGCTACTGTCTACCCAACCTTGACTTCGAGGCTGTTTTCCCACAGCCCGTGGATGTTGCAGTACGAGGTGGCGACGAGTGTGCCGGGGCCGTTCACCGTGACCGAGCACTTTGCCACGGGATGGGTCCACACGGGGCCGGTGTCCGCGCCCTGCACCGATGCGCCGTGCGCGGGGAACTCGAAATGGCCCACCTGATAGATGAACTTGTCGCCTTCGGGCTTGAAGTACAGCTCCATCCAGGCGATGTGGTGCGCGGTGGTGTTGGGATGGGGGATTTCTTTGCCGATGCTGAGCTTGACCACAAACGGTTCACCCGCTTTGACCATTTCTGGAGCTTCGATGACCGGAGCGTGCTTCTCCTTCTTCCAGTCCGCCGTTTGAATGTTATCGCCGAGTTTCATCGTTATGCCTCCTTTGCATATGATGTGGAATCCACTGTTAAAGGCAGCATAGCTGCCACCCAATTTGCTATGGGATATAGTCTACTATGGTCAAATGAAAAAAGCAAGGTAGACAAGGTACAAAAGTTCTACGACAGGTCTCCTGTAATGTTAGTTTGCTTTACGCAATGGCTTGCTGCAGCCGTTCTACAATCTGCCGGCGAACGTCACTTGCAACATCAAGCCGCATGGCGTGATCGTATGGGCTGCCAAAGCGCGGATCTTCGAAACGCAAAGCGCCTAGCTCGACAGCATGGTTGTAGCGTGGGACGACCCACCAATGCACGTGCGGGTCGGGTGTGGCTTCACGATAGGAAAGGTTCATATAACAAGACCAGTTGAACAGCGTGGCATCGAACGCTTTCCGCAATGCGAATTGCATAGTTTTCACGATGGTGAGCCAGTCAAGCATTTCGTCGGGCGTGATTTCGGCCAAATCGCCGCAATGCCTTTTCAAGTGTATGACGCATCTTCCGATAAGGCATTGGTTGGGCGCTAGAACAACACGCCACAGTGCAGTCTCGTACACCAACAAATAGTCCGGATTATCCGGCGTCCAGGCGCATATAGGGCATGTCATGGTTTCCTCCTGGTCAGAGCATAGCGGCGACAAGCACGGCGACCTGCTCCAGAAAAGCGTTATCGGCCTCGCCGAACGGGGCGAGCGCGTGGGAGTCGATATCGATTTCCCCTACCACCACACCGTCCTTGAAAATGGGGACGACGATCTCCGATTTGACGTGCGGGCTGCACGAGAGGTAGTTCGTCTCCTGCGACACGTCCTGGATCACGAACGTCATCTCCGTGTCGGCAGCCTGCCCGCAGATGCCCTGCCCGAAGGCGATGCGCGTGTGCTCCGTCGGCGCGCCGACGAACGGCCCCAACACCAGTTCGCGCTCGCGCGTTGGGTCGACCAGGTAGAAGCCCACCCAATCGTAGTGGACGACCTCGCGTTCCAGCAGCGCGCAAATCGCGTGCAACTTCACGTCGCGGTCTGTACCCTCGGCTGCCACAATTTGGCGGACGGAGGGCAAAAGCGTCACAAAATCCTGTGTTGTGTTCATCATATCCACTCCTTTATAAAAAGCCCTACTTCAACGCTTGCGGCGGATCACAATCCGCCGTCCCCGCCGCGCTTTAAGCCGTTCGCGAACGCCGCGCATTTCCATTTCGACGGCCCAGGCCAGCATCTCCGGGCGCGGGGCGGCCAGCAGGGGCCAGATGGGCAGCCCGCGCGCGTCCAACACGGCGTTGGCGGCTTTGATGCCGGTGACGCACGCACGCTCCATGAACATCGCCGGGTTCGAATCGCGCACCCAATCCCCGCAGCAGAAGAGGCCAGGCCAGGGGGTGACGACGCCCAGGTGTTCCTCCGGCCTGCCGGCGTGCAGCAGGGTGTGCGTCGCATCGTTGCGCGTGACGGCGGCGCGCAGAACGCTGCCCTTCAGCTCCGGCCACGCGCGGGCGACGTCGGTGATGGCGTGGGCAAGTAGCGCCGCGTCGGGCTGCGCCAGCAACTCCGGCGGTCCGTAGACGTGCGCTTCGAGCGCGCTGCCGCCCGTCGCCCGCCCCCAACGGATGTAATCGTCGTAGATACGATGCAGCCAGAAAAAGTTGTCGAGGATAAAGTCGCCGGAGAAGAGGCCCGCTTCCGCCCCCGGACGTTCCGGCGCGCGTGTGAACCAGAGACGGATCACGGCGGAAGGCCACCCGCCGGGCAGCCGCAAACCTTCGGCCGGGGAGGCCGTGTCGGGGCTGGCGCGGAGCAGCGTTTCGGCTGCCGGGGCGTCCGTAGCCAGGATAAGCTGAGGCGTGGTGAGGACGTAAGACGCTCCGTCGTCCGTGTTCACCGTCACCTGCCACCCTACCGCCGTTTGCGCCAGGTGTGTGACCCGCGCGCCGAGCGTCACCTGGCCGCCATGATCTTCCAGCACGCGCACCAACGGCGCGACAAGGGCGCGGGCGCTGTCGGTGGGGAAGTAAGAGAAGGCCCACGCATCCCGCCGCCGCAGGGTATAGAAGCGCAGAAACGCGAAGAAGCCGGAAGCCGGGATTTGGTCGGGGGTGGCGGGGAGCGCGTTGCGCGACAGCCCGGTGAACAGCGAGGTCATATCCGGCGACCAACCTTTGCACACGTCGGTCAGCGTCATGCCGTAGAGGGGTTGGTCTTCGGCCAATGGATCGATGGAGAGCGCCGCCAGCAATGTGACGACCACGCGGAAGAGCGAGGCGAAATTGCGCACGCTCAACATCGTCCAGAAGCGCGGGCGGGCGAACATGCCTAGATAATGAAACGGCGCGGGCACCCAACTGTTGCGGATCGCGCTGCCAATATCCGCACGGCGGACGCGCGAACCGTGGGCGAGCAGCCACGCCTCTTCCTGCGCGGGGACGAGCACCGGGCGGATGCGATGGCGCACGAGCATCGCCTGAAGGTTGCGGTACGGCGACCACACGCCGTGGACGCCATGCTCGCCGCCGAATCGCCACGTCTGCCCGGCGTGCTCGAAGGCGATCTCCGGCCCGGCTTTGAGCCGCCCACCGGCGTACTGTGGATCGGCCTCCAGCACCAACGGGCGCAGGCCGCGCTCCGCCAGATGCAGCGCCGCCGTCAGTCCGGCAAGGCCAGCGCCAACAATAATCGTATCGTGTGATGTAGTCGTCATAGACGTTTCTTCAACCATAAATCTCCACGAATCCTCACCAACAAAGACTACAAAAGTCTCAGCACGTACTGCGCATTGTAGACCTGGCGTATAGCGTGCGTATTGGCTCAAGCAAGCGCCTCGTGAGACTTTTGTAGTCTGACGCCACTAAGTTTCGTGGTTTGTCTTCATCCCGGCGCGTAGGTGGCGACCAATCAAAGACTACAAAAGTCTCAGCACGTACTGCGCATTGTAGACCTGGCGTATAGCGTGCGTATTGGCTCAAGCAAGCACCTCGTGAGACTTTTGTAGTCTGGCGCCACTGAGATTCATGGTTTGTTTTCATCCCGGCGCATAGGTGGCGATGCTGCCTTGCCACGCGGCTTTGTAGCGCAGCAGTTCCGCCAGCAGAGCCCACGGGCGAGCCTGCATCAGCGAAGGTTCCACGTAGCATTGCTGGTAGCAACTGCCGCACGTCGATGGCGGTGCGCCGTAGACGTCCATCGCGCGCCGCACGGCTTTGTTCCAATTGCCGATTGCGAGCAGGTTCACGTCGCGCCCGCCGTGGGTGTCGCCCTCGCGCTCGATGGGACGGCAGGGATAGGCCAGGCCACCGTCGGGCATCACACGCGGAGCCAGCATCGGATAGCAGGCGTAGGGATCGAAATTCCACAACATCCTCAAATAGGCCATGCTGCCGAGCACCGGCGCGCCCCGGCGCTTGCGAGTCATCATCCGTTCGACAAAGCGCCGGTAGTCTTCCGAAACGAGCAATTCGTAGCGCGGCCAGTTGTTGACGGACTGTGGGGAGAACGAGAAGAGCGCCCTGTGCGCGACACACCAGTCCAACACACTCTCCACCTGCGCGAGCGTCTCCGGCGTGACCACGCAGTTGAGCGCCAGGCGGAAGCCGTCCGCTTTCTGGCGCTGCGCCACAGCCGCCACGTTGTCGAGGATGGTCTGCGCCGTGCCCAGTTCCGCGCGGATGGTCTGATCCCACAACGCCGGGCTGGTGGCGTCCACGCTGACCATGAGACGATCGAGCAGCGGCAGCACGTCCAGGTGCTCGCGGAGCAGCGCCGCGTTGGTCAGCAACGTGATGTGACGAAAGCGCAGGTCACGGCGGGCGTAGCCCAGCAGCAGGGGCAGATTGGGGTAAAGCAGCGGTTCCCCACCGGTGACGATAAGGCTGCTCGTTCCCTGGCGGATGACGGCGAGCAGGCGTTTGGCGTCGTTCAGCGGCAGGGGGGCAGGCTGTTCGGCGTTGCGCCGCGCGCCGAAATCCTCGCAGTAGACGCAGTTGAGGTTGCAGTAGGTTGTGACGCAATACGAAACCACCAACGGCCGCATTGGCGTCACAGCGACGGCCATGCGCGCGAGGTTGATCGCGTAATTCGTCCAGGTGTGGCTCATTGTAAAAAAAGTCCACACCCATGCTATCGCTCAGGTGTGGACATTCAACGTTGAAATGTCTCGCCTAGTCCAGCGGCTCGAAATCGTCCTTGCTGGCGCCGCAATCGGGGCAAATCCAGTCGTCGGGCAGGTCCTCGAAGGGTGTTCCCGGCTCAATGCCGTTATCGGGGTCGCCCTCTTCAGGGTCGTACACGTAACCGCACACGACACACTCGTATTTTTTCATCACAGTCCTCCTGGATATAGTCTGGTCGTCTTTAGTCGGATAGTTATCTCAGCGTTGCGTCATTATATGCAGGTAAGATGATGCGTCAAGCTACCGTGCAACGCGCCGGGCTGAAGCCACTACGCTCAAAGAGCAAAGCCCTTCGGGCTGGGGTTTAGCCCCCGCCAGGGGCTTTGTGCTTTGCGCCTCGCCGCTTTAGGGCCAGGCTATGCGCCGGTTGTCAGAATGCGCAATGGCCATTCGCCTTGTTTGCCGGCGATGTAGGCTTCGTGATGACGGGCGAACGCGGCATCCAGGTGCGAAAGGGGAACGGCGCGCCCATTCAATAGCACCGGTGGATCGACGGCGCGCACTTTGGGCAGGGCGAACAAATCGGGATGCGCGGGGTCACGAACGAAGTCCACGTCACGCCGCAACAGCGCGAGCCATTGCTGGATGTCGGGCGCGTTGGCGGCGCGGATGCGTTCGAACAGCGCAGCATCCGTCCCGGCGAAGTCGGCTTCGGCGATGACGCCGAGTTCCAATGCCGCGCGCAGCGCCTCGGCCATGACGGCGTACCACCCCACCTCCTGCACCGAACACCAACACACGTCGTCCAAACGGATGAACTGCTCGCCGAGCCACCGGGCGGCGTCCAGGTCATCCACCACAATCTGGCCGGTTCGACCAAGCTCACCGCAAGCTTCCCAGACGCACAAATGCGCCAGCAAAGATTGCGCGTCGGCGGCGGAGAACGTGCCCACATCCACCGTCCCGTCGCGCAGGAAGTAATCCAGCCGGTCGGCGCAGAGCAGCGGCAGCGGTTGTTCGAGCAGTGCGAAGTTCTCCGCATCGGACACGTAGCGCCAATCTAGCCCGTGCCGCACGCAGATGGCGGGGATCTCAGAACCTTGCAGCATATCCTCGCGATGCTCCTCGTGGTAGGTGTGCTCGTGGTTGGGGAAGACGAAATCCACGACGTGTGAAAACGCCGTGTGCGGAACATCGTGGAGCAGCCCGGCGGCCTGCTCGACCGGGTCCGCACCGAGCAAGCGCAGCAGCGCCGCCACGCCCAGGCAATGCTCCAGGCGCGTCGTCGCGCGCTCCGGCTTGATGAAGGCGGTGATGCCGCCCTGGTAGATCGCTGTGAGGCGCTGCACTGCGTCGGCGTGGTACAAGTCAATAAACAACGGCTCGGTGAAGATCACGTCGCCGTAGACGGGGTCGTGAATGGTGATCGGGTTCAATTTTGTCTCCATTTTGCAGTTTTCAGATCTGGCCTGCGCCCATTCTACCCATGAAATGGAAATCGCAAAACGCGCTGATCATACTTGCCAAAATTTTGCCCTGTAGTATAATCTCGTTTGTACGCGGGCTTAGTTCAGCGGTAGAATGTCTCCTTGCCAAGGAGAAGGTCAAGGGTTCGAATCCCTTAGCCCGCTTGTTTCTTGGCGACGTAGCCAAGTGGTAAGGCAAGGGTCTGCAAAACCCCCATTCGTCGGTTCAAGTCCGACCGTCGCCTTTACCCGATCAACACCAGAAGCGGCGGGCATCTATGGCGATGCCCGTTTTTGTTCAGGTCTATGGGGCGGTGGCGAAATGGCAGACGCCGTGGACTTAAAATCCTCTGTCCTTACGGACGTGTGGGTTCGAATCCCACCCGCCCTACTTGATTGATAACCGCTTCAACGGATA
>DAIUDK010000168.1:0-4699 GCA_036845725.1 Chloroflexota bacterium
TGGAAAACGCTGCCACCGATTGATAGTTCGTAGCAACTTATGCGGTATTGCGTTTATTCGGCCATCCTGATCGAGCGGAAAGCCGCCTTTGATAAAGCGCGCCCAGTTTTGCGGGTTCCAGGGGCCTTCGCAGGGATATTCCAGGAGGCCGCGTTCTTCAGGCGGCAACACACCGACGAGTTGCAGCGCTACGGCAAAGCCCAATCCGGTTGTCCACGTGTGGGGATAGTACTTGAGCTTGCCATCCCCGTTTTTGTTCTCCGCGTTGCGTCTCTGGATTTCGCGAATCAGCCAGTACACGACGGAAATGCCGCCGGCATACGTCCCGCCGGCCAACACGGCGTCCGGTTGGTAGATGTCGAGGCTGCCGAGATCGAGCATGGCTTTGAAATCGCGCCAGGTTGAGTTAAGCTCTCCTCCGGCAATGGGGACCGTCGTGTTCTTGCGTAGTTTGGCCAGGCCCTCGAAATTGCCCCGATTGAGAGGTTCTTCCAGCCATTCGATGGCGTAGGGCGCGACGCCTTGTGCGAATTTTGTCGCGAATTCTAGATCCCATTTGGGCGTTTCGTCCACGATATCCACCGGCCATCCCTGGTTGGCGTCGATCATAAGCTGCATCGCCGTTCCGGCGGCGTCGCGCGCGGCGCCGACGAAATCCACCATGGGGGCAAGCTCGGCGCCTTTGACCCGCAGCTTCAAGCCCTGATACCCGTTTTCGCGGGCCTGCTCGACGATTGCGCGGATCGTGGCTTGATCGTGGTCGTGGGTCGCGCCGGTCGATAGGTATGGATAAACAGACCCTCCGCTTCCGCCCAGTATTTTCCATAGCGGTTGTTGTTTGGCTTTCCCGATGATGTCCCAGAATGCCGCATCGATCCAGCCGTTGCGCATGCCGATGTAGGAAAACTCTTGCATGCGTTGATTGACCAGCTTGATATCCAGGGGATTGATGCCCATGAGGTAATTCCCCATAATCTCGCCAAGCCCTTTGCGTTCAAGCCCCATCGCGTGGGTTGCCGCATAGCCTTCGTATCCCTGATCGGTGCCCAATTTGAGCAGGCACATGCGCATCTCGGACTGTCGAAAGCCCGGAATCCAACTGGGCATAAAGTAGGCCGGCTCCTTGAAAAATCCGGGTTTTCTTTCTTCCAGTGGAACTTTAACGTAATACAATTCTATCCGGTCGATTTTCATGATTGTTCCTCCATCGTTGTTATGTTGATTGAGCGTGCCCGTTTTTCAAAACCCTATCACTCTGGTAAGTACCGCGCACATCCACTCTCACCGGAAGCCGGCCCCAGTCCTAAATCCGGCAGGGCATCTCCTTTGATCACATAGGCCTCGAAGGCCGGGTCTACCATGCCACCATAAGTGTCATGAAAAATGGCCTTGAGCGCATCGTTATTCAAATCCTGGCGCGGATCGTCTAACACAACTCGCATAACTTCATCCAGGTTTCGCCCTTGCGCTTGAAGCTGGCGGTCGAGTGACAAGGCAAATAAAGCCCCTTTGCTGTACACCAGCCGCCGGGCGTAGCTGTCGCCGGTAGAATTGCGAGAGACATCCATCAGGCTACGGGGGTTGTTTTGTTCCAGAAAGCGCATCTCGCCGTTCAGATCTGCCATGCATTGATTGGCTTGTTCCGGCAACCACGCGCCTGCCTCGCTCGCGATCTTGACGCCATAGTATTCGGTAAAACCTTCCTGGAACCATTTGGCTTCCTGACCGGTATGGCTGCTGGTGTTCCACCAGTGGAACATCTCGTGCGCCAGCGTATCTGGTCCTGGGATTTGTACTGTGCTGCGTTGGCCGGCCGAGCCGCCATTCATAAATTCCTGGGGAACAACGGTCGCCGCATATACATTCCCCGCTCCCGGAGGAGGGGCGCCGAGCAAGTTCAACTCAAAGCGCATAATTGAAGCTATTGTCTCCAGGGGGATTGTGTCGGCAGCGGGAGAAACAGCCGCGCGCATGGTAGCGCCTCCCACCGTGATTTCTTGGATCTGAAACGGACCCAGCGCCACGTATTCTGTCGCCTGTTGCTCTGGCGGGATCAGGAAGCCGTTGCCATCGGCTTGCCAGGGCGTCACGGCCACCCATCCCGCCGGCAGGCGGAAAACAACCCGGATCGTCAACCCGTCCGGATTCATCACGGGAAAGGTACTGGTGGTGCGAAGAACGGCCAGGTCCGCTGTAACGCGGCTGACAGCGTCGGCAGGCTCTATGACTTCTACTCCTGGCGCATAGTAAGTGGGGTCGAGGCTGTATTCCATTACCAACGTGCCGGAGGCATCGTTTAGCGTGATCCGCCGTGTGTGTGCGCTTTTCCAGAAGGGGCGTGTCACAGCAAGCGGCTTATCATCTATCCAGGCAGCAACCGATTTCAGGGCTTCGGGCTGGCGGTGCAAATCCCAGAAGGTCAGGTCGAGATACGACCGTCCGCTCAGGGCGCCGGCCGGGAATTCCATGCGTACATGGATCAGTCCAGCGGCCGGGTCGGAAACGCGGACTTCGCATTGTAGGGGAAGCGCAGACCTTGTGGGGGGCTGGGGCAAAATTTGAGTGATGGTGAAAGTGGCCGCCGCAAGCACCATCAGTAAAATGATCGGCCCTAACAAGACGAAGCGGGAGCGCAGGGACGGTCGAGAATTGACGGACAAGTTGCGGCCTCCTAAGATTTCTGATTCGTTATGGTTTCGCCCAACGCTCCACATAGTGGTTGGGCTGCATCTTTTCATGCCTTTACTTTTTTCCCAAGATCTGCTTTATACATGCGATTGCTTCTGCCGTTCCGTTTTCAGAAAGTATCTTTGCACTTAACACTTGTGCCTTTTCTCGCATTATCGCATCTTGCACCATTTTTTCAATAGCCGCGACTAATTTGTCCCTTGTCAATCGTTTAATCGGGATGGGACGCGCTCCAATTCCCAACACTTCCAGTCGCCGTCCCCAAAACGGTTGATCCATCATAAAAGGAATTGCTGTCGCAGGCACACCAGATCGGAGTCCCAAGGCTGTTGTACCTGAACCACCATGATGGATAAGAGCACGCATCTGAGGAAACAACCAACTAAATGGCGCGCCAGAGAAGGTATATATGCCAGGTTCTTTCACATCCAAAAGCCCACCATTTCCACTCAGCAACAATCCTCGTTGACCGGTTTCCCGGAGAGCTTCGACAATGATCTGTGTGGTGCTGGCGGCATTGGGAAGCTTCATACTGCCGAATCCCACATACACTGGGGGCGGGCCATTTTGGAGAAATGCCACAAGTTCAGGAGCTGGCTGCCATTCAACACGCTCTGGCAAAAACCAATAACCTGAAACTATCGCTTCATCTCCCCAATCCGCTGGGGGTGGTAATACGTGTTTACTAAATCCATAAAGAATGGGATGTCGAGTTGAGCGAAACTTTTTTACGGCAGCGCTCACATTCGCTGACAACCCCAGTGTCTCCACCCGCCAATCACGAATCGGTTTTTGTACTGCGAGCCATCCAAGATCGGAGAGTCGATGGGATAGTTTATTTAGCCCGCTTCCCAGGTCTCCCACAGGCATAAGCGCATTTGGAAAAGCGCTTGTGGGCGTTCCTACAGGGTAGGGATATAACCCTATCGCCGGAATATGCAATTTCTCTACCAGGTGGGGAACAATAAATGAACCACCAATTGTGTAAAACAATGCTTCTGCCCCACTGGCTGCGACCCAAGAATCATCCCCAATTTGACGATACATAGTATTCATCGAAACAAAGGCGCTGACAAGATTTCCTAGTGGATTTTTGTTCTTCAGCGTCGGGCCAGTATCACTGGATAGGAAGGCCTCAATATCGATATTGATCAACGAAAAGGTCAAGCCGTGACCTTCGATGAAATCACGGAAATTGGGGTGAGTGACAATAACTACATCATGCCCTTCAGCTTTGAGAGCCGCTCCAAGTGCTACACATGGTTCAACTTCTCCACGGCTGCCTACGGTGATCATTACAAGTTTCATATGAGCTACATCTGAAGTGCTACATCGTATCTTTGCCAATCCGGCGTTAGATGTTCAAATTATCAGCTTTCTCCCAAGTCCAGCCACAATTAGGGCAGGCTTTCTGACTGGCTTTGATTAGCGTGCCGCACTCGATGCACTCGATGTCTTCTATGACGAACTCGAAAAACTCCACTTTGCCACATGCGGGGCAACGGTAGACCAGGAAGGAATCAGGCATGTGTCTGAAGCCAGCCTGCTGATAGAAACGTCTGCCTGAGAATTCCAACGCTTGCGTCCGCTTCATGATGTGTCCCGCGCGGCGTGACGCTTGCCGCAGGTCCTTTTCCATAATATGCCGTTTCTCAGGAAAAGTCAATTTTTACGTGCAAAACGGGCGCGTGTCACAATAAGACGATCTGCACTCTCGACTCGCCACGCGCCGGTTCCGGCCACGGGGCGAAATGGTGCGCTTTCGCTCTGGCCTCGGCGGCGATGCCGGTGAAGATGCGCGCGGTCGCGCTTTGACCAAAGGCTTTCTCGGCGTCTAGGTCGTCGTACTGGTCCTTGCTCTCCGCTCCAATCCTGGCGCAGCGCATCCCTGAGCGTGCCGTCAGGCCGGACGTCGCACCAGAGCGGGTCTTGTAGTCCAGTTCGGCGATCAGTTCAAGGTGCGTCTCGGCGCGGCAGCTTTCCAGGAGATTCTGGAACGTGAAGCACACGC
>DAIUDK010000168.1:4799-9618 GCA_036845725.1 Chloroflexota bacterium
CTGCTTCTGCCCCTGTGAGACGTTGCTCGCTTCCTCGTTGAGTTCCATCTGGTAGCCGTCCGGCAGCGTGTGGATGAAGTGATCGACGTGCGCGGTCTGCGCCGCTGCAATGACCTCTTCATCCGTTGCGTCCGGGCGCCCGTAGCGGATGTTCTCCATGATCGTGCCGTTGTAGAGCCACGTATCCTGCAACACCATCGCGAACATCTTGCGCAGGTCGTGCCGGGTGAAGGCGCGGATGTCGCGCCCGTCCACCAGGATCGCGCCGTCGTTCACGTCGTAGAAGCGCATCAACAGCTTGACCATCGTGGTCTTGCCTGCCCCCGTCGGCCCGACGATGGCGATCTTTTGACCGGGTTTGGCCTCCGCGCAGAAGTCGTTGATGACGACTTTGTCGGGCATATACCCAAAGTGGACATCCTTGAATTCGATGTGACCATCCACCTTCTCCAGTTTGACCGGCTCGGCGGCTTCCACGATCTCCTCCGGCTCCGCCAGGAACTCGAAGACGCGCTCCGCCGCCGCCGCCGTCTGTTGCAGCACGTTGGAGATGTTGGCAAGCTGCGTGATCGGCTGTGTGAACGAGCGGACGTATTGGATGAATGCCTGGATGTCGCCCACGGTGATGGCGTTGCGTGCGGCCAGCCACCCACCGACGATGGCGACGGCGACGTAGCCCAGGTTGCCGACAAACGTCATCAGCGGCATCATCAACCCCGACAGGAATTGCGATTTCCAGGCCGCTTTGTGGAGCGGGATGTTGGATTCGTCGAACCTGGCGATACTCTTGGCCTCGCCGTTGAACGCCTTCATCACGACGTGCCCGCCATACATCTCCTCGATGTGGCCGTTGACGTGGCCCAGGTAGTCTTGTTGCTGTTTGAAATACACTTGTGAGCGCCCGACCACCAATCCTACAATCGCCAGCGACAGCGGGATCATCAGCAGCGCCACCAGTGTCATCAGCCAACTGATGGAGAGCATCATCACGAGCACGCCGACGACGGTAAAGGTCGAGGTGATGATCTGCGTGAGGCTCTGGCTGAGCGTCTGGTTGACCGTGTCCACGTCGTTGGTGATGCGCGAGAGCACTTCGCCGTGCGTGGTCGTGTCGAAGTATTTGAGCGGCATCCGGTTGATCTTGGCGGCGATGTCCCGACGGAAGCGGTAGGCGATGTTGGTGGAGACGTTCGCCATCACCCAACCCTGGATGTAGGCGAACAGCGCCGAGACCCCGTACAGCGCCAGCACGTTCAGCACGATGCGCCCGATGGCGTTGAAATCAATCTCGCCCGTGCCGGACAGTTGTGCCATGACGCCCTCGAAGAGTTTGGTGGTGGCGTTGCCGAGGATTTTGGGGCCGGCGATGTTGGCCGCTGTCGAAAGTGCCGCTACGAACGCTACCGCGATGAGGGCAAGTTTATACTGCCCCAGATAGGCGATGAGTTTGCGCATCGTTCCTTTGAAGTCGCGGGCCTTCTCGCCCTTCATCATCCCTATCGGACCATGGCCGCTGCCGGGGCGCGAGCCGCCCCGACCAGGCCCAGAGCCCCGCCCCGACCCCGTCGAGCCGCGTCCGCCAGAACCACTTTGAGATTGTCCAGGTTGGTGCGTCATGCTAATTCCTCCTTGCTCAGTTGCGAGAGCGCGATTTCCTGGTACGTTTTGCAGGTTTCCATCAGCTCGCGGTGCGTCCCTTTGCCGACCATCTTGCCCTCTTCGAGGACGATGATCTGCTCGGCGTTTTTGACGGTGGCGACGCGTTGCGTCACGATCAGCAGCGTGCTGTCGCCGGTTTGCGTTTTCAACGCGCGGCGCAGCGCGGCATCGGTCTTGAAGTCCAGCGCGGAGAAGCTGTCGTCGAAGATGAAAATCGGCGGTTTCTTCACCAGCGCGCGGGCAATCGCCAACCGCTGTTTCTGCCCGCCGGAGACGTTGACGCCACCCTGCGCGATTTCGGCGTCCATCCCCTCTGGTCGGGCGTCGATGAATTCGCTGGCCTGAGCGATGTCCGCTGCCCACCGCAGCGTCTCTGCATCCGCACCATCGTCGGCGTAGCGCAGGTTGCTCTCGATGGTGCCGGAGAACAGCGTCCCCCGCTGCGGAATGTAGCCAATCTGGTCGCGCAGGTCGTGCTGCGACACCGCGCGGATGTCGATGCCATCCACCAGAATCGCGCCCTCGGTCACATCGAAAAAGCGCGGGATGAGGTTGACGACGGTAGACTTGCCCGACCCGGTCGAGCCGATGATGGCCGTCGTCTGCCCCGGCTGCGCGGTGAAATTGATGCCGCACAGCACGTTTGCGTCCGCGCCGGGATAGCGGAAGCCCACGTCGCGGAATTCGACCACGCCCCGCACCGGCTTCGCAAACGCCTGTGGCATTTCGGGATCGTGGATGGTTGGCTCGGTCTCCAACACATCGGCGATGCGGTCGCCGGATACGGCAGCGCGCGGCAGCATAATGAACATCATCGACAGCATCAGGAACGACATCACGATTTGCATGGCATATTGCATGAACGCCATCATATCGCCCACCTGCATCGTCGCTTCGGCTACCTGGTGGGCCCCCACCCAGATGATGGCCAACATCAGGCTGCTCATAATGAACATCATCAGCGGCATCATGATGACCATCACCCGGTTGATGAACAGGCTCACGGCGGTCAAGTCGCGGTTGGCTTTGTCGAAGCGGTTTTCTTCAAACGACTGCATGTTGAAGGCGCGGATGACCATCATGCCCGAAAGATTCTCGCGTGCAACCAGGTTGAGGCGGTCCACCAGCTTTTGGATGCTCTTGAATTTCGGTAGGGCGATGGAGAAAACGATGGCGATCAGGCTGAGCAGGATGGCGACGGCCACGGCGATCAGCCACCACATGCCTGATCCCTTGCCCATCGCGCGAATGACGCCGCCGACTCCCATGATGGGCGCGTAGATGACCATGCGCACCATCATCATCGTCACCATCTGCACCTGGGTGACGTCGTTTGTGGTGCGGGTGATGAGCGAGGCGGTGGAGAATTTGTCGAACTCGATGCCGGAGAAGTTTTCGACCTTCTCGAAGACGGCCTTGCGCAGGTCGCGGGCCAGCCCGGCAGACGTGCGCGCCGCGATGAAGCCGACCGCGATGGTACAGGCGACGGAGAGTAGCGTCAGCAGCAACATCTGCCCCCCGATGCGCAGGATGTAGGCCGTTTGCAACTTCTCGGCGTCCATGCCCAACGCGACGTACTCCGCCTTCACTGTGCGGATGGCGGCCTGCGTGACCATGCTGTCACCGAGTGCGGCGAACTGCTCTTGCATCCGCGCTTTCATCTGCGTGATTTGCGCCGCCGGGAGTTGCTTGAGTAGCATAAAGAGGTCTGTTCCTGCCGGGAGCTTGGAGAGGTCGAAGCCGCCGAATCCGCCCCCCATAGCCGCTGCCTTCGACGGGTCGGCGATGATTTGTTCGATGGCAGAGACGGCCAGCCACGCCTGGCTCAACGCGGGGGCCAGGGTGTCAATCGTCGTTTGGTCTAACTCGCCGGCCACGTAAACCGGCTCATTCGCCAGGGTGGGGTACTTTTTCACCAGTGCAGCGTGGTCAGGCGACGTTTGATCTACTAACATGTACTGCGCCAGCAGCGCCGTCTTGTCGGCGTCATCCAGAAAGATCGCCAGCCGATCCATCTCACTCTGGCGGATAGCGACCGGCACCACACTGTCCACGCCGCCCTGCTGGATGCCCACGTTGACGATCTTTGAGAGATAATCCGGCAGCGCCAGGTCAGCGTTGGCCTGCACGAACAGCAGCACGACGGCCAGCAGGATCATCCAGGCATAAGGTTTCAAATATCGGGTCAATCTTAACATAGAAAAGATGCTCCTTTTGAGAATCAAGAATCATGAATCAGCGAATCGAGAATCAGCGGAAATGCGAGTTTCGCGCTCTTCCTCTTCCCCGTCTACTGTTTACCGTCTACCGCCCGCATTTTCCCCAGCAGAAGGCGCAGAGCGGTCTGGATCAAGTCTTGTTCATCGGGGGTGAAGCTGGCAGCCAGTTCTCCGAGCCAGGCGTAGCGGGCGCGAAAGCCATCGTGAATCATCTGGTGCCCTTTCTCGGTCAGCGCGATTTGCTTGGCGCGGCGGTCGTTGGGGTCTTCCGTGCGCTCGATTATCCCCTGCTGCACCAGCCTTTCCAACATCTGGCTGGCGGCAGCGCTCGTGATGCCTAATTCGTCGCCGATGGCGGAGACATTGCACATCCCTTGCCGGTGGATGTTCATCAGCGCGCCTATCTGCGACATGGAAAGATCGTTTTCCTTGATAAAGAGGAAAAAGCTGTGCATCGAGTGGCGCATAAACGTCTCGACCCACTCTTGCAGTGTTCGTATCAAGGCATCGGTTGTCTCTGGCATGAATGCTTCCCGTTAGTTAAGCTGTCTTAGATATTAAGTTCGCTAATTATATAACCTGGCTTAAAAATGTCAACTGGAAAATACAGAGTTATCGTATTGAAGCCAAAGACTACAAAAGTCTAGGCAAACACCTGCATTTGGCGCGTTTTTGTTTAACGAGGTGCTTGGTCAATGCAATCCCACGTGAGACTTTTGTAGTCTGGCTCCGGCGATTTGTAGCCAAAGACTACAAAAGTCTAGGCAAACACCTGCATTTGGCGCGTTTTTGTTTAACGAGGTGCTTGGTCAATACAATCCCACGTGAGACTTTTGTAGTCTGGCCTCTGCGAAGATAACATGCAATAACCCCGGAAAAAATCTAGGTGACTGTTCAGACTTTGGGAAGAGGGGTACAATCGTGGGTGGAGGGAAAGAAGA
>DAIUDK010000169.1:0-2509 GCA_036845725.1 Chloroflexota bacterium
TCTTCATCAAGTCGCAGGCCGGTTACTGGAAAATCAAGCGCGTGGGCGATATTTCCGGCCTGATGGTTCACAAAGATTACCGGCGGCAAGGGATCGCCAGCGCGCTACTGTCGGCGGCGGTCAACTTCGCCCGAGAGCGAGGCGTGCGCTACTTCACGGTCTATACGGCGATAACGAATCAAGCGGCAATCGCCTTTTATGAGCACAACGGGATGAAGCCACTCTACGTCACACTTTTAGGAGAGACAGAATATTCTTCAACGGAGGTACAATGAATACAACTGGTCTTGCTCAAACCCTGGACGTTTCTATCGAAAAGAACGCCTTTTCCGGCGTGGTCTACGTCCGCCAAGCCGGACAGGTCGTGTATGAAAAGGCCGCCGGGTACGCGGATCGCGCCAACCGGCGCGCGAACACGCTCGACACCCACTTTGGCATCGCATCGGGCACGAAGTTCTTCACCGCGTTGGCCATCGGCAAGCTGATCGAAGCGGGGAAGTTGGATTTCGCCACACGGGTCGCCGAATGTGTGCCCTGGAACTTCCCGCGCTACTCGAAAGCCATCACCATCCAACAGTTGCTGACCCACACGTCAGGCATCCCCGATTATTTCGACGAGGAGAAAATCGAGGACTTCGACAACTTCACGGTGGCGATCCCGTGGTCTGAGCTGCGCGGGCCAAAGGACTACCTGCCCGTTTTCCCTGACGAGGCCATGAAGTTCGAACCCGGCGCGCGCTTCTCCTATTCCAACGGCGGGTACATCCTGCTAGGCGTGGTCATCGAAGAGGTCGCCGGGATGGCGTACCGGGAGTTCGTCACCCAGGAGATTTTCGCCTCCGCCGGGATGACGCGCTCCGGCTACTTCGCGATGAACAAACTGCCAGAAGACACCGCGTTCGGCTACATTGAGGAAGAGGGCGAGGAATGGCGGACCAACATCTACAACCTGCCCATCATCGGCGCATCCGACGGCGGCGCGTTTACGACGGTCCACGATCTTGCCCGGCTGTGGGATGCGTTCTGGGGCGGTGAGATTCTGTCGCAAGAGATGGTGAAACTGTATACCCAACCTTACTCGAAAGCCGAAAGCGAAGGCCCGCACGAATATTACGGGCACGGCATCTGGATTCACGACAGCGACGACCGAGGCCGCGAAACCTACATCACAGGCTGCGACGCGGGCGTCTCGATGAAATCCGGCCTCATCCACGCTACGAACACCCTCGTCACCGTGCTTTCCAACACCACCGAGGGCGCGTGGCCTGTTCTGAAGGACATATACAAAGCCATCAAAGGCTGATCCCGATATCTGAGGGTGGAGGCTTGGAGGCGGGGTACCCACCTCCAAATTCTTACTTCTTTCCCTTCTATCAAAGTGAGACAGCAATAATCACAAGGAGAATCAATGAAAAGACAATTCAGAAGCGCCTGCCTCATTACGCAAGATGTATCCAGATTACACGCTTTCTACAAGGACGTGCTGCAAGTTCAGGCAGAAGGCGACGCCCACTTCGTGGCCTTCGAACCCGTGGGCGTGCCGCTGACCCTATTCCACACAGCGGGCATGGAACAGATGGCTCCCGGCTCGATGCAGGGCGCCGGAAGCGGCAACGCCGTGCTTGAGTTCGAGGTGGAAGACGTCGATGAGGAATACGCGCGCTTGCTGGCGATGGACGTCCCCATCGTCAAACCACCGACGACCCAGCCGTGGGGGCTGCGTTCGGTCTGGTTCCGCGATCCCGACGGCAACATCGTGAACTTCTTCGCGCCGGTCAAGTCAGCAGGTTGAGCAGACAGGCAACCAGAGGTTGCACGTAGATTTCTAAACATCGAAGCCGGGCGCAAAAAGGTGATTTTTCGTAAGAAAGGAGTCAACGATGATCAGTAGAATCTGGCATGGATGGACGACGCCGGCGAACGCCGACGTCTACGAGGCATTGCTCAAGGAAGAGATTTTCGTCGGGATTGCGGACCGGCAGATTGCTGGATACCGGGGCATCCATTTGCTCCGGCGCGATCTCGGCGACGAGGTGGAATTCGTCACAATCATGTGGTTCGACACTCTCGACGCCGTGCGCGCTTTTGCGGGCGAGGATTACGAGGTTGCCGTGGTGCCGCCGAAGGCGCGCGCGGTATTGTCGCACTTCGACGCGCGCTCGCAGCACTACGAGGTCAAGGTCGAAAAGGCATGACGGAACCTCCGTTTATCAAGGGGCTGGACCTCAGCCAGATTTTCTACGAAGAGGCTGTCAGGCCGATTCTGGGCAGGCATTTCCCCGGCTTACCACACTCGGCGGCGCTGATCGGAACGGGGTCCGAGGTTTTGGGCTTCGACACCCCGCAGTCCAGGGATCACGATTGGGGGCCACGGACCATGCTGTTCTTGTCCGAAGATGACCACGCACGTCATCACGAGCAGATTGACCAAATCTTATCCCAGGAGCTTCCGGCTGAGATTCGTGGTTATCCGACCAAACTTGAATACCACGAAGATGGCCTGATGCAG
>DAIUDK010000169.1:2609-9604 GCA_036845725.1 Chloroflexota bacterium
GAATTCGTCGCCGGGATGCACAACGATTTGGGCATCACCGAACCGCTGTCCACAAAGGTATCGCAATTCTATCTGCGGCCTTTCTTCGTCATCCAGGCCGAGCGTTTTGTGAAGGCCATCCGCGCGGCAATCACGAGCGAGGACGTTCGCGCGCTGCCGGAACACCTGGGCGCGGTGGATCAGTTTGTCGATTCGACCGACGCGCTGAATGAACCGGTATGGTCCAAGGAGCTATACAAATGACGCCAGTGAAATTCCTCATCGGAGAGCGTGTCTATCTACGTCCCGTCGAACACGACGACCTGGCCTGCATCCGCAAGTGGGCCAATGACCCGGAAATCCGCCGGCTGACCGGCGAAGTCACACCGATGACGCCGGCTGGGGCCGAGCACTTCTTCGAGAAGGTGCAGAACGACGAAGATCGCGTGTGGTTCATCGTCGCACTACGCGAAAATGACGCGCCGATCGGCGAGGCCGGGCTGCTGCGCATGTTCCCCGCGTGGCGGACGACGGACTTGAGTATCATCATCGGCGCAAAAGACGCCTGGGGCAAGGGCTACGGCACAGAGGCGATACGGCTGCTACTGGATTACGCCTTCGGCTGCCTGAACTTCCACCGGGTCGCTATCGGCGTTGTGGGTTTCAACGAAAGGGCGTTGCGCTTCTACGAGAAGATCGGCTTCAAACGTGAGGGCGTCCAGCGCGATGGTTATTTCCACGGCCACGCCTACCATGACTTCGTGATGATGAGTCTCCTGGAGGATGAATTCAGCTATGAATAACGTGATAACACAGGAAGATATCGAAGTGGGGCTACGGGAACTCGGTTTGCAGCGCGGCGACGCCGTCGAAGTCCACAGCTCCCTCAGCAGCTTTGGCTGGGTGGAAGGCGGCGCGACGACCGTCATCGAAGCGCTGATGAGCGTTGTGGGTAAAGAGGGCGCGCTGGTGATGTCGGCCTATCCCGTCAGTCCGCCGGTTCCGCTCACGGAAGAGGAAGAGGCTCGCGGCATCACCTGGAAAGTCCGCATCCTCGATCCCGATTCCGATGAAAAAACCGGGCTGGGCGCGGTCGCAGATACCTTCCGCAAACGTCCTGACGTCATCTGCAGTACGAGCTTCTTCCGGGGATGCGCCTGGGGACACGATGCGCATCTGCACTGCCAGAATTACAAACATCTGCTTGACATTGACGGCTGGGCCTTATTGCTGGGCGTGGACATAGGGCGCTGTTCCAGCATGCATTTGGCCGAAAGTGTGCCCATTCCGAAAGAAATCACTCGGTACTTCAACGTCCCTGACGACATTCTGCGGGATTATCCGCAAGACCGTTGGAGTATCGGCTACGGCAGCACTCCCGGCAATCCATGGTTGAAGGTTTGGGAGGAGGCATTGCGGCGCGGGCTGGTTCGCATCCGCACCATCGGGCAATCAGAGTGCAAGCTCTTCAAGGCGAAGACAATAGTCGCAATCTATGAAGAGATGCGCCGCACCGATCCATTTGGGATGTTTGGTTTGAAGGCTCCATAGAAGCCCTCCCGCGCAATCACGAAAACAGGTTACAATTCAATACAAATTCCAGTCCGGTCCATCCGTTTAATCCGTTGACCATTTTAGGAGGCTCAATCATGTCTGAATTTCCGCGCACTACAGTGGGAGGGGTTTCGTTGCCCCGGTTATTGATCGGCACCAACTGGTTCCTCGGTTGGTCGCACACCAGTCTGGCGAAGGATAAATGGATCCAGGCGCATCACAATCCGCAAACCATCGCCGCGATCCTGGACGTGTTCCTGGAATACGGCGTCGATGCAGTGATGGGGCCGGCAAACGACAAGCTGGAAGCGGCGCTGCAAGACGCCGAGCAACGCAACGGCAAGGCCATCACGCGCATCGTCACGCCGCACTTCAACATCATGCCCGGCGGCCCGGCAGAGAGCGAGCCGGAGCGCGTGTTCGACGTGTGCAAGGAGAAGTACCACGCCACGTTCTGCATGCCGCACCAGGCCATCACCGACGCGCTGGCCGACCGGATGACCAAGACCATCCGCGACCTGGACAAGTACACGGCGCTCATCCGCGAGCGCGGCATGATCCCCGGCCTTTCCACGCATATGCCAGAGACGGTCGTCTACGCCGACAAAATGGAAGCCGATGTCGAAACCTACATCCAGATCTACAACGCTGCCGGATTCCTGATGCAGGTGGAAGTGGATTGGGTGCAGCGCATCATCCAGAACGCCAAGAAGCCCGTGATGGCGATCAAGCCGCTGGCGGCGGGACGGCTGATGCCCATCGTCGGTCTGGCCTTCGTGTGGAACACCATCCGCGACTGCGATATGGTCACCATCGGCACCACCACCCCCGACGAAGCCCGCGAATCCATCGAACTGTCGCTGGACTTGCTTGCCCGGCGGATGCCGCAGGTCGAATTGCAGAAGACGCGCAGCAAGAGTTCGTTGAGCTAAATGGAGACACCATTCCCCGAAGCGTATTGGGTAAAGCTTGGCTTTCTGCTGGCCGGGCCTTACCCCGCGCCGCGCTGGGCGCACGTCACCCACGATAAGCTGGAGCGATTGTTACAGGCCGGCATCCAGCTTTTCGTGGATTTGACCGAAGTCGGCGAGGCGTTGTCCTACACCGACAAACTGATAGGGAAAGCTCACCATCAGCGGATGTCGATCTCCGACTTCAATACACCATCACCCGCTGAGATGATGAACATTCTGAACACGCTGGATTATGCGCTGCGCCGCTCACAGCGCGTCTACGTGCATTGCCTGGCGGGCATGGGGCGCACGGGGACCGTCGTCGGCTGCTACCTGGTGCGACACGGGATGGACGGCGCTGAGGCACTGGAGACCATTCGCAATCTGCGGGCCAACACCCCTTTTGCGCGCAGTCCCTCGCCGGAGACAGAGGCACAGCGCGAAATGGTATTACGCTGGTCAGTAGGACAATAGAACGTATATCGGATGATGAACAACCCACATCCGGCCATTACTCTCACCCTGGCCGACGTCGCCGCACGTCCCGGCGACTTTGATCGTGCGACGACGCTGCCCTCCGGCGAGACATTCACCTTCCGGCCATTGCTACCGGATGACACCAAGCAACTCGCCGAATTCTTGACCCGGCTAGCGCCACAGACACGGGCATTCTCGACATTTCCAGGCTATGACCTGGAAACGGCTCAAGAGATGTGCGCAGCAATCGCGCGCTACGACAAGCTGCGACTGGTCGCTACAACTGCGGAACGCATCGTTGCGCTGTTCGAGCTTAGCTTTGATCTGACTGCCGATGACATAGCCCGCTATCACAGTTACCACATTCCCCTTGATGAAGCCACCGACTGCCGCTTCGGACCAACCGTCGCCGATGCCTACCAGAATCGCGGCCTGGGATCGCTGTTGCTGCCCCACGTGTTCGACCTGGCGCGTCGCTTCGGCCAGTGCCGGATGATCCTCTGGGGCGGCGTGATGGCGCACAATCACCGGGCCATCCACTACTATCAAAAGCACGGCTTTCAGATCGCCGGTCAGTCCTATAACGATGCGAATATCCTATGTTATGATATGATGGGGCCTATTCCAGAAACAATGCGTAGTACCCATATAAAATCAGGAGTATGATGAACGACCCGTTTTTAGAAGTTTTGGTTATTGCCCTTTTACTGCTTACCAATGGTATTTTTTCTATGTCAGAGATGGCGATCATCTCGGCCCGCAAGACACGCTTGCAACAATTGGCGGAGACGGGAAACCGTCATGCCCGGCTGACGCTCCAACTCGCCGACGACCCCAATAAATTTTTAGCCACCGTACAAATCGGCATCACATTGATCGGCACTTTGTCCGGCGCGTTCGGTGGTGCGACCCTGGCACGCACCATCGCTACCTGGCTGGATACAATCCCCACTCTCAAGCCCTACAGCGAGGCGATCGGCGTAGCGGTGGTGGTCATCGTCATCACCTTTCTGTCGCTCATTATCGGCGAATTGGTGCCGAAAAGGCTCGCGCTTAACAACGCGGAACGAATTGCCGTCACTGTAGCAGCGCCGATGAATTTTCTGTCGATGCTGGCCTCCCCATTGGTCAAATTGCTCAGCCTCTCCACCAACTTTGTGCTGCGAATCTTGAAAATCAAACCCTCTACTGAACCAATGATCACCCAGGAAGAAATCGAAATTCTCATCGAACAGGGCACGCAAAGCGGTGCGCTGGAAGAGACCGAGCAGGATATCCTGGAAAGCGTCCTCCGGCTGGATGAACAGCGAGTGGGCGCCGTCATGACCGCGCGCCCGCAAATCATCTGGCTCGATTTGGACGATCCACCGGAAATCACCCAACAGAAAATCATCCTCAGCCCCTACTCGCGTTTCCTGCTCAGCAAGGACGACCTGGACAATCTCCTCGGCGTCGTGTATGCCAAAGACATTCTGGAACAGCGCTTGATCGGGAAGCCGATGGAACTGAGCGTCCTGACACGCCCGCCCCTTTTCGTGCCGGAGAACATGTCCACGCTCAAATTGCTGGACCTGTTCAAACAGAAGGGCACGCACGTCGCCGTTGTCATCGATGAATACGGTGTCATCCAGGGCATGGTCACAGATACCGACATCCTCGAAAGCATCGTAGGCGATATGCCGGCCAACGACGAACTGGAGGAACCCGAGGCCATCCAACGCGATGACGGCACCTGGTTGTTGGATGGGATGTTGCCCATCGACCACCTGAAAAGGCTGTTCAACATCGAAAAATTGCCCGACGAGGAATTAGCCGACTATCAAACCGTGGGCGGGTTCATCATCTACTATCTGGAAAGCATCCCTATATCGGGCGAATGGTTTGAGTGCAACAATCTGCGTTTCGAAGTCGTGGATATGGACAGACACCGGGTCGACAAAGTCCTGGTGACGCCGGTCCGCCCCGACGAACCTGAGTCTGACAAGAAATCAGAAATGAGAAATGAGAAATGAGTAGAGAGTAAAGGAGAAAAAGTCTCGTTACCCTTTACTCATTACCAAATTTCCATGGAGGCTAAACACTATGACAAAAATCGCGTTTATCGGTGCAGGTAGTTTCGGCTTCACGCGCAGTCTGGTGCGCGACATACTGACATTCCCCCTATTGGAAGATGCGACGCTGGCATTGATGGACATCGATCCCGAACGCCTGGACTTCATCAACCGGGCCGTCAACCGGATCGTAGACGAGGGCAAGTACCCCGCGAAGGTGATGGCGACGATGGACCGGGCGGAGGCGCTCAAGGACGCGGATGCCGTCATCGTCACGATCCTGGCGGGCGGCGTGGACGTCTGGCAGCACGACATCCTCATCCCCAAAAAGTACGGCGTGGACACCAACGTGGGCGACACGCGCGGGCCTTCGGGCATCTTCCGCGCGTTGCGCACGATCCCGGTGATGCTGGGCATCGTCAAGGATATGGAGAAGTACTGCCCCAACGCCACGATGCTCAACTACACCAACCCAATGGCGATGTTGTGCCGCGCGATGCAGCGCGAGTCCTTCATCCAATTGACCGGCCTGTGTCACAGTGTTCAAGGTACGGCCCATATGCTCGCCAACTGGATCGGCGCGCCGATGAACGAGATCACCTACACCTGCGCGGGTATCAACCACCTCGCGTGGTACGTCAAGTACGAGTGGAACGGCGTGGACGCCTACCCGCTCATCCGCAAGGCCATCACCGAAAACGAGGCCATCTACAACGACGAGCAGGTGCGCAACGAGATGTTCCTGCACCTGGATTACTACGTCACCGAATCTAGCGGCCACAACTCCGAGTACAACTGGTGGTTCCGCAAACGGCCCGACCTCATTGAGAAGTACTGCACGCACGGGACGGGCTGGAATCCCGGTCACTACGCCTACATCCTCGACGAGTATCGGCAACGCGAGTACGATTGGAAGGACGGCATCCTCGCGTGGCTGGGACAGGAGCAAATCAACCTGGAGCGCGGCCACGAGTACGCCTCATATATCATCAACGCGCTGCAAGGCGGCGAAACCTTCTCGTTCAACGGGAACGTGCCCAACACCGGCCTCATCACCAACCTGCCGGACGGCGTGTGCGTCGAAGTCCCCGTCTACGTGGACAAGGGCGGCCTGAACGCGGTCCACGTCGGCGCGCTGCCGCGCCAGGTCGCGCCGCTCAACCAGGTCGTCGTCGCCACCGAAGAGATGGCCGTCGAAGCCGCCCTCACCGGCGACCCGCGCCTCGTCTTCCACGCCATCGCCAGCGACCCGCTCACCGCCGCTGTGCTGTCATTGGCCGAAATCAAGAGCATGGTCAACGAGATGCTGGCGCAGAATAAGGGTCACCTGCCACAGTTCAAGCATTTTGAAGCGTAGAAAATCTGTGCGCCACACCCTCCGTTATGTCCTGGGAGGTGTGCTGGCTTGCGGCTTGTGCTGGCTCCTGGGCATTATGGGGCAGATTGTAACTTATGCCGCCGAACGCGACGATGGCCCAGCAGATGCGGCCATCGTCCTCGGCGCAGCGGTGTGGGACGGCGCGCCGTCGCCGGTTTTTGCAGCGCGCCTTGATCACGCCATCACGCTTTACCATCAAGGGCGCGTGGGCGCGCTGATCTTCACAGGCGGCGTGGGAGAGGGTGACACTCTGGCCGAGTCCGAAGTCGCCCGAACTTATGCCCTGGCTCAAGGCGTGCCAGCGATGGCCGCCTTCACCGAAACGGTCTCTCACATTACGCTGACCAATCTCACCGAAGCCAGACGTATTGTCAAGAAACAGGGTTTCAACCGCGTGCTGTTGGTGAGTGATCCCCTACATATGAAGCGGGCCATCGCCATCGCCCGCGACCTCGGTTTGAACGCTTATCCTTCCCCTACCCCCACGACCCGTTATCGCACCTGGAAAACCCAGACGGGCTTTTTGTTGCGCGAGACGTACTTCTACACCGTGAAGTTACCCCCAAAAACTAGACCACATGCTAAATGGAAATGGTGTACAAT
>DAIUDK010000170.1:0-9517 GCA_036845725.1 Chloroflexota bacterium
CGTCAAGCGCAAGAGACTACAAAAGTCTCAGCCAGCATTTACATAAGCAAGATTTTGCGTCAGCGCAGAATACCTACACAACGAAGCTTTATGTGAGACTTTTGTTTGTGTCTTAGCTTCAAGGATAGACAACAGTGAGCATAATGAGCGAGACATGGGACGAAGCAGCGTTAGTCCAGCGCGCCCAGAAGGGCAACCTGGATGCCTTCAACGCGCTGATCCTGCACTACCAGACACAGGTCTACAACCTGGCCTGGCACCTGCTGCACGATAGCGCAGCCGCAGATGACGCTACGCAGGAAGCCTTCATCTCCGCATATAAAGGGCTGGCGAAGTTTCGCGGCGGATCCTTCCGCGCCTGGCTGCTGCGGATCGTCGCCAATGCCAGCTACGATGAATTGCGCCGCCGCAAACGCCGGCCCACCGTCTCGTGGGAGGACTTCGGTGATATGGACGACGAAGCCAACCCGCATCTATCGAACGGTGGCGCGCTGCCTGAACAGACCATCCAGCAGCAAGAGTTGCGCGCCGCACTGGAACGCGCTCTGGCGAAACTGCCGCAGGACCAGCGCATGGTCCTTGTCCTGGTAGATCGTATGGGATTGGCGTATCAAGAAGTGGCAGATGCGATGAATGTGCGCCTGGGCACCGTCAAGTCACGACTGGCGCGCGCTCGTGGGCAGATGCAGCAATTGCTTCAGGAAGAGGGGGAACTTTTACCGCACCGGTATCGTCTAAACAGTGAGGATGAAGAATAACGTGGAATCGATCGCATATAACGTGGGGATTGGAGTGACGGCGCGCTGTTGTCGCGTCTTCACCGTGCGTGCGGAGGTAGGAAGATGACGCAAATGCAAATATGGCGCGATATAGACATTTCTGCCTATGTGGATGGCGAACTGGATCCAACGTCACAAGCGGCTTTCGAGACCGCGTTGGCTCAAGATCGCACTCTGCGGCGGAAAGTCGATGAGCTGCGCGAGGTCGTGACCCTGGTACGGGCCGTCCCTCTGCGCGAGCCGCCGCGCAACTACCTGCTCACGCCGTCGATGGTCGCCGAAAAAACGCCACAGCGGACACCGCGCCGTCCTGTCCCGTTGCTGTTCATGCGTCTGGCAACATCTCTGGCTGCCGTTGCCTTTGTGGTAACAACGGGACTGACTTACATGCAACGCAGCACCACTCCCAAAATGCTGATGCACGCTCCCACAGCATCCGATGAAATGCCGGCGCTGGAAGCTCCGCAGGCCATCGTCGCCACTGTCGAAGTCGAAGCTGAGGTGAAGTTGGCCAGTGAGCCGGGAGCCAGGCCTGAATCAGCCGCTATACCTGAACCGGCTGCGCGTGTTGAGGAAAACGTTCAAGCCGAAAAAGTGGTGGAATCAGAGGAAGTCGTCGAAACGCTGGCACAGGCGTCCCCCACAGCCACCCCTCAACCTGACGCTGGGGCTGCCAATGCAAATACCACACTGAACACGCAAGAGCAGAAAGAATCCCCACCCCCTGAAGCAGCCCTCGCTCTGGAATCCGTCCCGGCAACGAGAGCGCAAATCGAGGGTGAAACCGGGGGCGGAATAAACGACAGCGTCACAACGAACGGCGAGGTCGGCGAGAGGGAATGGAGGGCCTATGATACTGCTGCTGAGTCAGCTCCCGCAGATGATTATGGCGCAGTGACCTTCGAACCGTTGCAGACACCCTCTTGGCGGCTGCCCGTCATTCTGGGTGCGCTAACGCTGCTTTTGGCCGGCATCACATACTGGATATCCCGTCGCCGATAACGATCACACGTGCTACGTGAGAGAGCGAACTGCGCAACAAGGGTGCGCCGTCGCTCTCTCTTTCGTGTGAAGGGCAAGACACCAGCCAAAAATGTGGTACACTAGTACAGTCAAAGTTGACAGTTTAAAACGAACAACTACGTAACAACTCTATGGAACCAACTATTATGAATTATCACCGAATCTGGCTCGCGCCGCTGTTGCTGCTGCTGTTGACGAGTTGCGCCGCCGGGGGTAGTGGTGGTGTATTGCCGCAAAAACTCGCCGAAGCTGCTGCCGCAGCCACGGATACTCTGACGCCTACGCAGACGCCCACAGCGACGTCGTCACCGACGTTCCCCCCCACACCAACGGAGACAGCGACGCCAACCGTTACATCAACACCGACGCCGGAACCCACCGCCACACCCGAACCCACCGCGATGCCGGACCCGTCCCTGTCGCCACTCGAAACGCCGCTCCCGCCCATACCCACCTATCCTCCACCCCCGGAGGCCGTACACGTGCCAATCTTGATGTACCACTACATCTCCGAGCTTCCGCCCGACGCGGACGTCTATCGCCGCGACTTGACGGTTATCCCGGCGCACTTCGAGGAACAACTGCAATACCTGCAAGCGCAGGGCTACCAAAGTGTCGTGCTAACGGACATCTACGAGACGCTGACGACCGGCAAACCCTTGCCGGAAAAACCCATCGTGCTCACCTTCGACGATGGCTACAAAGACGCCTACACCGACGCACTGCCGCTGCTACAAAAATACGGTTTTGTAGGCGAATTCTTCTTGCTGGCAACCCCTGCGCATTACGAAGCACCCCAGTATCTCACCTGGAACGATGCGCGCGCAATGGCCGACGCCGGCATGTCGATGCAAGCGCACGGTCGCGACCACTATGATCTCACCGCGCGACCCTACGAATTTCTAGTCTACCAAATCCTGGGTGCGCGCGAAGCCGTCGAGGCACACACCGAGCGCCCCGTGCGCTTCTTCTGCTATCCCTCCGGCCGCTACGACAACGCCACCATCGCCGTTGTGGAATCTGCCGGCTATTGGGGTGCTGTGACTACCGCCTGGGGGACTGAATTACGGCTGGATAACCGCTTCATCTGGCCCCGCATCCGCGTGAAGGGTAACCTGTCGCTTGAAGGGTTCGCCAAGATGCTGCAAGGCCTCACCATAGAATAAGCGGCATTCTCACCCACCGGGCAACTGCCCGGCTAATCAGCCATCGCTTTTGTCCTGGAAGGCGATTTGTAATTTTAGTTTTTGTGGTAAAATCAAAATAACAACACGGCTTAGTTTACCGGACTAAAATAACGATGGACGATGCAGCCTTTCAAAGCAGCCCATCCGGTCGCATAGTGCAGGCCATCGGCGGACACCGGGCTTTTGTCCCTCATCCACTCCCGCCGGACGTCACATGGTCGGCGTCACTGGTGCAAGCTCTCTCAGAAGCGGATCGCGCCGTGGGCTATCTGGGCGGCCTGGGGCAGATTTTACCCAATCCCTACCTGCTCATCCGACCCTTACAAAGGCAGGAAGCTGTGCTGTCGTCCCGCATCGAGGGTACGCAGGCTTCACTCTCCGATCTCTACGCTTACGAAGGGGGACGGCAGATAGCAGCCCATGCCCTCGCCGACGACGTTCAGGAAGTCCATAATTACGTGCTGGCATTGGAATACGGCCTGGAACAAGTCCGCGCGGGGATGCCGGTATCGCTGCGGCTGATCCGCGAACTGCACGAGATATTGATGAGTGGCGTACGCGGTGCGTGGACTGCGCCGGGCGAGTTTCGCCGCGTGCAGAACTGGATCGGCCTGCCTGACTGCTGTTTGGAAGAAGCCATCTTTGTGCCAGCGCCGCCAGAATCGATGATGGCTGCCCTGGATGCCTGGGAGCAATTTTTACATACTCCTTCGGATCTGCCGCCGCTGGTGCGCCTGGCCTTGATCCATTACCAGTTCGAGACCATCCACCCGTTTCTCGATGGCAATGGGCGAGTGGGCCGGCTGTTGTTGGTTTTGCTGCTGGCGGCCTGGGAAGTGCTGCCGCAACCGTTGCTCTATCTCAGCGCCTATTTAGAACGTCACCGTCAGATGTACTACGCATTGCTGTTGGAGGTCAGTCAACGCGGCGCGTGGGATGCCTGGCTGCACTACTTCCTGCGCGGCGTCACCGAACAGAGTCGCGTAGCGGTGGTACAGGGACAACGCCTGCTGGTGCTGCATACTGCCTACCGGCAAACCTACAACGATTCTCCCAAACTGCTGGCACTGGTCGAGTTGCTGTTCGAGAATCCGCTGGTGACGGGTGCGTTGGTGGTCCGGCACTTGGGCGTTTCCAGCGCGACGGCGTACCAGTATTTGGCCATACTCGAGAGCGACGGCGTGCTGCAAGAGGTCACCGGGCGGCAACGTGGACGGCGTTACATAGCGCGCGAGATTCTGAGCGCGATTGAAGATGCTGAGCTTGTATAGGAGTGACTATGAGCGAGAGTGAACTGGATACCTGGTTCCCCCGATCCAAACCGGTCGAGCCGACCGTGTTGGGCGCGGTTGTCAGTGGCAGCCTCAGCAAGGGCCTGGAGGCCAAATTATCGCCAGACCGGCTCATCGAAGGGCTGGCGGTAGGACGTTACGTCGTCGTGCGCGGGCAGACGGAGCGCCGTTTTTTCGGCATGATCACCGACGTGACGCTGGCCTGCCGTCACCCAGAGGTGGAACAGTCGCCGCCGGAGGACCCGGACGGTTTCCTGGCGCAGGTTTATCGCGGCACGCTCACCTACGGGCAGATGCACATCACGCCGATGTTGGTCGTCGAAGATGGCGATGTACGGCCCGCCAAGACCATCCCCGCGCACTTCACGCGCGTGTACGAGGCCACGCCGGAAGAGGTCGCGCAGATTTTCGGCGATCCCGACGAACCCGGGCGGTTCTACATCGGCGAGCCGTTGGAGATGGAGGACACGCGCATCGCGCTGGATTTGCCGCGCTTCGTCGAACGCTCCAGTGGCATCTTCGGCAAGAGCGGCACCGGTAAGACGTTCCTTACGCGAATGGTGTTGGCAGGCATCATTCAGGAGCGTGCTGCTGTCAACCTGATCTTCGATATGCACAACGAGTACGGCTGGAAGAGCCAGGACGAGGCCAAACAGGACGTCAAAGGGCTGCGCCAGCTCTTCTTCGACGGGCGGGTGAGCGTGTTCACCCTCGATCCTGAATCGTCGCAACGACGTGGCAGCAAGGTGGATTTCAAAGTCGCCATCGGCTACGATCAACTGGAGCCGGAAGACCTGGAGATGCTGGCCCCACTGTTCGGCTTCACCGACGTACAGACGAATGCGCTATATATGCTGCGGCGCCGGCTTGGGCCATCCTGGGTGCGCCGTCTGCTAGCTGAAGAATCAGATGAAAGTCTGATAGCCATCCTGGAAAGCAACCAACTGCACGAGGGCACGCTCGGCGCGATCAAGCGCAAGCTCGAACAATTGCGCCGTTTCGATTTTCTGGTGAACGAAGCTCCCGACGACCCAATCGGTCGCATTTTGAACTACATCGAGAGCAACGTCAGCGTGATTCTGGAGTTTGGTCGCTACGGCAACGCCCTGGAGGCCTACATCCTGGTGGCAAACTACATCACCCGGCGGATTCACAAGGCGTATGTGGATCGCAAGGAATCGGCGCTCGGCGGCAAGGGCAGCGAACCACGCCCGTTGATCATCACCATCGAAGAAGCGCACAAGTTTCTCGATCCATCAATTGCCCGCCATACCATCTTCGGTACGATTGCGCGCGAAATGCGCAAGTACAACGTTACCTTACTGGTAGTGGACCAGCGGCCCAGCGGGATCGACCCGGAGGTGATGAGCCAAATCGGCACGCGGGTGACGGCGTTGTTGGACGAGGAGAACGACATCCGCGCCGTCTTTTCAGGCCTGGCGGGGACGGCGGCGCTGCGCGAAGTGCTGGCGCGTCTGGAGACCAAACAACAAGCGCTCATCCTGGGGCACGCCGTGCCCATGCCGATTGTGGTACACACCCGCGACTATCGAGACCTTTACAGCGAGATTGCCGGCAAAGGTATCGACACCACCGACGCGACCTCGGCGTTGTATGGCTAACCTAGCCCATTTGGTTACAAATTGAAAATGTGATATAGTAGTTTGTAGAAATCTTAGCGAGGTTCAGACCAATACGAAAGGAAGCGATGAACGAAACCGGTGCGACCAGCGCGAGTATCTTGATCGTTGATGATACGCCCTTCAATTTGCGATTCTTGTCGGATATCCTGAACCGCGAGGGCTACGTCACATATACAGCACCCGATGGAGAACAAGCCTTAAAACTCGCGCAAACACTCCCCCTGGATTTGGTGTTGCTCGACATTATGATGCCGGGATTGTCCGGCTACGAGGTATGCGGCGAATTAAAAGCCAACGAGGAAACGCGCAACATCCCCGTCATCTTTCTCAGTGCCCTGAATCAAGAATTGGACAAAGTTCAGGCTTTTGCCATTGGCGGCGTGGACTATATCACCAAGCCTTTCCAGGTGAAAGAAGTTCTCGCCCGTATCGAGACCCATCTGACCCTGCGGCGCTTGCAGAAAAGCATGGAGGAGAAAAACCTTTCCCTACAGCAGGAGATCGCCGAACGCAGGTTAGCAGAAGAGGCGCTGCAGCGACAAACCGCCGAATTGGAAGCACGCAACGCAGAACTGGATGCCTTCGCCCATACTGTCGCGCATGACCTCAAAACGCCCCTCACTGCCGTGGTCGGATTTAGTGACCTGTTGCAGAAACGCTATTCTCAAATGCCGGTCGAGAAATTGGGGGAGACCCTGGCTATCATCGCCCAAAACGGGCGGCGGATGGCAAATATCATTAATGAGATGCTGTTGCTCGCCAGCGTGCGACAAATGAACGAGGTGCCGATAACGGCACTGGACATGGAAAGCATTGTCAGGAACGCCAGAGAACGGCTTGTCGATATGCTTAGAGAGCACGCTGTCCAGATCAACGGCCCGGAGGTCTGGCCCGTCGCTTACGGCTACGGCCCGTGGATCGAAGAGGTGTGGGTCAACTACTTAAGCAATGCGATCAAATATGGCGGAAACCCACCCCAGATCACGGTAGGCGCAACGCCACACCCCCCGAACATGGTGCGTTTCTGGGTCAAGGACAACGGCGGCGGTCTGGCCGAGGAAGAACAAGCGCATCTATTCACCGCGTTTACGCGTCTGGGCCAAACCGCGGTTGAAGGTCACGGCCTGGGACTCTCGATTGTGCAGCGAATCGTCACAAGGTTAAACGGCGAAGTGGGAGTCGAAAGTACAGCGGGACAGGGGAGCGCGTTTTATTTCACCCTGCCCGCATCCGTAAACGACACAGCCTCTCCTAATTCATAAAGCCTACTATGGAACAAACAATTTTCGACAAACAAACCCGCCTCAAAATGTTCCCCCCCTTCGCACTCGTCTATATCCTTTACCGGCGTCTGCTCGAACATGGGCTCCGCGCCACCTACCTCTGGGTACAGGATAAAATTGTGCGTCGCACGCGCGGTTTTTCACCGCCGCATATTAGCCGAGTACAACCCAATTTGTATGTCGGCGGGCAGCACAGGCGGCAGGGGTTGGCACCGATGCGTGATCTGGGCATCACTGCCATAGTCAACATGCGCGAGGAATCCGATGATGCGCAGCGTGGATTGGCATTGGACCACTATCTGTGGTTATCCACCACCGACGACGCCGCGCCAGCGATCGAAGACCTGGAGCGAGGTGTGGACTTTATCAGCCACCACGTTGCCGAGGGGCGTGGGGTCTACGTCCACTGCGCGGCAGGTGTGGGGCGCGCGCCAATGATAGCCGCAGCATACCTGGTGCGCACCGGAATGAGCACCGCGCAGGCGTGGGACACTATCCGCCGGGCACGCCCGTTTATCCGCCCGACACCACCTCAAATTGCCGCTCTAAATGCCTTTGCAAACAGCGATAGTCTCCTGCCTTAACGTCTCACCCGGGACGAGACGCCCCCGCTACAAATAGCATTGGCTCATTTGCCATTCTTTAAGGAGCGACACGATGGAGATAAACGAAGATTTCGCCTTGAACGCACCGCACATCCAGAGCCGCGTGCAGGCCGCCATCGAGCGCGTCACCGCAGATCCGGCATTAACGGAAGCGCTCGCCGACGACGAGGCACTCACGTTGTTGCACTGGGCCGAGATGGTGATCGAGCGTCTGGTGTTGCAAACCGCCAACATGGATGAAAAGGAAGCCTGGGAACATCTTGATCCAACACTACACAGCCTGCGACGCTACATCCGCGAAACGGCCAACACCAGCGCAGAGACCGACGATCCCGCCGTCATGTTGCACCTGCTTCTGGCATCGGCACCCACCTATGCCGACGGGATGTAGTCGATGACGCGGTTAACGTCCAGGCAAGCGCGAAAGCGTCCATTCGGCTGGAAGGAGTTGCTCATTTCTCTTTTCGTCATCATCGCCGCCTGGGCGGGTATAGACCTGCTGGTCGGCAGCTCCAAACCTGTCGAGGTCTCTGACGAAGCCAACATCCAGGTTTTCTTTACGACCCCACGTTATCCCGATCGCCCCACAGACCGCAAAGGCGGCATGGATGAACGCCTGGCAGCAACCATTGAAAGCGCCCAGAAAAGTGTGGACGTGGCCGCTTTTGAGTTTAATCTGGTCAATGTGACCGATGCGTTGGTCCGTGCGCATCAACGTGGCGTGCAGGTGCGTCTGGTGACGGACTCGGATTACGCTGATGCTTTGGGCCCAACACGCTTGCTTCAGGCTCAAGTGCCGGTCGTCTTCGACAGCGCCGAGCCGTTCATGCACAACAAATTTGTGGTCATCGATGGCAAACAGGTGTGGACCGGCTCCTGGAACCTGACCACGAACGGGACCTATCGCAATAACAACAACATCATTGTCGCCGACTCCAAGCTATTGGCGGAGAATTACACGGTGGAGTTTGAGGAGATGTTCGTGCAACGAAAGTTTGGGATGACTTCGCCTGACAACACGCCCTATCCGCAAATCGAGATTGCCGGTGTGCAGGTGGAGAACATCTTCGAGGCCGAAGGGAACGCTTCCGCCCGGATGATCCAGTTGATCAAGGGGGCGAAATCCAGCCTCGATGTTATGGCTTTCGTGTTCACCGACGACGCACTCGCCAGCGCCATCATAGCGCGTCACCGCGCCGGCGTTCCTGTGCGCATGGTCATCGAGACGCGTAACCTCGACACTGCTGGGTCGGATGTCACTACGTTTCGACAGGCCGGAATCGACATTCTGCTTGATGGCAACCCTTACATGATGCACCACAAAGTGATCATCGTCGATCAGGCCATCGTCATCACCGGATCGTACAACTTCAGCAGCAATGCCGCCAACTACAACGACGAGAATGTGTTGATCCTGCACAGCACCGAGATTGCCGGTCAATACCACGAGGAATTCGAGCGTGTGTACGACCAAGCCAAAGCGGCGCAATAAACCACATTGCGCCGCTTTTCTACAGCAGAAAAGTCACACCAGACTTTCGTAGACCTCCATCACACGCTGCGTCATCAACTCCTGGGTGAACTCCGTTTCGACGCGCAGGCGTCCGGCCTGCCCCATCACGCGGCGTTTTTCGGGATTGTCCACCAACTCGCGTAGCGCCGCTGCGAGTGCTGCCGGATCCTGCGGCGGAACCACCCGCCCGGT
>DAIUDK010000171.1:0-9377 GCA_036845725.1 Chloroflexota bacterium
GGGGTGGAACGCGCTTCAGCTCCGGCACCACGCCGACGAGCTACCAGTTCACCGGTCAGCGTAACGACAGCTCGATAGGCTTGTACTTTTACAACGCCCGCTACTACGACCCCGCGCTGGGACGCTTCATCCAGGCGGATACGATTGTACCGAGTCCGGGGAATCCGCAGAGTCTCAACCGGTATAGCTATGTCCTGAATGCGCCGCTCAGGTATACGGATCCGACGGGGCACTACTGGTGTCCAGCGGGCAGCATACACTGCATCGACGATACCCCATCGCCGCGTTCTCCGAGTCCAGATCCCAATACACGTTACTACTACAGCGAAAAACAAGGTTGGTTTGATCGAAGTCACATCGGCACGGGGAAACCCAAGGATATTATTCAACAAGTCAAACAATTCATAGCCGATGGTGGTGGAGTAGTATCCATTTTGCAGGATGTTCGTGCCGGGCCAATCACACTAATCTATCAAGGGCGCTATCAAATTTCTGGAGAGGCGCGCCCAGAAGATGCAATTGGTATAGCCTATGGTATTTACCAGGATTGGAGCCACCGGTTTGAAGCTTGGGAAGGTACAATGGCTTTCGGTCGCGGCAAGAATACCTCTTTTGCTGTAGAAGACTTGCCCTCCCACCATATCGGTTTCTATACAGCAGCCTATCATGTTTCTGTGTCTGATGTATTAGCGGCTTTGGGCGGGGTCGAAGGTACAAATGCAGAGCCGCCACGAAACGTCAAAAATCACACCTTCGAACCCGTAGTAAAAAATACAGAGGGGCAGTATGAACGTGTTCCTTGGCCCAGTTGGATGACCGTCACTCCTATTGGCAGTGGGCAGAATACCTGGACGTTTGTAGATGACCGCTGTCAGGGAAAATTTTGTTTTCTCTCTGGATGGTAAGATAGTTTTCGCAAGGGGGTAACTATGCTTTACTCTGTTATAGCTGTCAAACGGAGTTGGAGGCAAGCCAATATCCTTATCGTTTTGGGTGTGTGTCTATGCATTGTGTTGTTGACCGCATGTGTTGAAAAAACCGCGGATGCCGGGGACATCGCTAAAGAGTTCTTCGAAGCATTCCGAACGGCAAATCTGGATAAGGCCAAACGAGTCACGGCGCCGGAGCAATGGGACCAGATTGAGGAGTGGATGCAGGGCCGGCAATTCTACCGATGCCGCCGGGGAGATTGGGATGGTACGGGAACGGGTGGTGTAGGGGGCATTCTTTCTTCTACCAATGAGGCGCATTGGGGATATGAGTACCAATGTGTAAGTCAACTCACGCCATATACCTTTCGAATTAACGATATCTGGCTCAAGGAAACCGAAGCTGGCTGGAAAGTGTACAAATGGGGGGCGATCTGCGAAACTTTTGCCTATCCTGGAGATCGTTGCCCACTTGAGGAGCCATAAGGTTATCGCTTTCCTGGTAATGTAATTTGGAGACGAGGTGGCGGGTTGAGGCAGCGAGCTCTGGCCCGGTTACACCGTCACTGGCGCGATAACGCGTTTCGTCTACAATGGAGATGGCGCGCGCGTCCTACGCGAAGACGCCGGCGGCGTCACGGCCTACCTGGGCGCGGTGGAAGTGCGCCTCAGCGCGGCGGAGCGCGTTACCGCCAGCTACTACTTCGCGGGCGGGCAACGCATAGCGCTGCGTGTAAGCGACAGCGAACTCACCTACCTGCACGGCGATCATCTAGGCAGCGCGTCCCTGGCGACGGATGACGCGGGCGCACAGGTGAGCGCGCTGCGCTATTACCCGTATGGCGAGACGCGCAGCGGCGCAATGCCGACGAACTACCAGTTCACCGGTCAACGGCGCGAGAGTGGCTTGGGGCTGTACGACTACAACGCCCGCTACTACGACCCTTATCTTAACCGCTTCATCCAGGCGGATTCGATTGTGCCCAGCCCGGGGAATCCGCAGAGTCTCAACCGGTATGCGTATTGCTACAACAATCCGCTGAAACACATAGACGTCGATGGCCATTTCCCGTGGATTGTGGGGGGCGGCTTGGTAGGCATGGCGGTTGCTTACGGCGGTCAAGTCGTCGGGAACTTGAACAGCGGTATGGAGTTAGGGGCAGCCTTAACGACCAACATCGATCCGGCAGCCATTGCTACCGGCGGTTTGATCGGGATGGCCGCCGGAACCGGGATAATGCTCTTGGCGCCAGTCGCTACCAGTCTTGTCGGCGGTGGAACTCTGGCAACTGGCGGAGGATCCTTGGCTGCAGCTGGTACTCTTGCCGCAACGGAGTTGATGGACGGGGACGATGATGAAATGCGGATTGCGCAGCAAATGGCGGCTCCTTTCAGAGGTTATCAATTCCGTGCTGTTAATCCCAATCACCTTCCCAACCCGGGAGCTCAGGCCAAGATGTTGGATCCGGCTTATCAAGAGTTTATTAACAATTACAATTACGATTGCAGTGAAATAGCAAGAGACTTGTATAATGCGGCTGGCAGTGGTAGGATTGCGCAAATACATGGAGTAACGAAGTGGACTGAAGTTGTTATCCCTGAAGCCGGTAATATGGTTCGCCAGTACTATAATCACTATGTTTATACTGATGGTGGGTATGTGTTTGATCCACGACTATCAAGGGTTCCCATACCTTGGGGCGATTACTTGAGGTTGTTGAAAGGGCTAAATCCGGAAGCTCTCATGGAATGAGCGTATCAATTAAGGAGAACGGATTTGTATGATTGACATCATTGACGCGCTGAGAAAATGGGGAGAAATTGAGCAGTATTCTTGTAATAGTGGAGAAGAACTATTCTCTAGATTCCCTGATTTGATAACCGTTCCGCCACTAGTTGTGTGGCGTTATGTAAATCCCACCCCTCAATTGGCTAAAAGACTGACAAGTGTTATAGGGTCTTTTCAAGGAAATGTGGAATGGATGTTCCTGAGCAAGGGGGAAAATTGGTCCCTTTGTCCAGCTTTAGTCAAAAACCGAAGCGACCTGTCAAAACTGCAAAAACTTAATCCCGGGTATGGTATTTGTGCTAATAATGAATTACCAAAACTAGCCGAGCACATTCGCAGGGCAAGTGAGCTTACCTCCATTTGCTAGACCACAAATGGGATAGAATAAGTTAAAAAGAAACCGAGGCGGGCTGGAAAGTGTATAAGAGCGGGGCGATCCCTGAAACTTTTAGCTATTCCGGAAAACCTTGCCCACCTGGGGAGATATGAGTTTATCGCTTTCCCGACAGTGCAACTTGGGGTAACGCAGTGGACAGCGCCATAACAATGGCGCTGTCCAGTTGCACCGTCACCGGCGGCGGCGCTCAGGTCGCACTCCTGCGTTGCCCTATCCTCCGCGCCGGTAACTTCATTCTATCACCATTTACGCTTCCGGGGTAGTCCCATTTAGGACGGTGTGGAGTTGCGCGACCAACGCCAGGCGCGCTTCCAGGTCCAGGTGCGGCGCGCGCAGCTGCGCCAACAGCACATTCACATTCTCATCTGGCGTGACATCCGCCGGTTCAGGGTCAAGCTCTGTGGTATCCGGTGCGGATAGCAAAAGCCGTTGTTCCACGATTTCCATTGTCGCGTAGTAATCCTCGGCCACGGTGCGGTCGTGGACGCGGGCATAGATGAGCGTCGAGTTGATCCTCTGATGACCCAGCAGTTTCTGGATCGTCGTGATCTTGCACCCGGCGTTCACCAACTGCGTGGCGAAGGTGTGGCGCAGCCGGTGCGGGCTGACCTTGACGCCCACCCGCGCCCCGGCTGCCTTGATCCGGTCGCGCACCAGGTCCTTGTACAACGGCGCATTGCGGTGCAGAAAGACGTGGTCGGCGCTGCCCAGGCCGCGCACATCGAGATAGGCTTGCAGCGCCCGCGTCGCCGTGGTGGTCAGGTACACCGTGCGATCCCGCAGGCCCTTGCCCCGGCGCACCGTGAGCCGTTGTCCCGGCAAGTCCAGGTCTTCCAGCCGCAGTTCTTCGACCTCGCCCAGGCGCAATCCGCCGTGCCAGAGCAGGTAGAAGGCGGCGCGATCCAGCAGCGCGTCACGGCGTTGCGCGGCGTTGGAGGCTTGGGCGACCTGGCGCTCGAAATCGTCGCGCAAGCGGTGGACTTGCGCGTCGGTGAGGAAACGCGGCAGGCGCTGCGCTTCCTTGAGGCCGTGGAGGCGCAACAAAGCCTGCGGCACGGCGAAGTCCTGTTCTTGCAGGAAACGCAGGAAAGCCTGGAAATAGCGCAAGTCCTGGTTGATGCCGCTGGCAGCGTACCCGGCCGCCAACCGTTGGTCGATGTAAGCGAAAATGTCCTGGCGCTGCACGTCGCCGGGCGCGTCGCACGGATGTTGCGCGCAGAGCCAGCGCCAGATGCGGGTGTGCTGGCTCCAGAAGCGGTGGATGCTCTCCGGCAAGCGCGCCGGACGCCAGTTGCGTTGCAGGACGTGTTGGTAACGTTCGAGCTGCTGGATGAGCCAGGCCGGGAGGCCCGCGCTGTAGTAGGCGTGCTCGACGTCCGGTAGCGTCACCACGACGCAGCCGCGTTCCTGGCGCAGAAAGGTGCGGAACTTCTCCAGGGCGAGGCGACACATATGGATCCATTCCGCGCTCAGGTGTTTGGCCTGGATGTAGTCCAGGGCGCGTTCCAGATCAGCCTCCAGGTCGAGCTGCGAATGCGGCTTGAGATTCAGGCCCAAGGCGTGCCCGGCCATCGGAATGTAGAGTTGCGCGCTGGTGTAGCGACTGTGACCGCCGCTGTGCAACCATTCCCGGTAGCGTTCCAGCAAGGCGATGTTCTCGGCGGGCCAGCGGGCCGTCGGCGCCGGTGCGGGGTAGTCCAGGGGACGATGCCGGGCTTGCGCGTGGCGCAGCGCCGCGTCGTAGCGGGCGGCGGCCGTTTCCGGGTCAGGCGTAGTATTCATCGCCGGCCTCCCATTGCGCGCTGGCGGCGTAGAAATCGGCCTGCACCTGGCGGTCGTTGGCGGCGACGTAGGTCTGCGTGCTATCCAGCCAGGCGTGGCCCAACAGCTTCTGGATGGAGGTGACCGGAACATCGGCGCGCACCAGGTCGTTGGCGAAAGTGTGCCGCAAGCGGTGGGCGGTCAACTGCACCCCGGCGGTGGCGCGGTACAGCATGAGGCGCTTGTGAATGGCGGTCGTGGATAGCCCGGCGTGTTGGTAACTGAGAAACACCGCATCGCAAGCGACGACGGGGCGCGCGGTCAGGTAGTAGCGCAGCGCGCGTTCGACCTGGGGTGAGAGATACACCGCGCGTTCCTTGCTGCCCTTACCGCGCACCAGCAGACGCGGCGGGGCTTCGTCCAGATACAGATCGGACAACCGCATGTGCGCGACTTCGGCGATGCGTAGCCCACACCTTAACATCAAGAGGAACATCGCCCGGTCACGAGCATCGGAAATGACAGCGAAGAAGCGTTGCAGATCGGCTTCGGCGACCGGGCGCGGCAAGCCTTGACGCTGTCGCAGTTGATGGCGGTGCGGCAGCACGGGGCAGACCAACGCGGTGTCTTCATCGGCGAGGAAAATATACAACGCGGTGACGGCGGCCAGTCGCCGGTTGATGGTAGCGGGCTGGTAGCCCCGCGCGGCCTGCTGGCTCACAAAGCGATCGACATCGTGAAACGTGAGCGCGGCGGGCGGCCGGTCGCCGACGACAGCCACGAACTGCGCCAGGTCGTACCCGTAATCGCGCCAGGTGCGCGCGGTGGGATTGCGGCGGCGCACCCAATTGACGAAAGACTCGATTTCGACTAACATAGCTTCACCTCCTGTGGACTAGAATGGTTGGAACTGACAGCCCCATTCTACTCCCAGGAGGTTTCACCGCCCACTCCGGCGAGTCGCGTAGGGGTGGTTAAGATAAGTGATCTTATCTTTGGACTCACGATGAAAGACATACTGATTGGTGGCAGCTCTTACTCGAGGCGCAGGTCGGGGACAAATTGGACGGCATTGAGGCCAGAAATGCTAATAGTCCATGGAATGGCACATCGGCTATAGGCTATTTCAAAGCGGGTTCTGGCGGCAAAATCTTTGATTTCGTCGGCGTATTCAATAATGAAGCAACTTTCAATGTGGCTAAGTTTTACAGCGACAATCCACTTGACGGGAATGCTCATATTCGCACAGACATCATATTGGCAAGAACAGGAGATCGGTTAGGTTTAAACACTGATCAATATGTTTTTCAAAAAGGAACGGACATATTTGCCAGTGGCATCCCTGATTTACCAAGAGCCGATTCTAGAAACAGGGATAGAGGACTAGCCAAGATGCTACTAGGATTTGGCCCTATGGCAAAAGGGACAGCAATGATAGTGGCTGGCTTTGCAGGTTCTGGCCCTAGCTTCGGCGCGACTCTTGCAGCAGTAGTGCCTGGGGTGGCAGTATTTGCCGGTGGAGCGGTAGCTTTTGCGGATGGAACTGCTTTGGTTGTTGACTATACTGTTGCTCTTAAGCGATCTGACTATGTCCAGAACCGATCACAAATGTATGCACCGTAAGTAAAGTAAGTGTTTAGAACTCAATTGGAGGAAAGTTCTTATGAATCAATGGGGAGATATTGGATACTGGATTATACTGATGGGAATCTTGACTGTACTTGGTGATTTGTGGCTTCGCGTATACAAGATTCAACGAGAATTAAGAGAATGGCGCAAAGAGTGGAAAGAGCTGCAAAAGTGATCCAGTAATCTGCCTAATCCCATTTGATGGGCAAGCTTAACAATCTTGTAGTAAGCACATAATCTCTGGGGTGAGATGCGTGGCAACGGAGGCACAACGTACCAACCAACAAAACGCCGTAGATGATTGATCACATCCACGGCGTTTGACCTCTCTATGACTCATACAGCTTCTCAACCGTTACTTGCAACGCAGGTCACTGAATCCGCGCCACCACGCGGCCGTCTTTCCACAGCGCCGCGAGCCGGTAGCAGGCGCGCCTCGCCGGAGCGAAGAGAGGCACGCTGGCGGGTTGTCATCCACCGGCATCCGCCCGGAGTCCGGTCTGCCGGCGACGGTGATACTTGACATTTCTTCACCCTCGCTGTAAAATCCTTATATTCACTATAAGGATTTTGTAATGCGACGTGATCCGCAGGAGAACCTACAGCAGTTGTACGCGCTCGCCGAAGCGCAGGGCGGGTATTTCACCGCCGCGCAGGCCCGGCAGGCAGGGTATGCCTATAGCCAGCAGCACTTTCACGTGGCGCGCGGCGCCTGGGTGCGGGTGGAGCGCGGGATCTTCCGGCTGCGGAACTTCCCCCCTGACGAGCACGAAGACCTGATTCGCCTGACGTTGTGGAGCCGTACGCAGCAAGGCCAGCCGCAAGTCGCGGCCTCTCACGAAACGGCGTTGGCGCTCCACGCGCTGAGCGACGTTTTGCCGGCGCGCATCCACCTGACCGCGCCGCCGGGTTTCCGCAAATCCGCGCCGCCCGGTTGTGTGTTGCACCGGGCGGCGCTCGCGGCGGCGGAGATCGAAGAGCGCGGCGGGTATCGCGTGACGACCCCGCTGCGGACTTTGCTCGATGTCGCCGATAGCCCATTGAGCCAGGAACACCTTGACAAGGCCGTGAGCCAGGCCCTGGAACGCGGCATGGTGCGCCGCGCGGCATTGGAAACCGCCCCGTGTGCGCCAACGGCGCGTCAACGGCTGGCGCAAGCTCTGGCAGCCGCACCCCGCGTCACGGAGTTGCCATTGTGATCGGCGACTACGCCACCCCACAGGCGTTCCGCAGCGCCCTGGAAGCTCGCCTGCGGCTTATGGCGCAGCAGCGTGGCATCGATCTGCGCCGCTTGTACCGCTGGGTGGCCTTCGAGCGCCTGCTGGCGCGGCTGTTCACGCCAACGTCGCCGCCCTGGGTGCTCAAAGGCGGCTATGCGCTGGAAGTGCGCTTCGACAACCGGGCGCGCGCCACACTCGACCTGGATTTGACGCTTCCCGATCCGGCGCGTTGGGCGCGGGCAGTTGGTGCGGATGCGTAAGCGTTCTGGACAGTGTTCAGTTACGAACATCTGCAACAGGCCGCCGCGCACGCTCTGAACGACGGGTTTGAATTTCGGCTCGCGCAGCCCAACCTCGAACAGACCGGCGCGCCGGGGGGCGGACTGCGCTGCGCGGTGGAAGCGCGCCTGGCAGGGCGCACCTTTGCCCGCTTCCACCTGGACCTGGGGCTGGGCGATACGATAACCACACGGCCGGAGTGGATCCAGCTACACAGCCTGTTGGAATTTGCCGGTATCCCTGCCCCACGCATCGCGCTCTATCCTGTGGAACAGCAATTCGCCGAGAAAGTCCACGCCTATACCTTCCCCTGGCGTGATCGTGAAAACACGCGGGTCAAGGATTTGGCGGATCTGGTGCTGCTCATCACATCCGGGCTGCTGGATGCTATGCGCGTGCGCACCGCGTTGCACGCCACGTTCGAAACGCGTGGGACGCATGCGCTACCCGATGCTTTGCCGTCGCCGCCGCCTGGCTGGGCCGCTGCCTATGCAGCGCTGGCGCAGGAGTATGCGCTTCCGGCAGCAACACTGGATGCGGCCTTTGTGTTGGTCTGTGACTATTGGCAAGAGCACGGATTCGGTCAACAGCAGCAGTAGCGGAGAAGTGCAGTGGCTTTGTCCTCGCGGGGGTTGTCGCCGTCACCGTACCGTCGTGGAGGGTGATCTGCGGCGCGGTGGCGTCGGTCACGGCGGGGGTGGGCATCCCCACGTTTGTCATCACGATTCTTGCTCTAGCCAGAGCGCGACTTCGGCCAAAACCTGACCGAGCGTGGGTTGATCGGAGGGTGCGGGATATTCTGAGACGCCGATGTGTTTATGGTGCGGGTGCGTCACGATCTCGGGGTGATGTGGGGCATTGTCGTAACGGAAAATGTGCTGTTCCTGGCGCATATACGCATAGGCATAATGGATGCGCACCGGATAGCCCAACTCGGTGCTGACGACCTCATAAATGTCCAGGTAGGAATCGTCCCAGAAGAAAACCCGGCAGCGCAACAAGCCGTTGTCATCGTCTGACGCCAAACATTCGACAGGTTCGCGCAAGGAACTGACGTGCGGCGCGTTACGCAAACTGCGCTCGACCGAGTCGAAGTAATCATCGATATTCATGCCATCACAGGTTCACGTTGCATAAACTGGCGCACGGGCAGCGAGGTGAGGTACAGGTGATACAGGCCGGCCCACATCATCATGTCCGCGTCATCGCCCAGCTCACCGTTCTCAAAGCGGCGGTAGAACTCGATGGTGGAATAGCCATATTGCCGTTCGTAGTCGCGCAATTTCTGGCTCAGTTCTTTGAATGATAAGCGTTTAGCTTTTATCATCGGCTGGCACCTCCGTGCATTTACTCACATTATAGCATGTCTAGAA
>DAIUDK010000172.1:0-5216 GCA_036845725.1 Chloroflexota bacterium
ATGCTATGAAACCCCCTTTTGCCAAGTCGCGTAGTGAATTATGCGGTACTGCGAAAAAACAATAGCCTTCGATGAGATAGAAACAATTCTAGGTGTCAAATTGCCGCAGAGCGCTTATATCTATCGGGAATGGTGGGCTAATCCCACCTCACCTCAGCAACATCCCCATGCTCAATCATGGCTTTCAGCAGGCTGGAAAGTAGACACGGTAAACCAGCGAGACAAGTGGGTGCATTTTCGACGCAATATTTGAAATTACAGGAGAACCCGTATGACCACATTCAACGGTTTAGGCTTACACATCGGCAACCTCGCCCGCCTCTCGAACGCGCAATCACGCTCGATCAGCCCGGAGAATTTCACCGGCGAGAAGGGCAAAGCGGGCATGGCGATCGAAGGGACCGGTGCGGGCTGCGCCCGCGAGTTGGGCCAGGGCTGGAAGATTTCGCCCTCGGTGGGTATCGATCCCGGCCAAACTTTCATCCTGGCGGATATCGCTGGCCCCGGCGCGATCCAGCAAATCTGGATGACGCCGACGGGCAACTGGCGCTACAGCATCCTGCGCATCTATTGGGACGATCAGGAACAGCCGTCGGTGGAGTGCCCGGTGGGCGATTTCTTCGCCATGGGTTGGGGGCAATACGCGCAACTGGCATCGCTGGCGGTATGCGTCAATCCCGGCAGCGCGTTCAACTGCTATTGGGAGATGCCCTTCCACAAACACTGCCACATCACCATGGAGAACATCGGCGAGGAGCGGATGACACTCTACTACCAAATCAACTACACACTCACCGACGTACCGGACGACGCGGGCTACTTCCACGCGCAGTTTCGCCGCGCCAATCCGCTGCCCTACAAAGAGGTCTACACGCTCCTCGATGGTGTGCGGGGACAGGGACACTACGTCGGTACATACATAGCGTGGGGTGTCAACAACACCGGCTGGTGGGGTGAGGGCGAGATCAAGTTCTACCTGGACGGCGACGCGGACTTCCCCACCATCTGCGGCACAGGAACCGAGGACTACTTCTGCGGCTCGTACAACTTCGAGAATCCTGCGACGCGCGAGTACCAGCCCTTCACCACGCCCTACGCCGGGCTGCACCAGGTCGTCAAATCCGATGGCGTCTACCGCTCGCAACAGCGCTTCGGCCTGTACCGCTGGCACATCGTCGATCCAATCCGCTTCCGGCGAGATTTGCGGGTGACGATCCAGGCGCTTGGCTGGCGCAGCTACAGGCGCTATCTCCCCTTGCAGGACGACATCGCCTCGGTCGCCTACTGGTACCAAACGCTGCCGACCGCACCGTTCCCGGCCTTGCCCGACCGCGATTACCTTGAGGTCATCTAGTACGTGATTGGCTGTGAACTGGCATTTTCACCACGAAACTTCACGAATCCTCACTAATTTTGATTCCTATTCGTGTAGATTCGTGGTTGATTTTGAGGAGAGGTCCGATGATTCGTATCCTATATTTCACAGGCGCCGGAGAAATCCGTGCCAATGTTTCGCCGGAGGCGCTGCCAGAGCTGTTACAAGACGCCGGCGGGCTGCTGTGGCTGGACATGCGCGAAGAGTCGCCGGAGGCCTGCACGCCGATTATGCGCGACGTGTTCGGGTTCCATCCTTTGGCGATTGACGATGCGCTGGAAGAGTCGCACGTCCCCAAAGTGGACGATTGGGGCAAATACCTGTATCTGGTGCTGCACGCGGTCAGTTACAATGTCGAAGAAAACGACATCGACACGCTGGAACTGGACGTGTTTGTGGGTGCAAATTATCTCGTCACCCACCATGACACGCCGTTGAAAGCCGTGGATCGCGTGTGGAACCTGTGCCAACGCGACGAGCGTCACCTACGCCGCGGCCCCGCGCACCTGCTCTACAAGCTGGCCGACGAGGTCGCCGCCGACTATATGCCGGTTGTCGAGGACATCGATGTGACCATCGACGAAATCGAGGATCAAGTCTTCGACAACCCTGCGCCGAGCGTCCTGGAGCAGATCTTCGGCCTCAAGCGCGCACTGCTCACGCTGCGGCGCATCATCGGCCCACAGCGCGAGGTGCTCAACAAGTTAGGACGCGGCGACTACGCCGTCATTCCGGACGGGTACGGCGTCTTCTTCCGCGACGTGTACGATCATCTGGTGCGGCTCTACGACATCAGCGAAAGCCTGCGCGATCTGGTCGGCGGCGCGCTGGATACCTACCTATCGGTGGTCAGCAACCGCATGAATGAGGTCATGAAGACGCTGACCGTCATCACCACGATGTTCATGCCGATCTCGTTTCTCGCCGGGTTCTTCGGGATGAACTTCTTCCAGCCAACCTTCCGGTTCGACGCCTGGACAAGCCAGGGCGCCTTCATCGCGCTTATGGCGCTCATGCTGCTCCTGCCCGTGGGGATGTATCTGTGGATGCGCAAGCGTGCGTGGATGTGAAAGGAGAACATCACGATGATGCTAGTGGAAGTGACGCATTTGAGGAAATTGACCAATCGGTTAACAGCAAAATAGCCACATGAATATACATCTGAGAAAATCAACCCCGGCGGATATACAGTTTATGCGCGAAATGCTTTATGAAGCAGTGTTTTGGCGACCTAACCCCAATAAGCCTGCGTTTGAGGAAGGCCTCGCCGCTTCAGGTGTGAATAATGCCCTTGTTGACTGGGGTGAAAGAAAAGGAGACGCTGCGGTAATCGCGCTCGTCGATGCAATACCGGCCGGGGCAGCCTGGTATAGATTTTACACGGACGACAATTGCATCAGAGGCTACATCGATGAAACGATACCTGTCATAGCAATCGCGGTCCAGAAAAACTACCGGCGTCGAGGCATTGGGGAGAAAATGATCGAATGGTTGCTCGATCATGCATCAGAGCACAACATTCAAAAACTCAGTCTTATGGTTTCAAAGGATAACCACGCGATAAGACTCTATCGAAAATGCGGCTTTCTGGACTATGCAGATCGAGGCGATTCATTGTTGATGCTGCGAGAAACAGAACCGTACTGAAGCGTAATGGCTTCAGTTTGTCATAACCGGATCAGAAAAAAAACGAGGTGATACTTATGTCAAAAACGTACCGTAATCCAATTCTACCCGGGTTCTATCCCGACCCTTCGTTCTGTCGCGTTGGGGAAAATTACTACATGGTGACCTCAACCTTCGAGTACTTTCCCGGCTTGCCGATCTTTCACAGCCGCGATCTGGTGCACTGGCGACAGATCGGGCACGCCCTCGACCGGCCCTCACAACTCCCGCTGGACGGCGTGCGGCCTTCCGGCGGCCTGTATGCGCCGACGATCCGCTTCCACGACGGCGTGTTCTACGTCATCAACACACTCGTCGCGGGGACAAAAGAGCGCGGCAACTTCATCGTCACGGCGACCGATCCCGCGGGGCCGTGGTCGGAGCCGTACTGGCTGAAGGATGCGCCGGGCATCGACCCCTCGCTGCTATTCGACGACGACGGGCGCGTCTGGTACACCGGCAACCGCATCCCCCCGCAGGGCGAGCAGTATCGCGGGCACCGCGAAATCTGGCTGCAAGAGCTGGATTTACAGACGATGCAACTCACCGGCGAGAAATACGCGCTGTACGACGGCATGATGAAGGACAGCATCCACGCCGAAGCGCCGCACCTCTACAAGGTCAACGGCTGGTACTATCTGCTGATCGCAGAAGGCGGGACGAGCCACAATCACGCCGTCACCATCGCGCGCAGCCAAAGCATCATCGGCCCCTACGAAAACAACCCGCGCAACCCCATCCTCACGCATCGCCACCTGGGACAGGATCACCCCATCACCGGCACGGGCCACGCCGACATCATCGAAACGCAGAACGGCGAATGGTGGCTGGTCTGCCTGGCGATGCGGCCCTACGGCGGCCACCGGCTGGAGCGCGTCTTCCTCCCCGACGGCGACCCCAACGAAGATCACTACTTCAACCTGGGCCGCGAGACGTTTATGGCGCCGCTCATCTGGGAGCACGGCTGGCCCATCGTCAGCCCCGGTAGCGGTAAAATCGAGTTCGAGTATCCCGTACCGAATCTGCCGGAGCACACCTGGCCTGCGCGCCCGGCCTGCGACCACTTTGAGAGCGAACACCTGGATTACGTCTGGAACTTCCTGCGTACGCCGCGCGACGACTTCTACAGCCTGACCGAGCGCCCCGGCTATCTGCGGCTCAAACTGCGCCCGCAGAAGCTCTCCGAATGGGCCAACCCCAGCTTTGTGGGACGGCGGCAGCAGCACATCAACTTCACGGCGCGGACAGCTATGGACTTCGCGCCTGGTGCATCGAATGAAGAAGCCGGCCTTGTGCTGCTACAAAACAGCGATTTCCATTTCCGCTTTGTAGTGACGGGCAATAACACCGTTCGCCTGATCAAACGCCAAAAGGGTGCAGAAACCGTTCTAGCCGAAAGCGCCGTCTCGGGCAAGTGCATCTACCTCAAAGTCGAGGCGTATGGCCAAGCGTACAACTTCTACGTCGCCTCGGAGCCAGAAGCCTGGCAGCCCATCGCCGAGAACGTGGACGGGCGCATCCTCAGCACGACGGTGGCAGGCGGCTTCGTCGGCGCGTATCTTGGCCTATACGCCAGCAGTAACGGCGAAAACAGCACCGCCGTCGCTGACTTCGACTGGTTCGAGTACACCGAAATCAACAGCCAGTAGAAATCCACCGCGGAGCACGCAGAGTGCGCAGAGATTCTATCATCACTCGGCGTTCTCAGCGTACTCCGCGGTGAAAACCAATTTCGTGGAAATTCGTGGTCCTTTCTACACAAGGAGATTTCTCATGCTATATCCATTGCGCTTCAAAGAGATTCTACGGAATTACACCTTCGGCAACCGCTGGATCACCGAGGTCTACGCGAAAGAGGGCTTGCCCGAAGATCACCGCATCGCCGAGACATGGGAGGTGTGCGACCGCGGGCCGGAGTCCAGTATCGTCATCAACGGCGCGCTGGCAGGGAAGACGCTGCACGAATTGATCGACGACTACGGCGTCGATTTCCTGGGCCGCGACGTGGTTGCCCGCTGCGGGACGCGCTTCCCGCTGCTCATCAAGTTCCTGGATGCTTCCAACGTCCTCGATGAGCAGGCGCACCACAACGACGCGCTGGCAGCGAAACGCGGCCTGGACGATCCCGGCAAGACCGAGGCATGGTATATGCTCCACACCCGCGACGGCGCGACCA
>DAIUDK010000172.1:5316-9298 GCA_036845725.1 Chloroflexota bacterium
GATCCCGGCAAGACCGAGGCATGGTATATGCTCCACACCCGCGACGGCGCGACCATCCACTGCGGCAACGTCGAGGGAGCCACAGAAGCCGCCATCCACGACGCCATTGTGGACGGATCGATCCGCGAGTTGATGCAGGAATACAGCGTACAACCCGGCGACGCCTTTCTGCTTTATGCGGGGACGATGCACTACTCGGCGGGTGGCGTGCTCTTCTACGAGATCATGCAAAACTCCGATGTCTACATCGACCTGCGACAACCCGACCCCGCGCTGGCAGAAGAAGAACGCGAGGCGCAGGTGCGCGATGTTATGGAAGGCGTCCACATTGAAGACAACTTCGACTGCAAAACACGGCCTATCTCGCTACGCGAAGGTGTAAACACGCGGACGTTCGCTTTCGCGTGCACTCACTTCGCGCTAGAACGTCTCGACCTGATCACGCCGTACACGCTGGACTGCGACGGCGAGCGGTTCTTCGTACTGTCACAAATCGAAGGAACGTCCACGGTGGTCTGGGGAGAACAGTGTGAGACATTACGGCCCGGCCACACATGCCTGCTGCCAGCCGGACTCGGTGCGGTGACGCTCCTACCAGAGCCAGGCCAATGCGCTTTGCTCAAGTCGTATGTGCCAGATTTGTCAAAAAATGTTATCCGCCCCCTACGAAAAGCTGGGGTCGCGGATGAGGCTATACTCGGTTTGGGAGGAAAAACAGGTCTGAATCCGTTGAAAACGCTATTGAGTTAAGAGGGTATGGCCAGCAAACGGCTCAGGTGACGAGGTACCAGCCGCCAGTCATGCGAATCTGCGCTAATACTGAAAATTCGTGGAGATTAGCGATTTACCGTGCTGTGCACTTCTGTTGCTTGAGGATAGCCCACAACACGACTGCGGAGACGAGTTCCAGGCCTGCACCGACCAAAAAGACGCTGCGGTAGCCGAAGGCGGTGATAATGTAGCCGCCCACCAGGCTCAACGCCCCGAAACCCAGGCCCATTGCCATCGAGATAATCCCATAAGTGAGCGCCCGCCATTCAGCGTCCACCAGCTCCATCTGGAAGACTTGCAGGACGGGAAGCCACATCGCCGTGGCAATCTGGTAGCCGATCCGCCCGATACCGGCGGCGGCCCAGTGTGGGATAAGGGCCAGTGGCAACAGGCCCAGTGCAACGCCCACGGTGGTGATCAACAGTGTGCCGCCGTTATTGTAACGAGCCATCATGCGCGGCGTAAGTAGCGAGGCGGCGATTGCCACAATCTGCACGACGCTGGTAATCAACCCGATAGCCGAGGTGCTCAAGTGCAAGTCCGCGTCCATATAAGGGTTGCAAAAGCTCTGGCACGTCGCCCACCCTGCGTGGCGGATAAAGATGTAGATCGCCATCAGCGCGATCGGCAGGACAGGGGCCGGGCTGCGGGATTTGCTGGTGTGCGCTTTCATCACCGGCGCGGCAGTTTTTTTGATGCGGCGCAACGGAATCAAGGCGATAGCCGCTAACGCTGCCCCTACCCATAGGGCAAGACGATAGGGCACGGGATCATCCAACGACTGCGCGAAGAGGCCGGCGAACATTCCCGGCAACAAGCCACCGACAAACGTGCCGACGAGCGTGCCCGTCTCCCGGAAGGCGCTGCTGAGTGCGTAGGCGCTGTTGCGGTTCCATTCGGTGGTCGAGGCCATCAGCGCAGGGACGAGGTTCACGTTACACATCGACCAGCCAATAGTGAGGACAACTTGCGAGAAAAAAGGCCAGCCATCACGCAGCACAAGCGGCATGAATTCAGTCAATGGGAGCAAGATCATACCCACAACGACAATGCTCGCGCCGATCAACATCGCCTTGCGTGTGCCCAGTCGTGCGCCCAGCGCGCCGCTCGGCACACCCATGCCCATATACGTCAACGCGCCCGTGGCACTGAAGATGCCGACATATTCGGGACCGTAACCCAATCGCAGCACGTAAATCACACGCAACAGGGCATAAAGGCCAAAAAAGCTGATTGCCAGGATACCCGTTACGGTAATCAGCAGTTTGGCATCGTGACTGAAATCGTGTAGCGAGGGTAACTTGAACATCGAACCTCCAGAGCATAACCAGATTCTCATCAGCCACGCACTGCGCAGCCAACCTGGTTATATTCTCCGGATTTTACAATAGAATCAAGTAAGCGTCCATCCACAAGGAGATAGCATCATGTTCAAAAAAAGAAATAGCCTGCTGATGTTGTTCGGATTACTTGTATTCCTCACCTTAGGCTGCCGCGCCAGTGAAGCCACGCCACTGCTGACAACATCGTTATCCGCGGCGAATGGCGTTTACTGGCCCACCAACGGCTGGCGCACCGCTCTTCCCCAAACACAAGGTATGGATCCCGAAAAACTACAGCGGATGTTTGCCGCCATCGAAGAGCAAAACTTGAACGTGCGCAGCCTGGTGATCGTCCGCAACGGCTATATCGTCGCTGAATCATACCAGCCGCCGTTCAATGAAGACACACGACACGAACTCTACTCCTGCACCAAAAGCTTCGTCTCCGCTTTGGTGGGGATCGCCATCGCAGAAGGTCACCTGGAAGGCGTGGACAAATCCATGCTCGAATATTTTCCCGATTACGACTTCACCAATACCGACACGCGCAAATCCACGATGACCATCGAGCACTTGCTGTCGATGACCTCAGGGCTGGATTGGCCAGAAGGCGATCCGATCTACCAGAAACTGTGGATCAGCCAGGACTGGGTACAATTCGTGCTCGACCGGCCAATGGTGACGGAGCCGGGCAGCCAGTTCAACTACAACTCAGGCTGCTCGCACGTCTTGTCGGCCATCGTCGCGGACCGGAGCGGAATGCTGACGCAGCAGTACGCCTATGAACGTCTGTTCGCGCCGCTCGGTATGTCCAGCGTCAACTGGAGCGTGGACTCCAACGGCCTGGCGATCGGGGGATGGGGACTGAACATCACCGCGCGCGACATGGCGAAATTCGGCTATCTCTACTTGAACGAAGGCCTCTGGGACGGACAGCAAATCGTCCCTGCCGAGTGGGTGCAGGCATCCACCACGCCCCACGCCGATACAGGGCAGACCTTCGACTACGGCTACCAATGGTGGATATATCCAGAATGGGGCGCCTACGCGGCCAAAGGACGCTACGGGCAGCTTATCTTCGTCATCCCAGAGCATAAGATGGTCGTCGTCTTCACGGCGAGGATGGACGATGATCGCCCCCTGATCGCGCTGATCGAAGATTACATCGTGCCCGCCGTCCAGCCGGTAGAGTGAGTAAATTCAATACATCGAGGCTCTAGCAATTCGACTATGCGGCTAACGACTCGTAAACTATTCTCTGGCATATCCCATTTTCTGAACATGCAGTTGCGGTGGCTGCGCATCAACCAGCTTTCTGCCGTGAACCGCAACATCGTCTACTTCACCATCGATACGGCCCTGCAAGGGCTGATGATGGGCGGCATCTTCGGCTTCATCTCGGTGTTCGCCGTGCGACTCGGCGCGTCGAACTTCATGGTCAGCCTGCTAACATCGCTACCTGCCCTTGTGATGGCAGTCTCGTCGATTCCGGCGGGGCGCACCGTCGAACAGCAACGCGACCTGGTGCGCTACACCAATCGAGTGCGCATCTCCCATCGGGCATCGTTCTTATTGCTTGCCATACTGCCCTTCTTCGTCGAGAAAGGGTTGGTGGAAATCATTGTCCTCATCTGGGCAATCAAGTCCATTCCGGCGACGCTGCTGGAATCGTCGTGGATGGCCGTCGTCGCCGAAGTCATTCCGCCGGAGCGCCGCGCCAGGGTCAACGGCATGCGCTGGGCCATCCTCAGCGTGGTGACGGCGGTATCAACGGCAGCATTCGGCTACGTCCTCGACCGGCTGCCCTTCCCGCTGAACTACCAGATTGTATTTTTGCAATACCGCATAAGTTGCTACGAACTATCAATCGGTGGCAGCGTTTTCCATCG
>DAIUDK010000173.1:0-9257 GCA_036845725.1 Chloroflexota bacterium
GACCTGATGCCCGATCCGGTCAGCCCGCTCTTTACCACGATGGCGTTCAAAGCCTATGACGCCGGTATCACCCGTGCGATGTCGGATGTCACGCGCTCCAAAGCCCTGCTTCCAGAACACTTTTTGACGATCAACGATTACGTCTATTCAGACACCCGGCTCAACGGCCGCCAGACGTGGTGGACGTTGACCAGGATGCTGCCATCTTTTCCGCGGATGATCCGTACCGGTGTCTCCTATTGGCGGGAGAATGGGCGTCTGCCTTACGCGGACACTGTTCGGCGTTGGGAAGGCCAACCACTGGCAACCCTTTCGGCGGCAGAATTGCTTGATGGCGCGCGAGAGATCGTGCGGGCTGCGATGTTCAACCTCACGGCGCAGATGGTGTGGATGGGGGCCTGTGCAGGGAGCGAGATGCTCTTCACGCGCGTGTACGACAGGTTGGTCAAACGTCCCGGCGACCCTGACGCGACCGCTTTCCTGATGGGGTACGATAGCACACCTATCCGCGCGGAGAAATCGCTCTACGATCTATCCGAATGGGTGCGCGCCCATCCCGACCTGGCCGACCACATCCTCAACGCTCCCACCGCCGATCTCGTCGTTCACCTGACTGCGTCCTCGTCCCTATTCCCTACTCCCTACTCCTTACTCCCTGATTGGCCTGACTTCTGCACCCGTCTGCAAACTCACCTGAACACCTTTGGACACATCATCTACAATCTCGACTTTGCCAAACCGCTGCCCCTCGACGATCCTGCGCCGATGCTGGAGACGCTCAAACTGTATCTGCGCGGCGAAGGCGCTAATCCGCACGAACGACAGGCAGCGCTGGAAGCCAGGCGTATGCAAGCGACAGAAGCTGCGTTCTCCCGCGTCAAGCGATTGAAGGGCTGGGCCTTCCGTAAAGCCCTTCACTGGGCACAGTCCCTGGCCGAAGTGCGCGAGGATGCTTTCGCCGATATTGGGTTGGGTTATCCGGTGCTGCGCCGGGCGCTGCGTGAGTTAGGAGGCCGTCTGGTGGATGCGCGAACCCTTGAACACCCCGACGACATTTTCTGGCTGCGGCTGGAGGAACTGGAGCAGGCGGTCGCCATATTGGACCGGGGTGCGGCGTTGCCTGGGATGATGGCGCGCATTGAGGAGCGCCGGGCGTTCTCTCGCGCAGCCGGGCGCGTCACGCCCCCGCCGGTATTGCCCACCTCGGCGAAGAAAGTGATGGGCGTCAAGGTTGAGGGAATGATCGCAGTCGGTGAGGGCAGCCAAACGGACAACACGATCAAAGGTGCAGGCACAAGCGCCGGTCAGGTCACAGCGTCTGCTTGCGTGCTGCACGGCCCGGAGGATTTCGGTCAAATGCAGCCGGGTTACATCCTGGTGGCGAGTGTTACCACGCCGGCCTGGACACCGCTGTTTGCGATGGCGTCCGGCGTCGTCACCGACATCGGCGGGCCGCTCAGCCACGGCAGCATCGTCGCCCGCGAGTACGGCATCCCGGCGGTGATGGGGACGGGTGTGGCGACGCGGCGTATCCAGAATGGGCAGACGATCACGGTGGATGGCGGGGCAGGCACTGTAACTTTGTTCGCGGGATGAGATAAGTTCGTAGCGCGAGCTGTCAGCTTGCGGGAAAAGCAAACTGACAGTTTGCGTTACAGACGGATTTTTGGGGGAGGATTGCTATGACAGAGTGGAACGCTACCTTCGCGGGAGATTGCCTGTGGACGAACATGAACGTAGGCGAGGTGTTCCCCACCACGGCGACACTCAGCACCTGGTCGGTGTGGCAAGTGCTGCTGAGCAACATGTCCTTTGGAGATGCTTCTGCGTTTGGAAATATTGCTGGTTATCTTTACCTCAACTATAGCCTGGTCTACTCATTCCAGCTCAAACTCACGCGAAGGCACGAGCGAGCGATGGCTGTGATCGGGGATGCCATCGGCACCCCGCCGGCCGGTGTGGACGTTCCATCGTTCCCCGTATCGTGGGGGACGATCCTGTTCAAGCTTGTACCCCGTGAGTTTGGCAACGAAGTGAAGAAAAATAAGCTACGGGAATCCGCGCCCGAATTCCTGGCGACGGTACGGGAGCGGTACCCAGGGTTGAAGCGGCGGATAGAAGAGGCGCAGGGGGGAGCGTTGATTTCCCTATGGACGGATGACATCAGGCCCATGTGGAAAGAGATCTATCTCCTTCAGGACAAGATGAACGAGGAACTCGCGGCGCTGACGCGCAAACTCAAGGCAGCGTTGACTAAACTTCTGGGAGAGGAAGACGCCAACGCACTGCTGGCCACAATCAGCAACGCCGGAGAGCTGGACAGTCTGGGACCGCTGGTGGGCCTCTCCAAGCTGAGAAGCGGGGAATTGAGCCGCGAGGGATACATGCAGCGCTACGGCCACCGCGGCACCTACGAGAACGAGTTGTCCGAACCGCGCCCGTATGAAGACCTGGCCTGGCTCGACCGGCAATTGGCGGAATTCGACAAAGCGCCGTTCGATGTGAACGTGATGCTGGGAAAACGAGATGCCGAGTTCGACGCAGTGCGACAGGAGATCGCGCACCAGTTGCCGCCACATAAGGGTCAGACCATAGAGTGCAAAATCGGTGAGGTGGTTACAACGAATACGCTGCGTGAAGCGACGCGCGCCGAGCTTACGCGGATCGTAGATGTCATCCGCGCGTTTTTCCTGCACGCGGGAGCGCTTGCCGGGCTTGGTGATGAAGTGTTCTTCCTGACGGTTGATGAGCTCGTCACCGTGCTGTCCGGCGATACTTCGTCAGTGGCCCAGATTTCCGTCCGGCGAGAATTGCACGAAAAATACAAGGCTCTGCCGCCCTTGCCACGGTGGATTCGGGGGCGTTTTGATCCTCTTCAGTGGGCGGCGGACCCAAACCGGCGGATCGATGTTTACGATCCCCACGCGCCTGTATCTGCCGTCGCGCCGAGTCTTGATAGTGTTATCAAGGGACACCCTGGCTCCGCCGGGCGCGTGGAGGGGATAGTGAGGCGTATCGATAGTCCTGAAGAGGGCGACCAGCTCCAACCCGGCGAGATCCTGGTCACCGGCTCGACGAACGTGGGGTGGACGCCGCTGTTCCCGCGCCTTGCGGCGGTGGTCACGGACATCGGCGGCTCACTCTCTCACGCGGCCATCGTCGCCCGCGAGTTGGGCATTCCCGCTGTGGTCGGCTGTGGCGACGCCACCCTGCGTCTGAAGACCGGCGACCGGGTACAGGTGGATGGGGGCGCGGGGATCGTAAGGTTGGAAGCACAAAACGTGAAATGAGAAAGGATGCGAAAACTATGTCTGAAAATCAAATCCTCGAAAATTACGCAAGAAAGATCACGCCCATAGAGCGTCTGCTATCTATGTCCCCGTATGCTGTCGTCACCATGGTTGTCCGGATCAAGGGCGCGGTCTCCGAAAGCATGTTAGTCCACGCCGTCGCGCAAGTTCGCCGGCGCCATTCGAATCTCAGGGTGCGGATCAAGGAGGATAATGATCACGAGTTATGGTTCACGTCGGAGGGGGCTGGCGAAATCCCGATAGCGATTGTGCCACGAGAATCTGAGGATCATTGGATTCGGGTGTTTCACGAGGCATGCCGGGTTCCTTTTGAATTTGACACCCGGCCGGCGATACGGTTTATCCTCGTTCAGTCGCCTGCCGAATCCGAGTTGATCATCTTTTGCCACCACATCCTCTGTGATGGCTTGTCGTTGGCCTATCTGGCAAGGGACTTGATGATTCATCTGGGCGACCCGACGCGAGAAGTGGAAGTGTTACCTGACCCGGTGCCTATTGGCAGGGACACAATACCTGAAGACATCTCGATGAGTGGCATTGCTAAGTTTTTCATCAATCGCATCAATAAGCAATGGGAGCCGACCCGTGTATTCTTTGATCAAGAAGACTACCGGAGCATCCACGAGGCCTATTGGGCGAATTACACCCATCAAATGCTGCCGGTCGAGTTATCTGAGGCGCAGACATCCGGGTTGGTCGAGCGATGTAGACGAGAAAATGTGACAGTAAACACGGCCTTGACTGCCGCTTTTGTGGGTGCACAGGTCATTGTTCAGGGCGCGCGTCCCTATCATTCGAGCGTCGGCATTGCCGGTAGTTTAAGAGAGCGCCTGCAAGAGCCGCCTGGCGAGGCGATGGGTTTCTTTGCCGGGATGGTCACGCCTCGTTGTACATACAATGTGAAGTTGGATTTCTGGGAGAACGCCCGGCGATTCCATCGCAAAATCAAGCCCCTGTATATAGACCACAAGCTGTTTCAGGAACTGTTGACGTGGTGTTACCTCGACCCATCCATCCTGGAAGCGTTCCATTTCAAACGCCTTGGCGCGCTGGTTTCACCAGATTCTCCGAGATATGAAAAGCTGTCTGCTTTTGGCAAACGCACTGACGTCGTCATGAATCTTCTGAAGCGGCAAAAGATGGATGCTCTCGACAGGGTCTTCATGGGAACCGCGGTGACCAATCTCACTCGTATGGACTTTCCGAAAATGTACGGAACGCTGGAACTGGATCGTTTGATCATGAATCCAGGCGGCGGCTTTCCTCTGAGTACTGTCAATCTTGTATTGGGGGCAGTGACCTGTTCTGGAAAACTCAGCCTGCTCATCGAATGGGCAGAACAGGCTGTCGATATAAAGACGATGGAGCAGATCAAAGCCAGAGCTTTGGCGCTCTTGCTTGAAAAGTAAAAAAGAGGCAGTGCTATGAACACCAGCAATCGCAAAAACATCGCTATTCTGGCCTTCACTCTGATTGTGGTGATGTTGGGGTATGGACTGGTCATCCCTCTGTATCCTTTCTACATCGAAAAACTGGGGGCCAGTGGCAGCGAATTGGGCTTGTTGATCTCTGTTTCAGCCCTGCTGGAATTGCTATTTGGTCCAGTGTGGGGCGGCATCTCTGATCGTGTGGGGCGCAAGCCGATTCTGCTCCTGGGCTTGTTTGGTTATGCTCTCTCATCGTTGTTGTTTGGCCTCTCCACCGAAGTATGGATGCTGTTCGCATCGCGCGCGCTGTCGGGCGTGCTGTCGTCGGCGGTGTCAGCGACGGCGCTGGCCTACATCAGCGACAGCACTGCCGCCGAGGAGCGGGGGTGGGGGATGGGGATGCTAGGCGCGGCGATGGGCCTGGGGCTTATTCTTGGGCCGGCGGCGGGCGGCTGGCTCGGCGCGAGTTCGCTCGCGTTGCCGTTCTTCATCGCAGCGGGGATGTCGATGGTGGCGTTGGCGCTCGGCGCGGCGCTGCTGCCGGAGTCGCTGCCCGTCGAAGTCCGCAATCGTGCGGGCAAAGTCAGGACCGTGCAATTTGGCCTGCTGTGGCAGTCCCTGTTTGGACCTGTTGGCCTGCTGTTGTTCATGCTGTTCCTGGTCAGTTTTGGGCTGACCAACTTTGAATCTGTCTTTGGCCTGTATACGGCGCAGGAGCTGGATTACGGTCCAGAGCGTGTGGGCACGATCCTGGCGGTCGTCGGCCTGACTTCGACGCTCGGCAAGGCTATCCTCATCGGCCCGTTGACCCGACGGTGGGGCGAAGCGTCGATCATCAAGGTGTCGCTGGCGGCGAGTTCGGCGGCCTTCATCGTGCTGCTGCTGGCGAAGACGTATCCCGGCGTGCTGGCGGCGACTGGTGTGTTCATCCTCTCCAAGACGCTGCTGCGCACGGTGATCATGTCCCTCACGTCCAAGCGCACGACACTGGGTCAGGGGACGGCGATGGGGTTGTGCAACTCCTTCATGAACCTGGGGCGCGTCGTTGGGCCGATCTGGGCGGGCTTCATCTTCGACGTGAACGTCACCTATCCGTATCTCAGCGGTGCGGCGATTATGTTCATTGGGTTTATCATCAGTCTGATCTGGATTTCGCAGCCGCGGCCATTGCCATTACAGACAGACCCATTGCGACCGGCGGGATCGCAGGCGATGCAGGCGGCGACACCGGGGGATAGAGCCAGATCGCACGGCTAAAGAGTACAAAAAAACGAAAGTTCTATCTTTCCATGTATGAATCCTGCCAAAAAAGTGGGTACGAGGTTGGCCTCGTACCCACTTTTTCTTGCTGTGTTGACTGACGAGAAGGTTGTGAAGGGAATTCCTACAATTATTTTGCGTATGATATCTTGAAACTCATTTTACAATTACAAATCCACTCCGATTGCCGAAAATTTCTGAAAATTCTCGAATTTCCCATTGACAATTCTAACTTTTAAGGTTATAATGAATAAGATTGGGCTGTGACACTGTGTTAATTGCGGTCAGATCATATTGCCCAGCAAGACGAGATTGCACTTAGTCTCTATCCGAAAATTATGCTGGCGAGCGTTTCTGGTGCGTCAACGGCGAATTTTCGGATAGGTTCTTAGCCAAAAATACTGGATAGATTTCGTCGCCGATGTAATACATAATAATCCTCAAAAATTGTACAGTAGAGAGGCTGAAGCTGGCATACGGATAGACTCAAAATTGTACTACGAATATTCTCCCACTATAACAACCATAGTTAGGATTGCCGAAGTGTTTAGAGGGGCGGCGACCTGACTGGCGTGGTCACTTCCATTATCATAATCGTCAACAAATAGCTATGTGATGCTCTTGGGGTTTCTGATGGGTCTGAGGCAGGTTCAGACTCATCGAAAATGATCGTCGGCGTCTTGCCCGGCGCCGGGGTAGTTTAAGGGGTCAATAAAGGAGGCTGGTTTGAAAAAATCTCCATGTTTGCACTGCATAAGCAATGACTTTATTCAAAAATAACGTCTCAATACTCAGGAGGGAACCATGAACCACAAATACTTTTGGTTGCGCGTTGTGACCTTAATAGGGATAGTGTTGAACCTATTCGGGCCGATGGCGGTTATGCCCGTTTATGCTGAAACGATCATTTTTACCGGAGAGGAACTCCTCGGCCGGCCGACCGATACCTCGATCACGATCAATATCGTCCCCGACGATGATATTGAGTACTACTATGAATATGGGGCTGTCTCTGGGGCGTTGGACCAGGAGACAGGTCCAGTAACTGCCATAGGCGGCCAGCCGCACGAAGTCACCATCACGGGGCTGACTCCCAATACACGCTATTACTACCGGATGGTCTACGATGGGGACGGCGATGTTGATGACGGTGATTATGAAGTGCGGGCTGAACACACCTTCCATACCCAGCGCGCCGAAGAGGAGTCATTCGTATTCACAGTGACGTCAGACTCTCACGGCAGTTTTGACGCAAATACAGCCACGAATATCTTGAATGACAACCCGGATTTCCATATAGATCTCGGCGATACTTTTATGATTGACACCTTGTCTGAAACACAATCCGCGTACAACGATAGATATGAACAGCGGCGCAGTACCAGTTATTTCGGCGGGATTGTTCAGTCGGTGCCAATCTACCTGGCCACGGGAAACCATGAAGAAGAAGAAGGCTGGAACCTCGACGACACTCCCAGCCGTGCGCTTCTCAACATCGAGGCCAGGAAACTGTATTTCCCCATGCCGAACGATGGTGGCTTTTATTCCGCCAGCACCGAGACCCTGGCCGGTCTCAGCGGTGACCAGCTCCGCGAAAACTACTATGCCTGGGAATGGGGCGACGCCCTCTTCGTGGTCATCGATCCTTTCCAGCATACGATGAACCTGCCATATACCCCCATCGCCGGTGAAGAAGGTGATGAAACCGTCAACGGTGACCAGTGGAGCTGGACCTTAGGAATAGACCAGTACACTTGGCTGAAGAGCACGCTTGAAAACAGTGACGCCAAGTACAAATTCGTATTCTCCCATCAGATGGTAGGCGGCGTGACGACCCCCGACGTGTCTGGAGGTCCCGGATACGTACGTGGTGGGGCTGAAGCGGCCGGATATTTCGAATGGGGCGGCTACAACGGCAGTGGTACCTGGGAATGGGATACCAAAAGACCATCTGCTGCAGGATGGGATGTCCCAATTCAGCAGCTATTCGTTGAGAACGGCGTCAGCGCCTACTTCCACGGTCACGATCACCAGTATGTATATGAAACGCGTGACGGCGTCGTCTATCAGGAAGTCCCCTCGGCCGGCGGGATGGGTTCTGGCTTCACAGGTATCTACACCGAGGGTACTTTCACCGATTTTTTGGGTGAGTACAGCACAATCAAACAAATACTCACCGGCACTGGTCATCTCCGGATTTCAGTCACTCCGACGGAAGCGACGGTGTATTATATTGCAGCGGCCGGGGGAGTCAATTACACCTACACCATTGCCCCGAATCAGACAGTCGATCCGGACTACTTTATTACCGCGACCGCTGGAGCGAATGGCAGCATCAGTCCCTCCGGTTCAGTGGGGGTGGTTGCGGGCGACGACCGAACCTTCAACATCAATCCCAATTCTGGCTACCAAGTGGCGGATGTGTTGGTAGACGGCGTTTCGATGGGCGCAATCACAACCTACACTTTCTACAGTGTCGCTGCCGACCACACCATTGAAGCCACCTTTGTGGAAGCGCCGCCGACCGGCGAAGTGACGCTGGATGGGGCGGTATCGAGCAACACAGGCGACGATGTGAGCAGCATCACCATCAACCACACGACCGGCACAGGCACAAACCGGTTGCTGCTGGTGGGGGTGTCGTGGAACTGTGGTACGACGGATCGAACCATCTCATCGGTCACCTTCACGCCTGAGGGTGGCAGTGCGATAGCTTTAGATGAGGTCATCACCCAACGGGGTGAAAACTCATCATCAGACCCACGTTACTCAGCAATCTACAGCCTATTAAACCCACCAAGTGGGGTTTCTGGAACAGTGACGGTCAACTTCAGTGGCTCCGTAAGTAATGGCATCGTGGCCGGTGCGGCCAACTTTGCTGGCGTTGATCAGACGACGCCCCTGGGGACCCCTGATGGAGCTTCTGAAACGAGCGGCTCATCCCCAACACTGACCTTGACGGGACTGAGTGGAGATGAGTTGGTATTCGATAACGTCTTCCAAGGCGCATCAGACGAGACCCAAACTCTGACGGCCGGTGTTAACCAAACACAGTTGTGGAATGCCTGGATTGCCAATGCCCGCGCTGCAGCAAGCACCGAAGAGGCCACCGGGAACTCGGTCACGATGAGCTGGACGGCGGCGAGTTCGGGGGTCTGGGTCATTGCTGCCGTGCCGATCAACCCGGCGCCGGTGGGGACGACGTATGACTTGACGATGGCGAGTGACGGGAACGGGACAACCAGCCCAACGGTGGGCG
>DAIUDK010000174.1:0-9140 GCA_036845725.1 Chloroflexota bacterium
ACGCACCGCCGCCGATATAGATGGCGTTCGGATTCGATTGCACCAGCGCGACGGCATCCTCGATGTCTTTAGCCCGTTTATAGACTTTTACATTCCGCAACATACGCACCTCCATAGAGAATCAGCGAATGAGCGAATGGGCGAATCACCTATACCCCTCAACCCACAACGCTTATCCCCAAAACTTACGTTCCTCATCCCATGCCTTGAGTGTTTCACCCGACGGGCAGACGACGACGGCAGTCGCTTCGGCGGTCACGGTGCCATCGGGCAGGCGGATTTCTCCGGCGACTTCCGCCGTCCGCGAGCGCAGCGATACGACCCAGCCGACGGCTGTCAGCGGCGTCTCCGTGGGGGTGGGGCGACGATAGCGTATTTCAAACTTGGCCGTGACCCAGAACTGTTCGTCCTCCCGCCCAACGTTGATGGCGCGTCCCGTCGTCTCGTCGAGAATCGTGGCAAGAATCCCGCCATGGACGACGCCCGGATACCCCTGGTATTGTTCAGGGATATTCAGCGGCACGATCACTTGATGCGTCTCCGGGTCTTCATAAAAGTGCAGGTGCAATCCCACCGGATTTTCGCGCCCGCACACAAAACACATCCGTGACGTCCCCTGTACCTTCCAATCCGCTCGAATTTCACTCATTTTCACTCTTCACTCTTAACTCGTTACTTCTCTTCCCGCATATACGCCTTCCCCAACGCCGCCGGCGCGCCGATGCGGTGGCTGAGGTTCTCCCACCACGTCATAATGACCAGCACCAGGATCGTCATCAGATAGGGCAGCATATTCAGGTATGCAGCCGGGATGGTCGTGCCGCCGGCCTGCAGGCGGAACTGCACCGCGTTGATGCCGCCGAAGAGGATCGCCCCTAAAATGGCGCGCGCGGGATTCCACATGGCGAAGATGACGAGGGCAATGGCGATCCAACCCCGTCCCCCGGTGATGTTCTCCGTCCAGCCGGGCGCGTAGGCCAGCGACAGATGTGCGCCGCCGAAACCTGCCAGCATCCCGCCGAGAATCGTGTACAAGTAGCGCGTTTTGGTCACATTGATGCCCATCGCGTCCGCCGTCTGCGGGCTTTCGCCAACCGCGCGCAGGTTGAGGCCATTGCGCGTCTTATAAAGGTAATACACGGCCAGCGGGACAAGCGCATACAACAGATACGTGAGAATGTCCTGTTTGAACAGCGCCCCCACCACCGGTATCTGACTCAGTACAGGAATTTCGATGGCACTGAATCGCGGACCAACCATGCCGACGAGATTGCCGTTGTTCGAGGCCGGCCCCAGACGTTCACCCAGGAAGCTCGCCAGGCCCGTCCCGAACAGCGTGATGCTCAATCCACTCACCACCTGGTTGGCGCGCATGGTGACGGTGAGGAAGGCGTGGATCGAAGCCATGATCATCCCCATCACCATGGCGACGAGCACGCCGAGCCACGTGCTGCCCGTGTAAAAGGCCGTGGCGAACGCCGTCACCGCGCCGGTCAGCATCATCCCTTCCAGACCCAGGTTGAGGATGCCGGAGCGCTCGGTGTAGATTTCACCGACCGCTGCGTAAATGAGCGACGTACCGGCGCGCAAGGTAATCGTCAAGATTTGCGTCAGCAAGACGAGAGCCTCGGTCATAACGTGACCTCCGTCTGTGTAGGCTTTTCGAGGCGCACGATGCGGATGCGATACTCAGTGAAGATCGTGCCCGCTAGCATGGGGATGAGGATCATCCCTTGCAGCACCAGTCCCACCGAAGCCGGGAGGCGCATTTTCATCTGAATCTGGTCGCCGCCGACGAGCAGCCCCGCCATCAGGATCGCCACAAACAGGATCACGAGCGGGTTGAGCTGCGCCATCCACGCGACGATGATGGCCGTGTACCCATAGCCGACAGAAAGCCCTTGTTGCAGGCGGCGCGAAAGGCCGAGCACCTCGCACGCACCCGCCAAACCACTCAACGCGCCGGAGAGCAGCAGCGCCAGCACAATGTTCCGCGCGATGTTGATGCCCAGATAGCGCGCTGCCGTCTGGTTTTCGCCGATGATCTTCACTTCGAAGCCCCAGCGGGTGTATTTGAACACCAGCCACAGCAAAATGGCAAGTATAATGGCAAAAATAAGTCCAACGTTCGCGCGTCCGGCAATCTGCGGCAGCCAGGCTGCCTCGGGGAATTTGGCCGTGCCGGAATTGTAGCCCGGCGCGCGCCAGGCGATGTAGTACAAATGCTCGGAATAGAGAATGGCGACGTAGTTGAGCATCAACGTCGTCAGCGTCTCATCCACTTTGAGATAGGCTTTGAGCACTGCCGGGATACCGGCCCACAGCGCCCCCGCGACGATCCCGGCGAGGATCGCCAGCGGCAGCACCGTCCAGCCGGGTAGTCCCTGCGACCAATACAGCGCCACGCCCGCCGCCGCCACCCCGCCGAGCGTCAATTGCCCCTCCGCCCCGATGTTCCAAAAGCGCATGCGAAAGGCGACGGAAACCGCCAGCCCTGTCAGCATCAGGGGGATAGCCTTCACCAGCGTTTCGGTGATGCCGTACCACGAGCCGAACGCGCCCTTTGCCATCGCCGCGTAGGTGACGAAGGGATTGGCGCCCGAAACGGCCAACAGGATCGCCCCGAAGATCAGCGACACGACAAACGAAACGACCGGCACCAACACCGTCGCCCGCCGCGAAACAGATTCACGTTTTTCAAAGACAATGCGCATAAAGCCCTCAGCTATCAGCCGTCAGCGATCAGCCAATCCGCCAATCTCCAATCTTTCAATCTTCTGTGCTCCGGCCATCATCAGCCCCAACGTTTCGATGTCGGCGGTATCGGCAGGCAAGATGCCCATCACGCGCCCTTCGAAGAGCACGGCAATGCGATCTGTAATCGTCAGCAGTTCCTCTAGGTCTTCAGAGATCAGCAGCACTGCGCGCCCGGCGTCGCGCTGTTCCAGCAACCGCCGTCGTACGGCCTCGGTCGCGCCGACGTCCAATCCACGCGAAGGGTAGACGGCGACCAGCAGTCCGGCGCACGCGTCGATTTCGCGCGCCAGAATGGCCTTCTGGATGTTGCCGCCGGAGAGGAACTTGATGTGCGTCTGCGGCGAGGGCGTCGCAATGCGGAACGCCTCGATCATCCGGCGCGCCAGTTCCAGAATGCGGCGCGGATGCAGAATCCCGTGTTTCGTCAGTGGCTCCTGGCGATAGCCCTTCATGGCAATGTTCTCGGCAACGGCCATGTCACCTACCACGCCCATCCCGATGCGGTCGGCGGGGATGTGGCTGACGCCGGATTGGATGATTTCAAATGGCGATTTGTTGGTTCGCTCTTGACTGTTGATGAAGACCTTGCCCTGGGTCACTTTGCGCAGGCCGGTGACGACTTCGGCCAGTTCGCGCTGCCCGTTGCCCGCCACGCCCGCGATCCCCAGAATCTCTCCGCCACGGATGGACAACGAAACGCTACGCAATGCCGGCAGTCCCTTGTCGTTAGCGGCGCTCACATCGCGCAGTTCCAGAACCACGTCCCCCGGCGTGCAGGCGTCTTTTTCCAGGCGGAACAGCACCTCCCGCCCTACCATCAACCGGGCCAATTCTTGTGGATTCGTCTCCACCGTCTTTTTGACGGCGACGACGCGCCCATTTTGCATCACCCGCACCCATTGGGAGAACGCCATCACCTCTTCCATCTTGTGGGTGATGAAGATGGCGGATTTACCCTCGTCGGTCATGATTTTGATGATGTGGTCCAATTCACGGGCTTCCTGAGGCGTCAGGACGGCAGTCGGCTCGTCGAGGATAAGGATTTCTGCGCCGCGATAGATCAGCTTGAGGATTTCGACGCGCTGCTGCTCGCCCACGCTCAACTGCCAGATGTAGGCGTTGGGATCGACTTCGAGGTTGTAGCGTTGCGAGATTTCACGAATCCGTCGCGAAATCTCGTCTATCCGGGGCACAAAGGGCAGGTCGGTCAGTCCCAGAATGATATTCTCGGCGACGGTCATCGTCGGTACGAGCATAAAGTTCTGGTGCACCATCCCGATGCCGAGGGCGGCGGCGTCACGCGGGGAGTGGACCTCGACGCGCTGCCCGCGCACGTAAATCTCGCCCTCATCGGGCCGGTACAGCCCCACCAGGACGTTCATCAACGTGCTTTTTCCGGCCCCATTTTCGCCGAGCAGCGCCAGAACTTCGCCCGGATACAGTTCCAGGTCGGCGCGGTCGTTGGCCATAACGCCGGGAAAGTGCTTGGTGATTCCGCGCATTTCCAGGATGGGAGTGAGATCTGTTTGCTCGCTCATCGGCATTCTCGCAAGAAGTATACGTGATGCGTGATACGTAGTATTGACTCACGCATCACGTTTTGCGTAATCCGTTTTATTCGGTGGGAATCGTCCCCTCAACACCCTCGACGAAGAACATCATTCCCAACTTGTCCCCGTCGCTCAGGCACTGACCGGCAGCAACAACTTCGTTACCAGCCTGATCCTTGAGGGGGCCACAGAAAATCTGATCATTCTCGATGATTTCCTTCTTGGCAGCCTCAACACTATCGCGGACATCCTGCGGCACTTTGGCGCTGTAATCCGCCAACCGCACGACGTTTTCGTTCAGGCCTTCCCAGTATGAATGGGTCGTCCACTTACCATTCATCGCCGCCTGCACGGTTTCGATGTAGTATACACTCCAGTTCCACATTGGGCTGGTGAGCACCGAGTCGCCGACGAACGCGCGCATGTCGGAGTCGTAGCCGATGCTCAGCATGCCGCGTTCCTGAGCGGCCTTCTGCGGCTCGGTGGTGTCCTGGTGCTGCGCGATGATGTCCGCGCCGGCATCCAGCAGTGCCACAGCGGCCTCACGTTCCTTTACTGGATCATACCAGGTGTTGGTCCACACGACGGTGATTTTCGCGTCTGGATTGACCGAGCGCACGCCCAGTGTGAATGCATTGATACCGCGAATCACTTCTGGGATGGGGAACGCCGCGACGTAACCAATATTGCCGTTTGTCGTCATCTTGCCGGCGACGATGCCGGAGAGGTAACGTGCCTGGTAAATCCGTCCAAAGTAGTTCGCCATATTGTCGAGTGATTTTGACCCGGAACAGTGTTCGAATTTGACGTCCGGGAATTCCTGGGCCACCTCGTACATGTAGTCCATATAGCCGAAGGACGTAGCGAAGATCATGTCGTAGTCTTCCTGGGCATACTGGCGGATCACGCGCGCGGCATCCGGGCCTTCTTCCACGTTTTCGATATAGGTGGTCTCGATCTTATCGCCAAAGTGTTCTTCGAGCACTTTGCGCGCACGATCATGCTCGTAGGTCCAGCCCAGGTCACCGGGGGGACCGATGTAGACGAACGCCAATTTGTAGGGTTCATCTGTTTTCGATGTACCTTCTTTGCCTCCACAGGCAGGTAATACCATGGCAATGACAATCATCAATGCCAGTGCGGTCCAAAGATTCCGTTTCATTTGTATCCTCCTTCAAATAGTTGACAAATTGAAAACCAAATCGAACATTGGGACTTCGACACGATTTTTACTCTGTACACCTCCTTGCTCATGCCCCAGACTTCAAGCATCCGGCGGCGAAATTCTACCCACATATTAGAGAGATAAGGCGGTTTGTCAAACCGTTGCTTGTCAAGCCGCCGTTTGTCAGGGCGGCTTTTCAGGCCGTTTCAATCGACGGTGATTTCCGGCGCTTCGACCAGCGCGTCATCGTCTTGTAACTCCTCGTTGGTGAGCGTGATTTTCTCGCGCGTGATGGTGAAGTGGTCGAAGTCGCGGGCGACGATGGCATCCGCGAAGATTGGCCGGGTCTCTTCCAGGATTTCTCGCACGCGATACCGCTGCGAGAGATGGTTGAGCACCAATTTGCGCGCGCCTGCCTCTTGCGCCAGCCGCGCTGCTTGCGCTGCCGTGAGATGACCGAAGTGGCGCGCCATCTCGCTGTCACGCTCCAGATACGTCGCTTCGCACACCAGCACATCGACGCCGCGCACGACTTCACTCAGGCCATCGATTTGCCCGATGTCGCCGACGAGTGCCAGCGAGACGCCAGGACGGTCCGGTCCCAACACCTCGTCAGGCTGGATGGTGCGCCCATCCGCCAGGGTGACGGCCTTGCCGTTGACCAGATCCCGCCGGATCGGGCCAGCCGGTACACCGAGCGCCTCTGCCTTTTCCGGCAGAAAGGGACGGCGCGGTTTCTCGCGGAACAGGTAGCCGAAGCAACCCGGCCCCCGGTGGACGACCGGGAACGCCACCACCTCGAAATCGTCGTTTTCGAGCAGCACGCCGGGCCGGATGTCGATCAGATCGACCGGCACGGGCGGGCGCGCGCCGCGCAGCACCACGCGGAAAATGAGATCCTCCACACGGTCCAGTGTCCAACGTCCGCCGTAGATTTCCAGCTTGTCCACCGCTTCCCAGCGCGCGAAGGTGGAGATCAACCCGCCCAGGCCCAGAATGTGATCGAGATGCCCGTGGGTCAGCAGCACCCGTTGCAAACGCCGGAAGCCGATCCCGCTGCGCAAAATCTGCCGCTGCGTCCCCTCGCCGCAATCGACGAGGAAGCGCTCATCGCGCCACAGCACGACTTGCGAGGGCAATCCCCGCTGGATCGAAGGCGCCGAAGCCGCCGTGCCTAACATCACAAGTTCTAACATACACTCTCCCTATTAGGACAAACCACGAATCTTCACGAATCCTCACGAATTGGAAAAATTAGTGTAAATTCGTGCAGATTCGTGGTAAAAATTTAAGCTTCAGTGTTGTTCGGCGGGGTGTGGTCTGACTATGTTTTACACTCCGACGCTCAATGTTCCTGGTTGGCCTTCTTCGCCGGTAACGCGCGCCGCAGGCAAGTCAAAATGCGCGGCAACCCAGACGTTGGTGAGCAAGTGCTGCGTGACGCACGACACCGCCGCGCGCGACGTTCCCTGCGCCAGCACGAACGGCAGCACCAGTTGGTCGCCCAGGTGCGGATCGACTGCCGCGCCGCTGCGGTGATAGTTCAGTAACTCGCGACAGGCCAGTTCCGCGACTTCCTCCGAAGGCAGTCCACGGCGGCCCAGCGCGCTGAATCCGGCCCGCGATTGTGCGTAGTGCACGGTCAAAAAGAGGCCCGCGCCTGTGCCCGGCGAGGTGATGTGCTGCGGCTCGATGGACACGCGCGGCAATCCGGCCTGGCTGAGCAGCGCGCGCGCCCGGTCGCTCATCCGCTGCGGGATGTGCAACGGCAGTTTGGCGACGCAGGCGACGCCATCCACGCGTTCCGGCGCGCCGCGTTCGGTGAGATCGAGCGGGCGCAAGGTCGCCCGGCCCGCGATCTCCACATCCAGTTCACCGCCACCCTGGGGATAGAAGCCCCAAAGACGGTGCGCCAGCCGCGCCTGCACGCCCATCTCAAACAGCGTGGGCAGATAGACGTGCTCGATGTACGGGGCCGGCGGACTCATCGGGACGGCTGTGCCGCCGCGCAGGATCAGTCGCGAAGGGCCGTCGGCGAGCGCCAGTGGCAGCAGTATCGTCTGCAACACCAACGTCATCGCCCCGGCGGAACCGCTGCTCATCACGTCGTTCACGTTGAGGACGTAATCCCCGGCTTGGGTCGGGGTCTGCGGCGCGAAGGTGAGCGTCTGGCTGTTGAGTTCCGCGCCTTCCAGGTGCGCGTTGCAGACCATAGCAGCGGCGCGCACCGCCGTGAGATGCTGCGGACGCAATCCCGGCTTAGAGCGGTTCGCGCGGATGTTCTCCAGGCAGACCGTGTCGCCGGTGATGGCGGCTAACGTCAAAGCCGAGCGGAGGATTTGCCCTCCGCCCTCGCCGTGGGAGCCGTCGATGTGTCGTGTGGTCATAGGGCTTATTATAACTGCCCCCAAGGAGGTGACAAATCAAAGATAGCGGAGAGTGAGTCTCTCCGTACTTGAAATATTGATTTAGTATGGGCGCGTATGGGGCGGTCTAGTTATACGTGCTTCAGCAAGTCATTGGCTCGAGCAAGTCATTAGCTGAGTACCCTGATCAGCTAATGACATACTCTTGACATTTCTGCCCGGGACGATGAACAGTCTAAAATCTTGGTTATACCGCGATGTATAGATTTGCGTTACTCCCATAGGGAAAAGCGTCTGCAATGTACGTAAATCGGTGGTGTTTCCAGCGTGTAGAATATACATTCTGGGTGTTGTTGTGTTGCGATCGGCTTGTTCGGCTTCCTCCAGCCGGTTTTCCCACACTGGCAGTCCTAATTCGAAGGCTAAGGCATCATCGTTTATCCACCCTGGACCGGCTACGATGTAAGCATCGGTGGCATTGCCGATGAGTGTATCGAAACATCGAATCGCATTGGCAATCTCGCTCGTGTTGAAGGCGAGTGTTCGGTAAGCCAGGGGATAACGCACAAAAACACGGTTGGCATTGATCCCAATTAACAAGAACCCCATACTTGCTAACGCCACGTATATCGTCGGTTTGACTTTTTTTGTCTGAAGATTTGTGGATAATAGGTTTTCGAGCCAGGTCCCGATGGGCAAAGCTGCTAAAGTTACTACAACCGGTATAGCACAACCGGCACGTACTACGCTAGGATTTTCATTTGGAAAATTGATCGCCAATGCTGAGGGGAACAAGGAAAAAAGTCCCAGTAGGATAAGCACAAAAGTAAGGCTATCTGCTTTGTTCAAAACGCGCTTGACGGCAGTAATTACCCCTAATACCAATAATCCACCAAGTATAGGATCCAGTACCGGCTTATACGGCAAAGTTGTAAGTGGCATAGAATCCCCGCGCCAATTGAACATCAGGAGAACGTTTTTTACGTTGTCGAGAAAAGTGAGTGGGCCAAAGTTTGTTGTTTTATTCAGATACCACGCCGAGCGTCCCCAAAAAGCATCAGCATGTTTGATAGCGAATATACCCAAGGGGATGAAAACCAGGATAGCGGTTATCACCACCAAACCGAAATTGCGCCAATTCAAGTTTTCCCGTAGCGTTCCCGATCTTTCAACGATATTGAGGGCAAACCAGATATATGCCACCGCAAATGGAATGATACGAAAGGCCGTATAGCTATAAAGTCCTATTCCTAGTGCATTAACAGGCGACATTTTCTGGAATAGCAAGATGCGGTTCATGAG
>DAIUDK010000175.1:0-9039 GCA_036845725.1 Chloroflexota bacterium
GTGCTCTCATGCCGCCTATTTTACCACCATACCGAGATTCTTGTCTGTGTTTGCATTAACGTGACCTGAATCGCGTTGCCCTGGCGCGTCGCCGTGCGCTCGAAGTCAAGTTCGCCACGTCCCTGCACCAGCCGGATCGTCCGTTCAGCGGTGTACACGTTGCCGCCGCTGGTTTGCGCCTCGAAGCGCAAGGTGTGGTTGCCAACAGCCTTGCCGGCCAGGTTCACGTCGAGCGTGCGCTTGTAAATCCCGGCCGCAGGATAGTGCGTATCCACCAACGTCCCATCCAGGTAGACGCGCATCACACTCACGTTCTGCATCACACTACTACAGACAATGCCGTCCATACCGGCTGGAACGTCACCGCCCTCGGCATGGCCGAACTCCGTACACTTCCACATATATTGCCTGCCAGTGGCCCACACGTTGACGACGGTTCCGGCAGGCGCAGTCTCGCCGTCAATGTAGATATTCTTGTCCGGGTCAGGACTGACAAAGTAGGCTTCGCCGGGCATCGGCCGGTTCGCCGGTGTGACCGTCGCTATCTTTGCCGCCGGCTCATTTTCCAGGTTGTAGACTTGCACCTGCAGCGCGTGGCTCTTGAACCAATCCAAGCGGCTCAATCCGAGCGCCGCTGGCGAAACATAGACTTCGTAACGGCTGCCGGTCGGCGAATGATCGCGTCCGATGAGCTGCCCGTCCAGGAAGAACGACACGCGATCCACACCGGCAACTTCGCTGGTCACATCGGCGTAGAGCGTCCAGAACTCGTACTTTGCAGACGGGTATTCGCTCATCCCGATCACGCCGAGCGTCGCCGGGTCTGTGCCGAGCGGCAGCGTCTCGAAGAACGCCCCGCTGCTGGTATTGAGATTGCCCGCGGTGTCGGTGACGGCAACGCTGTACCAGTAAAGGCTGCCGCTTTCAAGACCGCTGAGCGTAGCCTGATGCGTAGTCTTGAGCGTGTCATCGGTGATCGAAGCAATGTTGAAGGGGCCATTGCGGCTATAATCCAGGCGACTGCGGCACGGCTCGCTCGTCGTCCAGGTGATAACGGCGACTTGCTCCTCAATGCCGGACACCGTCGGTCCGGACGTGATTTGCGGCAGCACAAGGTCGCAGGACCAGGTTTGCTCGAAGCAGTTGTTGGCCTCGTCGTCCTCTGGAAGGATACCGGTGGCGTCCGCGCAGACCCGCATTTGCGCCGTCGCGCCCGCGCACGTCCACGCATAGGGGATGCTGTCCGCGCGCACCGCGCCCGGCGCCAGCGCCTCATCGAAGAGCGCCGAGGCGACCGAGCTGCCGTCGCGCGAGAGTTGAGCCGTATGCCCGGCCGGCGCCGTCCCGCCGCCGACGTTCTTGATTACGTAGTACACGCGCTCTTCAGCCAGGTTGTACAACGCGCTGGAAATCGCCAGGTCGGGGCGCGGCTGCACGTTGACCGAGTAATGCTGCACAATCGTCCCGCCGCAGTTCTGCGCGGTGACGGTAATCGCTTTCGTTCCTGGCGTGGCCCAGGTATAGGTCACTGACTGCTGACCGCTGACTGCTGACTGCTCATCCGCCTGCCAAGTGTAGGTGATCGGCGTGGTTGCATTGGACGGAACAGGCGTCGCCGTGTACGAGTACTCCGTCTCGATGAAGCCCGTCGCCGGCCCGTCCAGCGTCAAGCCGGTGAGCGGGAACTCGCACGCGGGTACGGGCGCATTGATCACGATCTGATGCGTGTCCACCACACTCTGCTCGCAGTTCTCCACCGTCACCGTAATCGTCTTCGTCCCCGTCGTCGCCCACGTATACGTGACGGCTGACTGCTGACCGCTGACGGCTGACTGCCCATCCGCCTGCCAGGTGTAGGTGATGGGCGGCGTCGCCGTCGCCGGCAGGACGCTGGCATCGAAGGTGTAGACCGTATCAGTGATACCCGCCGTCGCGCCGTTGATCGTCACGCTTGTGGCAGGATAGCATGGCGGCGGCCCGTAGGTGATGATCAATTGTGGGTCAGGGGCAGTTTCGCTGGCGGCAAGACTGGCAGAACCGAATTCGTCGCTAGCCGGCTTCAGGCGGAAGCCATAATTGAGCAGCGCGCCGGAACTCCACGCCTGGACGATATTCGCGACATCCCAATAGTTAAAAGCGCCATCCACAAACGTAGAAGAAGGATCGCCCTGGCTCTCGTCGCCGGGGCGGTTGTTCCACGTCACCCCCATCTCGGTCCAACTGCCCAGGTTGGCGGTAGGTGAAATGGCAATCGCAGCTTGAGGTGAAGCCAGTGCGCGGTTGACCGTTCCGTGCAGAATCAATGTGGCACTGATGATGGTACTGTTAGCCGGTATGCTGGACACATTGAATTGGAGGAGGGCGTGACTCTCATAGGAAGTGGAATCATTGCGCTGCACCGTCATATCTGCCGAATTGCCGTAATTCTGCGTCGGGTACGCCTGGGCAATGCTCGTATCGGCCTGCACGGTAAACGTTGTACGCCGCACATACTCCACCACCAGGCGTGGAGCATCAGCGCCTTCACGGGAACTGAACGTGCGATAGCCGCTGCCCCCTGTGTCGAAAATCACTCGCACGCCATGGTTGGCAAGTGTCCCTGCGCGCCATTGCTGAGCAATCGTAGTAAGATTCCAGCTTCGCCACCCATCAGAGAGCACGCTGCCCGACACTTCACCCACCGTAGTGAAGGCAGGTTGGTTGTTCCAGGTAACGCCGCCTTCGGTCCACGCGCCGGTCAGTACTTGCGCCTTCATGCCAAAAGTGCTGCTAGAGTAAGTTTGGGACAACTCCAACGTCGCCGTCAGAATCACCGCGTCGGCTGGCAACGTAGATAGATCGAAGGCGACCAGAGTGCGGTACGTTGCCGCGATAGGTGAGGTTACAATGCCCACCTGCAAACTGGGATTTGTGCCGTAGTTAGTGTTAGTGTATGCACTGCTGTTGTTCACATAACTATCTTTGTCGGCAGTGAACGTGCTCCGATAGCTCGTTTCCTGCGCAGTGCACACACCTGCCGGTCCCTCTGGCAAGAACGGTGATTGCGCCTGTACCGATTGCGCGGTCAAGAACCACACACCGGCCACCAGTAATAGACTTATCAACCATAACGAACGCTTCATCGCCATACCTCCTTACGTTGTGAGTGTTTCTATACAATGTGGCAGAACTATTTCAGATGGTATCGTACCCCAACGCCGTCATAAAAACGTCATAACCTGGCGGCATGCATCCGTATCGCTGCAAAAAGGCACACATTGCCCTTCAACTCGCTTAAGGGTATAATCAGCAGTAAGCGTTCAGCGATCAACTTTTAGCGATCAACGAAAAAATTCACGCCCTGGCAACGCGCTTGCGCAGACAACAAAGCTGATAGCTGACGGCTGAAAGCTGACAGCCAATCACTGACGGCTAGACACTATGGCACATCTAGACATACAACTACTTGGTACACTACAAGTCTCGCTGGACGGCAACCCGTTGACCGGGTTCGCCACCGACAAAGCCCGCGCCCTACTGGCCTATCTGGCGCTGGAAACCGAGCATCCACAGCGCCGCGATGCGCTCGCCACGCTGCTGTGGCCCGATCAGCCAGACAACAAAGCGCGGCAAAACTTACGCCAGACCCTACTCTACCTGCGCCAATCGCTACGCGAAGACGAGTGCGCCGAAACACCCTTTCTTCTGGTAGACCGCGATACCGTGCAGTTCAATCCGGCCAGTGATTACACCCTGGACATGACACAGTTCGAAGCCCTCAGCCGCGCCTGCCAAAACCATCACCACCGGCGCAGGGAAAGCTGCCGCCCCTGCCTGCAACGCCTGGAGCAGATGGAGACCCTGTATCGCGGGGAATTCCTGGAGCACTTCTACGTGAGCGACAGCAACGCCTTCGAGGAATGGGCGACCCTCAAACGCGAGTGGCTGCACCGCGAGGCCATCGAGACGCTGTTTACGCTGACCGATTACTACACCCGGCGCGGCGACCTGTCCCGCGCCCGGCAATGCGCCCGCCGGCAGGTGGAATTGGAACCCTGGCGCGAGGAAGCGCATCGCCAGTTGATGCGCCTGCTGGCGATGGAGGGAGAACGCAGCGCGGCGCTGGCCCAATACGAAACCTGCCGCCGCATCCTGCAACAAGAGTTGGGCGTCGAACCGATGAAGGAAACGACAGCGCTCTTCGAAGCGATCAAGCGTGAAGAGGTACAGGCCATGGAGTCCGACAACGGCCTGCCAGCGCTCCCCACCCGCTTCGTCGGGCGAGAGACGGAGTTAGCCGAACTGGCGGAATGGTTGTCCGCGCCGGATCGCCGCCTCATCACCCTCGTCGGATCGGGCGGGATCGGCAAGAGCCGTCTGGCGCTGCGCGTTTTGGAAGAGCAGCGTGGCTTGTTCGCGCAGGGCGTCGCCTTCGTCCCCCTCGATGCTGTGACGTCCGCCGAATTCATCGCTTACGCCATCGCCAGGGCGCTTCGTTTCTCCCTGCAAGGGCCACAGTCGCCCGAAACGCAAGTACTCAACTACCTGCGCGAAAAAGAGATGCTCCTGGCGCTCGACAACTTTGAACACCTTCTACAAGGTGACGCGCCCTGCAACAGCGCTCTCATCGAGCAAATTCTCAGCCGCGCGCCCGGCGTCACACTGCTGGTGACCTCGCGGGAGCGGCTCAACCTGCGCGAAGAGCTTGTGTATCACCTGGAGGGGTTGGCGTATCCCGAAACAGACGTACCTGGCCCGGACGCGGCAAACTACAGCGCCGTCGCCCTTTTTACCGAATGTGCGCAGCGCGTCGACCGGCGCTTTGCGCTCGATGCGCGCACGCTCCCCGACGTGCTGCGCATCTGCCGTCTGGTCGAAGGCACCCCCCTGGGTCTCGAACTTGCGGCGGTCTGGGTGGATACCCGCACCTGTGGCGACATCGCCGCAGAAATCGCCGCCAACAGCGATGTGCTGACGACCTCCCTGCGCAATGTCGATCCACGCCACCGCAGCTTGCGCGCTTCCTTCGAGTACTCGTGGAAGCTACTCACGGACGCGGAGCGCGCGTGTTTGGCCCGGCTGGCCGTCTTCCAAGGCGGTTTCGACCGCGCCGCCGCCGCACAGATTGCTACCGCCACGCCGGATGTGCTCGCCGGGCTGATCCACAAATCGCTGCTGCGCGCCGATGCTAACGGGCGTTATGGTCTGCACCCGCTGCTGCACCAATACATCGCCGAAAAACTCGATGCAACTGAAGAGGCAACAGCCATCCACGTAGCGCACGCTCGCTATTACGCCACCTTCCTGGAAGGGCAAGAGCCACACCTGAAAGGCGCATCACAAAAACAAGCCCTTTTGGAAATCACCCAGGAGAGCGACAATGTGCGTCGGGCCTGGGAATGGGCTGTGTCGCAAGAAGACGCGCAAGCAGTCGAACGAAGCCTGGAGAGCCTCTACCTCTTCTGCGATATTCGCTGCTGGTTCCAGGCGGGCGCTACGCTGCTCGCGCAGGCCATCGAGAAATGGGGGGTGAATCCAGATCAGGAACCGTTGCTCGGCAGGCTGTTAGCGCGTCAGGGAGTACTCTATCTGCACCAGGGTTTCTACCAACAGGCCATCGCCGCGCTGGAACGCGGGTTGGAAATCGCCGAGCGCCGGGAGATACCGGATGAACAAATCTTCAGCCTGGTCAACCTGGCAAACGTCATCCGTCACCAGGGGCAGAACGACGAAGCTGAGCGACTGGCCGAGAAGAGCCTTGCCCTGTCCGAGCAGATTGGGGATCGCCGAGGCATGGCACAGTCGCTCCAGGTCTTGGGTCTCATCATATACAGGACCGGCGATCTGGAACGGACCGAGGCGCTGCACGAAGAAAGCCTGGCGCTGGCACGGGAACTCAACGATCAGCGGCTCATCATGGCGCCACTCAACGCACTGGGCGATGTGGCCTGCCATCGCGGGGACTATGTCAAAGCACAGCAGATGTTCGAAGAGTGCCTGGCCCTGAGTCGCGCCCTGGACGATCAATTCAACGTCGCCATTCACCTCAACAACCTCGGCACGACCTTCCACCTGCTCGAACAGTACGCAAAAGCCGAGCCATTCTATCAGGAGAGCCTGGACATCTGCCGTCAGATCGGTGATCAGACCGGTCAGGCGATTGCCTTGAGCAACCTGGGCGAGATCGCTTACACGCTGGGCAACTACCGGAAAGCGTCGCAGTTTTACCGGGAAGGTCTCAGCATCGGGCGCGCTCTCCAGGAGTCGTGGACGATCATGACGTGCCTGAACAACCTGGGCGAAATCGCCTGCGCCCAAAACAACTGTCTCGATGCGCAAACCCACCTCACCGAAGCCCTGCAGATCGCGCAAGAAACCCAAACCCTCACCATGGCGACCAAAATCCTGGTAAACCTGGCCTGGCTGTTTGCGCAGCAGGGATTGAAAATCCGGGCTTCCGTACTGCTCGATCTGGTGCGCCGCCATCCGGCCAGCGAGAGCGACATCCAGGAGAAGGCCACCCGTCTGCTGGATGAACTGGGCCTCACCGCACCAGGTGAATCAGCCTTGCCGCTGGAGGAGGTTATGACAGGGATACTGACTGAATTTCACAAATAATACAAAGACCCCAAAGGCATCGAAATCTTTGGGGTCTCTGCCGAATCCGGCACCTTTACGCCGCGAGTACCTTCACGTCATAGACATCCAACTCGACCGCGCCGCTCAACGTTTCTCCGGTCAGCATATCGGTGTACGTCGCCGCGCCCAGGTCAAGCGTCACGGGTTCTGCATTGAAGTTCATCAGGAAGACGTACTTCGTCGCGCCGTCGGTGCGCAGTTGCGCGCTGACGCCGTGCGGCAGTTCCGCATCGAGCGAGCGCAGCAGGCCTAGATTCGCGTCGAGCGCGCCGTAGAAGTCACGCAGGAAGCGATCATCAGGATTAGAGGCAAGGTAGAATGCCAACCCGTCACCGAAGGTGTTAAAGGTGAGCACAGGCCGCCCGGCGTAGAAGTCGTCACGGTACGTCGCCAGGACTCTAGCGCCTTCCGGATGCACGAGCGCACAGTAGTCGCACAGTTCGTATTCGTCGCGGCTGCCAAACGGATTCCCGGCCTCAAAAACAGCGGTGTTGCGGTCGTTTTCGTACAGCGCGTCAATTTCCTCGTCCCAAATCCCCAACACCTGGCGCAGCTTGCCGCCGGGCCAGCCGCCCAGGAAGACCAGGTCGTTCTCATCGACAACACCGGTCAAGTACGTCGCCACAAACGTGCCACCCGCCTCCACGAATGCTGCGATGCGCTCATCCACGCTGGGGCGCAGCATGTAGAGCATCGGTGCGATCACCAGCTTGTAACGGAGCAAGTCCTGTTCCATATCGATCACATCCACGGGGATACCGCGCTCCCAAAAGGCGCGATAGTGGCGCTTGCAGGTTTCCAGATAGCCTTTTTCGCCACGTCGCGGGCCTTGCGCGTCGTTCATCGCCCACAGGTTCTCCCAATCGTAGACAATCGCCACGTCGGGGCGCACCGTCGTCCCCACCACGGGCGCGAGCTTCTCCAGCTTCACACCGAGGTCGGCGACGTCGCGGAAGACGCGGGTGTTCTCGTGCCCCGCGTGATCGACCACCGCGCCGTGGAACTTCTCCGATGAGCCGCGACTCTTGCGCCACTGGAAGTACTGCACCGTATCCGAGCCATGCGCCACGGCCTGCAACGACGAAAGCGCGTGCATCCCCGGTCGCTTCACCTTGGCGGATTGCATCCAGTTGGTGGCGCTGGGGACGCTTTCCATCAACATAAACGGCTTGCCGCCCTTAAGACAGCGGTTGATGTCATGAACGAAGGCCACATCCGAAGCGAGCGCCACGTCATCGCCGGCGTGCCAGGTGGGATAGCTATCCCACGAGATCACGTCCAGGTGCGGGGCCATCCGCCAGTAGTAGTATTATCAACAAACCATACATCTTGACGGCGCGCTTGGTCATACCATCCCGGCCCACACGCAAGGCGGCGGCCTGAGCGATGACGTTATTACCGAGTAATAATGCAATTTGGTTGTAGTCGCATAAACAACAAAAAAGCCCTGATCACAACGATTAGGGCTTTTTGTTTACCTACGTCCGTTCAGATTCGAACATACTACCTTTCTAGCGTTAGTAGATTTCGCATCGTAAAAATGCAGCCATTTTTATCGGGTATCTCGTGGAAAAGGTTCGTGGCTCGAAGCCTTCATACTTTTTCATACTTCGTCTCGCCGGCAGTATGAAAAAGTACGAATCGCTCCTTTCGATTGCTGGTACCATCGGATATTTCGACTCAGCCATAAAAGCGCACGGTGCTCAGCGTTATTTGCTTTGTTTTTCACTATCCAGGCATAAGCTGCGGGCCATAGTAGGACAAAAGGGCCTGGTTTTGCCTTATACCGTCAAAGGCCAGCCGACGATCAGACCGAGACTCAAGCACTAGCGGGCATTGTCTCGATAACGTTAACCAACCACAGTAACTCAGCGTTGAACTACGCCCCCCAAAGCTAAGGACGTAGCCAGCCAACGCCACTCAGTGGTATCCTTTCACACAGTATCGGCATAAAGCACAAGGTTGATGTTTAGCACAAGGGACAAATCTTTGTTGGCAACAGCACACCGCACTGTGTGATCCTAGAGTGACGCTGGAAACAATGTACTGCATTAAGCACAACCGCGCCTTTTGTTCCAATCCATAACGGAAGGTTACTAGATAAGCCGCAATGTCAACAACGTAATTCACCGTCTACGGTGGTGTAGCTATTTTCTATACAAGCGTCTCGCAAAGGAAGCTGTAAGTGTGAGTTCATACTTTTACATACTGTGGGTTTTCCGCAGTATGTAAAAGTATTACTCGCTTCTTGCGACTTGATGACGGCAGTGCCAGCATCACTGTGACAGGTAAAATGCAATTGGCTATAGAAGTGTAGAATGTCCAGCGTTATTTGCCAAGTTTTTCATCTTTCAGCCGTATCAAATAAGGCAATACCGCATAAGTTGCTACGAACTATCAATCGGTGGCAGCGTTTTCCAT
>DAIUDK010000176.1:0-6334 GCA_036845725.1 Chloroflexota bacterium
GCCCACGGTGGGCGAGGACCTGGGCAAGGTGCAAACGCTCAGCGCGCGCTTCGCCCAGGGCGAGATCACGCTGGAAGAGGCCGCCGCGCTCGGCTGCCGGGCCTGCGCGTCGCCCGGCGGCGGCTGCCAGTTTCTCGGCACGGCGGCGACCAGCCAGGTAGTGAGCGAGGCATTGGGGATGGCGCTCGTCCATTCGGCGCTGGCCCCCTCCGGACAGCCACTCTGGCTCGACGTCGCCCGGCGCTCGGCGGAGGCGCTGGTGAAGCTGGCGGAGGCCGGCGTGACGATGCGTGACATCGTCACCGAGAACGCGCTGCACAACGCGATGGTCGTCTACGCGGCGTTCGGCGGGAGCACGAACATGCTTTTACACTTGCCTGCCGTGGCTCACGCCGCCGGTCTGGCGCGGCCCACCGTCGCGGATTGGGATCGCGTCAACCGCGCCACGCCCCGGCTGGTGGACGTGCTGCCCAACGGCCCAGTCGGCCATCCGACGGTGCGTGTCTACCTGGCGGGCGGCGCCCCGGAGGTGATGCTGCACCTGCGAGACCTGGACCTGCTGCGCCTCGACGTCCTCACGGTGCAGGGACAACCGCTCGGCGAATCACTGGATGTGTGGGAACGCTCCGAGCGTCGCCGCCGCCTGCGCGATCGGCTGTTCACGGAAGACGGCGTTGACCCGGATACGGTCATCTTCTCCCCAGAGCAAGCCAAAGCGCGCGGGATCACCAGCACCCTCACCTTTCCCACCGGGAATCTCGCGCCGGAAGGGTCCGTCGTCAAGAGCACGGCAATCGATCCAAGCGTGGTGGATGCAGACGGTGTCTACCGCAAAACTGGCCCGGCGCAGGTGTTCACCACGGAACGCGCGGCGATTGCGGCGATTAAGGGACAGACGGCGAATCCCGTGCAGCCCGGCGACGTGATCGTCCTCATCGGGCGCGGGCCACTCGGCTGCGGGATGGAGGAGACGTATCAACTCACGTCGGCGCTGAAGCACATCTCGTGGGGCAAGGAGGTGGCGCTGATCACCGACGCGCGCTTCAGCGGCGTGAGCACGGGCGCGTGCATCGGTCACGTCGGCCCAGAGGCCCTCGCAGGCGGCCCTCTGGGGCGCGTGCAGGAGGGCGACTTGATCGAGATCGTCATCGACCGTGTGAACTTGCGCGGCAGCGTCAACCTGGTGGGCCACGACGGAGACCGCCACGGCGGTTTGCGCTATTCCCCGGAAGAGGGTGCGCGCGTGCTGGATGCCCGTCCGCCCCACCCCGACCTCGCGCCCGATCCAGGTTTGCCGGATGACACCCGATTGTGGGCCGCGCTGCAACAAGTCAGCGGCGGGACATGGGGCGGATGCGTATATGACGTGGAAGCGATTATTGATCACATACGCTGTGGTAGGTCACGATGAACTACACTTTTGTTCCCATGACCCAAGTGTATGCCGCCACGATTGTCCAAACCTGGGAGTATGAGAATGAATACGCCATCTACAACTACGCCAACGAAGCCGAACATATGCTGGATGCGGAGGGCTGGGGGACTGGAATATTTGCGGTGCTCAACCAGGAAGGCGACCTGATTGGAGAACTTTCCATCGAGTTCTTCGACGCGCATGGAGATTATACCGAGTACCATGACTTCGGGGACACCACGCTGATCAATCAGTGCGAATTGTGGATCGGTTTTGGACTACGGCCCGACCTGCTAGGACAAGGACACGGCGCTGCTTTCGTGACAGCGTGCGCCGACTATGCCGTCAGACGGTACAACTATCAAGGGGATTATGTACGTCTGGGTGTGGCAATATTCAACCAACGAGCGATCAAAGCCTACGAAAAGGCAGGCTTTGAAATATTCGAGCACACGGTTGGCGACATCGGCGGTAAGACATTCGAGTGTGTCTATATGCGCAAAAAACTATGAACCGGCCCGACAACACCCGCTTGTGAGCCGCGCTGCAACAGGTCAGCGGCGGCACGTGGGGCGGGTGTGTGTACGATGTCGAGCCGATCGTGTCAAGGTTAAGACAGCAGGAAAGGGTATGACCAAATCGACATTCACAGAAACAGACATAACCTGGAAAGAGACCCGCTGCTCGCAATGTGGCGTGACGATCAGGTATCGCACCGACTGGAACTACATTCCAGATTTGTGCCGGAAGTGTCTCGATAAGAAGCAGGCCGAATGGAAAGAGAAACGTTGCACCAACTGCGGAACAATCATTCGCTATAACGTGAACTGGGACTACGTTCCCGATCTGTGCACAAGCTGTTTTGAAAAGCAGAAAGCCGAATGGAAGGAGAGACGCTGTGCGAATTGCGGGGCAATCATCCGTTACAACGTGCACTGGGAGCGCGTTCCCGATTTGTGCAAGAACTGCCGCGACAAGAAAAAGGCTGAATGGAAAGAGAAACGTTGCGTCAGGTGCGGAACGACCATCCGCTACAACGTCAACTGGGATTATGTACCCGATTTATGCACAAACTGCCGTAATAATCGGCAGGCAAGATCTCGCCAGCAGACCGACTGAGAGACCGGGCTTCACCACCGTGTACGACGATGCGATCAAAAGCAAAGTTGAAGCGCGCCACTACCGTCCCATGCATACGAACAGGCTACGGGAGTGTGCAGAGACACTGCTGGCGCTCGAGAGGCGCAGTATTTTGAAGAAGCTTACGCAAACTAAAACTTGAGATGTTCCAGTTGCAGCTCCTTGCCAGCATCAGCCATCGTCCAGAAGTGCACGTCGCCATGGCTGATGCGCCAGATTTCGCTGACAGGCTCCAGGGGCTGCCCAAGAATCGGCTCCAGGAAGGCTCTATCATGGGCTACTTTCTTGATCAGCGCCGGGTCGTTGAGTAACTCGGCCACGCCGGCGACGCGCATCTGCCGGGCTTCTCCCAAGCCGGGCGGGTTATTATAGTAACACACTTCCATTTTGGGGTTAGCCTTGAGTTGCCGCGACACATGCTTCATGGAAAGCAGGGCATAGTAGAAACCACTTTCATCGGCAGACACATGCATAACGGTGCGCACACGCGGCTGGTCGCCATCCACGGTAGCGATGAAACACACCGGGTAGGTATTAGCGAATTTGATACACTCTTGCAGCTCCATTACTGTTGCTCCTTTCAGTGTTCAGACACTACATTTGAGCCGCTACCGGGTGCAGCGACTCCTGACTTCCTTGCTCTAGCCTATAGTCATCATACTCCCAGTTGTATATCATGTCAACGATTTGACGCCGAAGACATCAAGCCATCACCCTTGATCCCTGCCAGTATGTTCGCCATCTGATGTATGCCGGTATATGCCTACTGATTTCTTCGAGCGCGCCACCGACCAAACTGTGGCGCGTTTTGATTTTGTCGATTTGCAGATTTCGCAAAGCGCAAGGATAATAGGCCCGATAACATAGATTGGAGGGATAACGATGAATCTGACACGACACGATACCCATGACGGCCCGCGTTGGGCGCTGGACGGCGCATATTTACCCCCCAGTTTTCACCTGAGCCTGCTCCTGGAACTGCCCCGCGAGGCGGTCGCACCATTTCTGGCAGCGCTGCCCACGGAGGGCGAAGCGACAGGTGACTTGCTCGCGCCCATCGAACCGGCGCAGGAAGTCTGGGCGGCCGGCGTAACCTACTTGCGCAGCCGCGACGCCCGTGAAGCCGAGTCGCAGACCGGCGACATCTACACGCGCGTCTACATCGCCGAGCGGCCCGAGCTGTTCTTCAAGGCGGCCGGCTGGCGCGTCGTCGGGCCGGGCAGCGCGATCCGCGTGCGCCCGGATAGCACGTGGGACGTGCCAGAGCCGGAACTCACGCTCGTCATCAACCGTCACGGCGAGATCGTCGGCTACTGCGCGGGGAACGACGTCTCGTCGCGCAGCATCGAGGGCGAGAATCCGCTCTACCTGCCGCAGGCCAAAGTCTACAACGGCTCATGCGCGCTTGGGCCGGGTATCGAAATCACCGAACCCGACACATTGCGCGACGTCCCGATCCACATTGGAATCGCCCGCAACGGCGAGACAATCTACACGGGCGAAGCCAACACATCGCAGATGAAGCGCGCCTTCGAGGAGCTGGCGGCCTACCTGTACCGCGAACTCAACTTCCCGCACGGCGCGTTTCTGATGACCGGCACCTGCCTCGTCCCGCCGAACGACTTCACTCTGCAACGCGGGGATATGGTCACAATCGCAGTCGGTCATCTGGTGTTGAAGAATGTTGTACAGTAGAATGATTGAAGATGGAAAATAAACAGACTAACCTCACAATCATTCAATCCTGCCCATCCACTTTAAGCCTCAAATATACCTTCAAGAAAAACAGGATCAGGAATGAGAGCATCATTTTTCCGCTCTTAGGCGCTATTATGCTTTTGATTGGGATAGCCGACGCTACAACAACGTGTGGACCCAACATGCATGAAGCTCTATCTTGGGAATGTCTAGTGAAGAGTGAAGCGATCTATGTATTTTTTCCTGGTATTCTTATGTTACTATCGCCAATCGAACTATTGATGATTGGTCGTTCCAGAAATATCACTCTCGATAAACAACAGAACACACTCACGCTCGAATGGTCGGGAATACTCGATTCAAAGTTAGGCAAACGGACCCTTGTGTGGGCGCTTGCAGACATCATCGCTATTGAGGCTCAGCACAGGCAGAGAAGGCATTGGGAGTTTTTTAAATTATGTCTTGTTTTGAAATCTGGGCGGCGACTACCTGTCACTGAGTATACGCTCGGTCGCCATCAAGCAATGCGCGACGCAAATCGTGTCTTACATTTTCTGGAGCTGGACGACACAGTTTGGACTCCAGGATGGTCTCCCGATGATGATATAGACGACATGTGATACACTTTGAATATAAGGAGGAAACAATGTCTTTACAACCAGTCCTGATCGACGGCAAATGGCGCGCGTCGGATGCGGTGGGCGAATTCGAGGCCATCAACCCGTCGACGAAGACGGCGCTGCCAGAAACGTATCCCGTATCGAGCGCGGCGGAGGTCGAGGCGGCGATTCACGCCGGGTATGAGGCGGCTGTCGCATTGCGGACAATGTCGCCGGAGGCCATCGCGTGCTTTCTCGAAGCCTGCGCGGACAGCATCGAAGCGCGGACCGGCGCGCTGGTGGACCTGGCTCACGCCGAGACCGCGCTGCCCAAATCGCCGCGCCTGCGCGATGTGGAATTGCCGCGCACGACGGACCAACTGCGGCAGGCCGCCGCCGTCGCCCGCGAACGGTCCTGGTGTCTGGCGACGATTGACACCAAACGCGGCATTCGCTCGATGTACGGGCCATTGGGTGGGCCGGTCGTCGTCTTCGGGCCGAACAACTTCCCGTTTGCGTTCAACTCGGCGGCGGGTGGAGATTTCGTCGCGGCGATTGCGGCGGGCAATCCAGTGATCGCCAAGGCCAATACCGGGCATCCCGGCACGACGAAACTGCTCACCGAGGCCGCGTTCGAGGCGATCCAGGCGACCGGTATGCCTCCGGCGTTGGTGCAACTGCTCTATCGCGTCAAGCCGGACGTGGGCTACCGGCTGGTGAGCCACCCGTTGGTGGGTGCGACGGGGTTCACAGGTAGTCGTAGCGCCGGTGTGCGCCTCAAGGAAGCGGCGGACAAAGCCGGCAAGCCGATCTATCTGGAGATGTCCAGCATTAATCCGATTTTCATCTTGCCGGGCGCGTTGGAAGAGCGGCTGTTCGCCGTTGCCGGAGAGCTGTACACCTCGTGCTCAATGGGTGTGGGGCAGTTCTGCACCAAACCGGGCTTCGTCGTCCTGCTGCAAAATGACAAAAGTGAGGCGTTCTTCGACAAGGTGAATGAGCACTTCCAAAACCCGCCCGGCGTGCTGTTGGGCAAGAGCGGCGTGTGGACGATTGCCGATGCGGTGGAAAAGCTCCAGGCCGCCGGCGCGCAGCTCGTCACCGGTGGGTACGAAGTCGAGGGGCCGAGCTATCGCTACGCGAACACGCTCCTGCGCGTCTCCGGCGACGACTTCCTCATGAACCCGCACGCGCTGCAAATCGAGGCGTTCGGCGTCGTGTCGCTCGTCGTCTTTGCGAAAGACATCACGCAGATGTGCAAAATCGCCGAATCGTTGGAAGGCAACCTCACCGGTTGTCTCTACTCCCACACCGGCAGTGACGACGACGCGTTCTACAATCAGGTCGCGCCGATCCTGCGCGCCAAAGTCGGGCGGCTGCTCAACGACAAGATGCCTACCGGCGTCGCCGTCAGCCCGGCGATGAATCACGGCGGCCCCTACCCCGCGACCGGACATCCCGGCTTCACCGCCGTCGGCGTGCC
>DAIUDK010000176.1:6434-9020 GCA_036845725.1 Chloroflexota bacterium
ATCCTGGCAATCATCCCCAACCTGACGCGGGGCGCGCGGCCCTACGGGTTGATCGAGAACGTCGTCACACATGCGGATTATCGCCGCCAGGGGATCGGCACCGCTTTGTTGCGTCACGTGCTCGCCGTCGCCTGGGAGCACGGCTGCTACAAAGTGATGTTGCTCACCGGACGCAAGGACGAGGGGGTATTCCAGTTGTACGAAAAGGCAGGGTTTCAACGCAACGTGAAGACGGGATTTATCGCTTACCCGAACAAGTAGACATAACACCACAGAGACACAGAGGACACAGAGATTTTTTCATCGACTCTCCGTACTCTCTGTGTCTCCGTGGTTCAAAGGATTTACAAATATGCCTGAACCTTACAGTTTTCACCAGACGCTCGCCCGGCTGCGACACAACACGGGCGTCGTCATCCCCGTCTATTTGCCGCACGGCGCAGGAAGTACCGACGCGGTATTGCTTGAAGAGACCGTCACCGCGTACTGCGCGCAGGTTGCTAACCCTGCCGCTATCTGCTTGAGCGTGGATGGTGCAGACTGCGGCGGCGAGGTCGCGTCGCGGCTGTCCGCCGAATATGGCGTGTCCTTGTGCACTGTGGAAGACAATCGCGGCAAGCTATGGGGCGCGATCCACGGCGCGCGGACACTGCTGCACAACGCGGATTTGGCGTACATCGCGGTGGCGGATCAAGACGGCGATCACTTCGCCAACGAGCTGCTCAACTTTGTGCGCGCCGCCGATCACATTCGTGCACAGACCGGCGACGACGGCGACCGCGTGATGGTGCTGGGCCGCCGCATCTCGCTGCACCGTCCGATGGGGTTTCTGCGCGGCGAGCTTGAAGCACTCGCCAACCGCGTGTTACTCGACGCGCTGCACTATCACGCCGCTGTGAGTGGCATCCCGCTGCGTCTGGAATACGCCACGCTGCTCGACGAAACGCCGGATTTCCAATCTGGGTACAAGCTGTTCAGTCGAAAGACCGCAGACGCGGTCTTCAACACCGAACTGCGTCAGTGCGATGTCCCCGCAAGTGCCTATTACCGCCACGCCTGCGAGACCGTGATGGCGATCGAGGCACTGGAAAGTGGGGCGCACCTGGGCGTGGTCAATCGCAGTACGTTCAACGAGCAGCCAGTGACGCACTTCGGCAAGCTCAACCAGGCGCGCGCCACGGCGGATATGATCATCTGGGGTTGCAAACGGCTGGAGGCTCCCTACCCTTTCGTCGCGCAGTGGCTGGCGAATCACGCGCCGCGCCTGCTGCTCAATACCATCGTCCCCCAGGGGAAAGCGGAAGTGGAGCAGGTGCGACAGCTCGTGCGCGAGTCGTTAGCAGGGCAAGACACGGACGCGGCTGGACTACAACCGTTATTCGTGTAAGATTGCCGTATGAGAATCACACACCTACTCAGCCGGATCAACGTTTTCACCATCCCGCCGGGGCTGACGCCCACCCAGCGTAAGAATTTCTTTGCCACGCAGATGGACGCCCTGGGCGTGGGATTGGTCAGCGGCGCGTCGCCATTCCTGGCAGTGTTCCTCACCCGGCTTGGCGGTACGAATTTCCAGGTGGGTATGTTGAGCGCCATGCCGGGCTTCACCGGGCTGTTTCTGGGACTCATCATCGGGCGATTCCTGCAAACCCGCGCGAACATCGTGCCGTGGTACAGTCGCATTCGCCTGCTCGTCTTCTCGGCGTACACCCTCACCGGGGTGATGGCGTTGATTTTGCCGCAGAAAGCCACCATCACCGCCATGCTCATCGTCTGGGCGCTGGCGAGCGTGCCACAGGCTATCCTCAGCGTCGCCTTTACGGTGGTGATGAACGCCATCGCCGGACCGGAAGGCCGCTACACGCTGATGAGTCGCCGCTGGTCCATCCTGGGGTTGACGACGGCGGTGATGACGATGATCGCGGGCCAGCTTCTCGACTGGATCGCCTTCCCGCTGAACTACGCCGTCGTCTTCATCCTCTTCTCGATGGGCGGACTGGTCAGTTTCCGCTTTTCCAGCCGGATGGAGGTCCCGCCGCTCAACGTCGAGGCGGTGGGCGATAGGACGCCGTTCTTCCAACAGCTCAAGCGCGACGTGCGTCTGGTCTTCTCCGAGCGGCCTTTTCTTGCGATATCCGTCAAGCGCCTGATCTTCATCTTCGGCTCCACCCTTGTCGCGCCGCTGTTCACGCTGTACTACGTGCGCGTGGTGCAAGCGAGCGACGCCTGGATCAGCGCCATCGTCACGATGCAAAGCTTTGTTCTGCTGATCGGTTATTCGATCTGGATACAGCAGCACCACAAACGCGGCTCGCGCTTCATCCTGCTGAGCACGACACTGGCGCTGGCACTCTATCCGGCGCTGACTGCCATCACCCGCCTGCCGTGGATCCTGGTCATCTACGCGGGCATCTCAGGCATCTTCCAGGCAGGAATGAACCTGGTCTTCTTCGACGAACTGATGAAGACCGTGCCGCCGCAGCACAGCGCCACCTTCATCTCCGTGGATCAAAGCGCGCAGAACGCGTTGGCGATGAGCGCGCCGCTGATCAGCACAGGGCTGTCCAATTTCATCGGTATCCCGGC
>DAIUDK010000177.1:0-8944 GCA_036845725.1 Chloroflexota bacterium
TCGAGTCGAAAAATCGCGAACAAAACGGAAAAGGAGTTCAAAATGCAAATCGGGAAACACTTGGGGAAACGCCGGGATGCGATTCTGGGGAAACACGGGAAACATCACAGTCAGCAAAAGCCCGGTGCCTACAAAGGACCGAGCTTATCTCTGATATGGTGGTGGGCTTAAGCCAGAAGCCAAGTTGGGCGACTTGGCAGTAGGACAGGCACGCGGAGGAAGGCATTATAATCACCATAATTCGCTACCCTGCCGATTGCGCAATGCCGTTCCAGCGCTGCTGGCGGCTTTATGGCTGCCGTGGGCAAGGGCGTCGGCGAGAGCTTTGCGGGCGGCGGGAGTGTCAATGGCGGAAAGGGCTTCGGCAGCAAGTTCGCATTCTGTATCTGTAGCATTGCGGCTGCGCAGCAATTTGTCGAGGCGCGGAACGGCGATCTCAGAACCAGCCTCGCCTAACGCCTCAATAACGGTCGCTTTGTATGGGCCATCGAGGTACTGCAATAATATACGAGCAGCGACATCACCGCCGATTTCGCCCAACGCCTCTATGACGCTGGAAAAAACAGCAGGTGGGGGTGATGTGGCGAGCAGTTTCTTGAGTGCGGGCACGGCCTTGGGGGATTTGGTGAGCTGCAAAGCCCAGATAGCATCTCGCCGTTGCTCGACGTTCTCCAACAGGGTGATGAGATAACGCACTGCACGTTCGTCACCGATATGCCCCAAGGCTTCAATAGCGGTCTCGTGGAATTCTGTCTGCTCGGGGTCAGCAATGATCGTCTTCAGACTGTTCATCGCCGCTGCGATATGTAGCTTCCCGGCAATCTCAATGGCGCGACGGCGGATTTCCACGTCTTTGCACCGGAAGTATCCGCGTATAGCAGGCCAAAGTTCATCCGTATTGACGGATTCCAAACTCTCTGACAGATCAAGTTCTAGCCACATGAGCGCGGTTATCGGGTCGCGGTTATAAGCATCCAACAAAGGCCTCGCTTCCCAATCCCAGTATCGTTCGAGTTGGTTTCGAGGTTCGATCAAGATGCATGCTAACTGGCTCAACGCCTTCCAGTCCTCTAGCTGAACAAGCCCTTGGATCGCGCGCCCGGAGATGAGCGAATCCTCGCGCAACGCAAGCCGCATAAGTTTCTCTTTGAGGACTGTTACGTCAACTTGCGCTCTCATTCTGTCGGATAGCGCATCGTCCATTAACTGTAAGACCTTTTCCCGCGGGGTGGATTTCTCGGTCATCCAGTTGAGTTCGTAAACGTAGAGCGATTTAGAGCGCATTGCCCTGCCCCATCTGTCCTGGCGGCTGATACGTCAACCCAAACACGGCGTCTGACAACCATCGTTTGAAGCTGTCGTTGTCGCTGTACTGCTTGAACAGCTCGGTCTGATCTGCCAGCAGCCCCACCATAACGCGCCCTAACGCCTTTTCGAATTCGACGCGGGCGTTCTGTAGATCGGAGAAGCGCATGGCGTTCTGGTAAGCGGTGTCGGCAGCGACCTGTGCAGGGATTTCCTGGGTGATGATCTGCGCAACCCGGTCGCGATCCATCCAGTCCACGTTGCCGTAGATGTCGTTGAAGGTCTTGATAATGGCGCTCAGCAACTCCATTTCCGGCTCGGGCTTCCACCCGCCTTCACCCACCGGCACCGGCTCGATTTCGCCATCTTTGTCTTCCAGGGCAATGGCGAGTGACGCCTGCACTTCGGCGCGGTAGCTGTCCATATCCACCGCTTCGAGGATGCCTTTGGCGAGGTCGGTTTCCTGGGGCGCGGGCAGTTTGGGAATGAGGAAATTGAGGAAGATGGAGAGTTTTTCCCAATCGGCGTTGTTGTAGGGGAGGATGGAGGCGAGGAAGTTGTAGGTGCGCACAAAGGCTTTGGCGCTGCCCTTGAAAGCCACCTGCCCATCCTCGTCGAGGTCTGTCTTGTAGACGGCGACGCAGACATCCAGAATGGGATCAAGCTGCTCGCGGCTCGCCCCGCCGAGGTAGAGCGCGGCCAACCGCTCGATCTGTTCCTCTGTGTACATCTGCGCTCCGTCGAGGTTGGTCTTGAGGTCGTGGAGCTTGTCCGGGTCGGTCTCGGCGCTGAGGATGGTGGTGCGGTAGTACGGCTCAAAAGCGCGCTGGATGGTGTCGGCGTCGTTGACGAAGTCCAGCACGAAGGTGTCGTGCTTCTGTGGGTGGGCGCGGTTGAGGCGCGAGAGGGTCTGCACGGCCTGGATGCCGGCGAGGACTTTGTCCACGTACATCGTGTGCAGCAACGGCTCGTCGTAGCCGGTCTGGAATTTCTCAGCGACGACGAGGAAGCGGTAGGGGTCTTCTTTGAACTTTTCGGGAATCTGACTGCTCGGAAAGCCGTTGAGTGTGGCCTCGGTGACGGGTTTGCCCGCGTAGTCCGGTTCGCCGGAGAAGGCGACGATGGCCTGGTAGGGACTCCGGCGCGCTGCCAGGGCGTCTTTGATGGCGAAGTAGGTCTGGATGGCGCGCTGGATGCTGGGCGTGACGACCATCGCCCGCGCCTGCCCGCCGATCTTGTTGCGCGCCAGCACGTCCGTGTGGAAGTGCTCGACCATAATCTCGGCCTTCTGGTGGAGCGCGTAGTCGTGGGATTCCACGTAGCGCCGCAGCTTCTTCTGCGCCCGCTTGCTGTCGAATTCGGGATCACCTTCCACGGTCTTCATCAGGCGGTAGTAACTCGCCACCGGCGTGTAGTGCGCCACCACATCGAGGATGAAACCTTCCTGAATGGCTTGCTTCATCGTATAGCAGTGGAAAGGCCGGTGCCTGATTTCTCCCCCACCCACTCCCTCCCCCAATGGGGGAGGGCCGGGGAGAGGGTCTCCGAAGATTTCCAGCGTCTTGTTCTTGGGCGTGGCGGTGAAGGCGAAGTAGCTGGCGTTGGGCAGCATCTTGCGCGCTTCCATAATGTGGTTGATGATGTCCTCGGTGGTGGCTTCTTCCTCCGGTTCGCCTTGCGCGGACAAGGCCATGTGCATCTTGGCCGCCGTGCGCCCGCCCTGGCTGGAATGGGCTTCGTCAATGATGATGGCAAAGCGGCGGTGGCGGTGCTCGTCGCCAATTTCGTCCAGGATGAAGGGGAATTTTTGTACTGTGGTGATGATGATTTTCTTGCCCGCCGTGATAAATTCGCGCAGGTCGCCGGAGTGTTCGGCGTGCCCGACGACGGACGAGACCTGGGCGAACTGTTTGATGGTGTCGCGGATTTGCTTATCCAGCACGCGCCGGTCGGTAACGACGATGATGGAGTCGAAGGCGGAGGGAGTAGGAAGTAAGGAGTAGGAAGTAAGGGGAGACGGCAAGCTGGTGAGTTGGTAGGCAAGCCAGGCGATGGAGTTGCTTTTGCCGCTGCCCGCCGAGTGTTGGATGAGATAGCGGCGGCCCACGCCGTCCTGTTGGGCGGCGGCGAGGAGTTGGCGCACGACGTCGAGTTGGTGGTAGCGGGGGAAAATCTGGTCGCGTTTCTTCTTGCCGGTTTTCTCGTCCTTCGACTCAACGATTTGGGCGTAGTGTTCGAGGATGTCGGTGAGGCTCTCGCGGGCGAGAACGTCTTCCCAGAGATAGGCGGTCTTGAGGCCGTGCGGATTGGGCGGGTTGCCCGCGCCGTCGTTCCAGCCTTTGTTGAAGGGCAGGAACCACGAGGCTTTGCCCTGGAGATGGGTGCACATCCGCACTTCCTGGTCATCCACGGCAAAGTGAACGACGCAGCGCCCGAACTGGAACAGCAACTCGCGGGGATCGCGGTCGCGCTTGTACTGCTCGACGGCGTCCTCGACGGTCTGCTTGGTGAGGTTGTTCTTTAGCTCGAAGGTGGCGAAGGGCAGGCCGTTGATGAACAAGCACAGGTCGAGCGACAGTTGGGTCTGATCCTTGCTGTAGCGCAGTTGGCGGGTGACGCTGAAAATGTTGGCGGCGAACAGCGCCTCGGCCTTGCGGTTGCCGGGCGTGGGCGCGCCGTAGAAGCAGGCGATGGCGTCCGGCCCGTGCTTGACCCCGTGGCGCAGCACGTCGATGACGCCGAGTTTGGCGATTTCGCCTTGCAGCCGGGCGAGGAACTTCTGCCGCCTGGGACTTTCCGTCGCCAGGTCGAGGCGCGCGGCGATCTCCGGCTGGGTGGCTTCGAGGAAGGCGCGCAGCTTGGCGAGGTCCACGGCGTAGTCGCGGTCGTAATCGTGCGGATCGCCCTGGACGTAGCCCGCGCCGCCGTAAGCCGCACGTTCATCGTGGGCCGCCGTCAGGGTTGCGCTTACCGGCTTGCCCGTGAGCGCGGCGACAATCAAACTTTCGAGTCCTTTTTCACTGGTATCCGTTGTCGGCATCAACATCCTCCTCGGTATCCAGGTCGTCCGCGTCTGCGACCTCGTCCTCAAAGCCCTCGTTTACCTCATCGAAAGCCTCCGTTTCCTCGTCCGTGGGCAAGACCACGCCCCGCACATCCACCTTCCCCGTGACCACGTCGGCGATCAGGTGTGTGCGGTATTCGCGGATGAGATCGATTTGGCGTTGGGCGCGGGCGATGGCATTGTCTATTTTCTCTACCGTTACGTCCAACCGGGAAACTATTGCGTTCTGCTCATCAAATGGTGGAAATGCAAAACGATACCGCCGGAGTTTTTCCCCGGTTAAATGAGCTATTGTGTTTTCACTTCCACCAGCCAAGAAGATGCCTCTTTTAGCAACAGCATACATAACATAGTATAAAAAGCGAGGTACATCTTTGGCTGGATTATAAGGTCTCAGACGGTGAAGAGCCTTTTGATAACCACATAGTGCAATCTCACCATTCCAAAAAGCACTTCGTCCCACTTCCCCGCCTTCACACACAAGCATATCACCTGGCAGTAGGGTATATCGTGGATACTCGTCCAGCGTAATGTCCATTTCGGGTAAATCGTGAGTATTTACACGATCCCATTGCACGTCAACATTGCGGAGATATGGTACAAGATACTCACCTGTAATCCGCTTGGTATCCAACATTTTTCCTAGTTCTACGGAATACCGTAAACGCACTGCCACAACATCCCAATGTGCCGGAATCTTCCCCAACCACGCGATCCCCGAATCCTTGAGTGGCGCGTCGGGATCGAGGCCGCGCGTCACGGTTTGCTGAATGAGCGCCTGCTTCTGCTCCGTGAGCAGCTTGATGAGTCGCTGTTGCGCGTGGATGTAGCGCCGCGTCAGGCGGTCGTGGTGGTCGAGGAAGGCGGCGATGGCGCGTTGTTCGGCGGGTGGAGGTAAAACACCGTAGATTCGCTTGAAGTCTTCTGCGCGTAGACTCCACATATCTGAGGTTATTCCATACGACCAGCGTTCAGCCTCTTTAATGAAGCCGGGCGTTCTCAGCAAATAATGGTAATACTCTGGAGCCTGTTGCTGCCTGGGACGAATAATAACGTAAGCCGGGCTGACGATCCCCTTATATTGAGAAACGCCAATCGCACCTTGCCAGGCTCGCATCTTGTTGTAAGCAATATCGCCAGGTTGTACCCGCTTGTAGTTGGATTTGTCCAGATTCGAAGAGTCCTTTTTGGAGCTATCCGTCAACAGCGCTTTTTGAGGAATGACGCCGCGCGCGATGGTCACGGACAACAAGGGTTCGTCGGGATGATTTCGGTCGTTCACTTCCTGGAATAACGCTCGGTGAGGAAGGACTTCCCAATGCGCGGGCACATCACCGATCCACGGCACGCTGGAGTCTTTGTAGGCGGGGTAAGGTTTGAGCACATCGCTCATTGCGCAGCCTCCGGTGCGGGGTCGGTAAACAGCGCGATGTAGTCCTCATAGCGGAAGCGGCGGTTGCGGCTCTGGCCGGTGAATTCGCGCAGGATGCCGTGTGTTTCCATCTTGCTTACGAGGGTATTGGCCGCCTGGTATGATGTCCCGATGAAATGCTGTACCTCATTCACCGACACGATGGGGCGCTCATACAACGACTCAAGAAGCCGATGCCCGTTCCCGGCCGCTTGACCAAACTGCTCAGTAATCAACGCGCGGTGGCGTTCACGGAGCGTCAGGATGTTGCGGGCGGTCTGGGTGGCCTGCGCACTGACTTCGGTCACGCCCTGCAAAAAGAACGCCAGCCAGCTTTCCCAATCGCCGGTTTCGCGCACGGCCTGCAAGTGTTCATAATACGCCGCGCGCTGCCGCTTGAAGTAGTACGAAAGGTACAACACCGGCTTCAGCAATACCCCGCGTTCACACAGCAAGAAAGTGATCAACAAGCGGCCCACACGCCCGTTGCCGTCAAGGAAAGGATGGATGGTCTCGAACTGGGCGTGAGTCAACCCAATTTTGATGAGCAAAGGCAGATCGTCTTCCTGGTGCAGAAATTTCTCCAAGTCGCCCAGCGTATTGAGAATTTCGTAAGGCGGGGGCGGCACGAACGTCGCTTCGGCTAAAGTGCAGCCGTGAGGCCCAATCCAGTTTTGACTGCGGCGCAGTTCACCCGGCGTCAAATTCGAGCCACGCACGCCTTCCAACAGGATGGCGTGAATCTCGCGAATGAGGCGGATGGAAACTGGCAGTTCCGCCAGGCGCTCCAGTCCGTAATTCACCGCCCGGACGTAGTTGATGACCTCGTTCACATCCCGTGGCTGGTCCGGGGAAAGAATCCGCGCCTCCGCCGCCAGCAAGTCTTGCAGCGAGCTTTGCGTCCCCTCGATCTGGCTGGAGAGCACGGCTTCCTTGCGCACGTACATAAAGACGAACAGGTCGGGATTGGGGAGGGTTTGGATGGAACCGTCGAGGCGACCCAGCGCACGATCTGCTTCAGAAAGCAGCTTTTGCAGCTTGCCCGTCAGTTGCACCGGGGGTTGTGGCGGCAGCGGCGCAGGGATAAACGCGCGGTAGCCGCCTGATTGTTGCAGATAGCGCCCGGCGCGAGTTTGTGTAGACAAAGTATCTTTCACCATAGAGAGTCAAACCTTATGTGCAAGAACAAATCATTGTATTCAAGATCGACATGAATAAGGGCTACATTCCGCGTTATATTCAAGGCAGACATGAATATGGGTGCAGATATGTTCCATATTCATGGCCGGTGATAATATGGACACCAGCACACGCCATATTAAAGGTTGATGATACTATAGCATCCACTTTATGCTTCTTACTTTCTACCCCTTACCCCCTAATCTGCTCCAATAACCCGTCTGTCTCCTGCTCCAACGACTCAATGTCGGCGCGGATTTCTGCCAGCGTGCGCAGCGGCTCCGGCTTGTAGAAGTAGCGGTTGAACGAGATTTCGTAGCCGATGCGGGTCTTGCTCTCGTCGATCCAGGCATCGGGGACGTAGGGCAACACCTCGCGCCGGAAGAACCCCTCGATGCCGCCGTCTTCCAGCAGCGGGATTTGCTCGGTGTCGCGCAGGTCGGGGTCGGGTTCGTATTCTACGATGGGTAGACGGCAGACGGTAGACGGTAGACGGGGTTCGCTTTCGGGCGGGGTTGGCGTTCCCATCTCGAATTTGCCGTGGAGGGGATCGGGGGTGGCTTTGCCGGGTTTGTAGGTGGCGCTGATAACGGGCGCGGCGGCTTCGTCTTTTTCGGTGAGCGCATCGCGGAGTAGGGTCTGGCGCTTTTTGGTGAGGGAGAAGCCGGCGGCTTTTTCGAGCGCGGTCACCACGGCGTTGTAGCCAAGATGTGGGCCGGGGCCAAGATCGGCGGCGATCCAGTCGGTTGCCGCAGCCAGCGCGTCCTCCCCGGCAGCGGCGCAGGCGCGACGCAACCGCGCGCGGGCGGCGTCGGAAAGGTCCACCCGCAGGCGCAAGGGACGCTCGACGGTGACTTTCCAGTAGCCAAAGGCCGCGTTATCGAAAATCTTGGACTGCTCCGTCTCCTCGAAGGCGAGGAAGGTGTCCACGATGCGTTGGATGTCGGCTGCGGAGAGTTCGCAGTTCTTCTGCCCCAGGTTCTTGCGCAGTGGCACAGACCACGCGGTCGCGTCGATGAGTTGTACCTTGCCCTGGCGATGTGCGGGCTTGCGGTTGGTCAGCACCCAGATGTAGGTGGCAATGCCGGTGTTGTAGAACATATTCAGCGGCAGTGCGATGATCGCTTCCAACCAGTCGTTCTCGATGATCCAGCGGCGGATGTTGCTCTCGCCCTGTCCCGCGTCGCCGGTGAACAGCGACGAGCCGTTGTGGACTTCGGCGATACGGCTGCCCAGGGGCGTGTCGTGCTTCATCTTGCTGAGCTTGTTCACCAGGAACATCAACTGCCCATCGGACGAACGAGTGATGAGGCTGTATTCCGGGTCTCCGGCGTGCGCAATGACGTAACGCGGGTCGCGCATCTCGCCCTTGCCCCCCATCCGGTCGAGGTCGGTTTTCCAGCTTTTACCGTAGGGCGGATTGGAGAACATAAAGTCAAAGTCGAGAGCGGGGAACGCATCGGCGGAGAGCGTGGAGCCAAACGCCATCGTCTCGGCCTCCTGCCCCTTGCCCTTGAGCAGCAGGTCGGCCTTGGTGATCGCGTAGGTCTCCGGGTTGATTTCCTGCCCGTAGAGGTGGATAGACACCTCCTTGCCGTGTTGCGCGGCCAGTTCTGCCAGCGTTTCCTCCCCGATAGTCAACATCCCGCCAGTGCCGCACGTGTCATCGTAGAGCAGATACGTGCCGGACTCAATCTGATTAGCAATGGGCAAGAAGACGAGTTGCGCCATCAGCCGCACCACGTCACGCGGCGTGAAGTGTTCCCCGGCCTCCTCGTTGTTTTCCTCGTTGAAGCGGCGGATCAGTTCCTCGAAGATCGTGCCCATCGCGTGGTTATCGAGGCCGGGCAGTTTTACACTGCCGTCGTTGTTGCGCACCGGCTCCGGGCTGAGGTTGATGCTGGGATCGAGGTACTTCTCGATGAGATAGCCTAGTGCATTAACAGGCGACATTTTCTGGAATAGCAAGATGCGGTTCATGAGTG
>DAIUDK010000178.1:0-8902 GCA_036845725.1 Chloroflexota bacterium
GCCGTGATGCTCATGGTCAGTAGCCCCCAACTGGCCGAAAAGCGAACGCTGCAGGCGATTGTACTGGCGGTTGTTGTGTTCATAGGTTTGAGTGCGCCGTTCTCGCCAGTGCGCGCGAGCGGCGAAATCGGCGCGCGCACCGGCACTGAATCGGGTTGGCTGCACGGGCGCACCATCACGGACGAGCGCGCCAACTACTATCGCAACACCGGCCTGTTGCGCGCTCTTCAACAGCCCGATCTGCCCGATCACGACTGGGCGCTGGAAGGACGCGCGGCGCGCCAGGCTGCTCCGGCGGTGGTGGAAAAAGGCTCGGTGGGGTTCTACGGTTACTTTGTTGGTCCGGACGCTTACGTCGTCGATCTGCTTGGACTGGGCAACCCCCTGTTGGCGCGCTTGCCGCCGGCCGATCCCGATTGGCGCATCGGCCACTTTGGACGACTGATGCCGGACGGCTACCGCGAAACGCTCGAAACGGGCGAGAACCGCATCGTCGATCCGCGCCTGGCGACGTATTACGATAAGCTGGCGCTGGTCATTCGCGGCGATCTGCTCGACAGCGAGCGGCTGCGCGCTATCTGGGAGATCAACACCGGCGCTTACGACGATTGTCTGGACGCCTACGCCTATTTCCGCGGCGCGACCTTCGTCCGGCAGTTCCACGTGACCAATCCCACGGAGCGCCTGTATGTCGTTGCCTACGTCTGGAACAATGGCGCGGGCGAGACTTATTTGTTGGACGATGCTTCTTCGCAGGGGGATATGTACACCCTTGCGTGGCGCATCACGCGCGACGGTGTGCAGTTTGATGGCTCGTTCGTGCGGCAGATCTCATCCATAGGCCCGATCTCGGACACCGAGACGCTGAACGTAGGCGTCCTCTTCAGTCCCACACCTGACTTGGTCACGCAGGACATATACGAGTATCGCTTCTGGTTCCGCTTCGAGGATGACGACCGGTTGACCGTCGTCCTACCCGGCAAGGGCTTCCACAACACCGAAGCGCCGCAGGGGTATTGGTTCCACGAGGACATTGGTGCCGCGCTGCGCCTCATCCCCGAATAGATACGCATCTTGCGCTTCTTTTGCTTTTAAGTATACTGCACGGTAGATCACAACAAGAGGTGACAACATGCGCTTTCCACGTGCTGCAGGTATTTTGTTGCATCCCACATCACTGCCCGGCGGGTACGGCATCGGTGAGTTGGGGAAACAGGCCTACCGGTTTGTCGATTTCTTGGTCGAAAGCGGGCAGGCGTTGTGGCAGATTTTGCCGCTTGGTCCCACGGGTTACGGTGACTCTCCGTATGCGTGCTTCTCGGCTTTCGCGGGCAATCCGCTGCTCATCGATCTGGCATGGCTGGTATCCGAGGGTGACATCAACCCCGCGGACTTGGAACCGGCCAGTCGTTTCCCCACACATCAGGTCGATTTTGGACCGGTGATCTCCTTCAAAACGGCGATTTTGCAGCGCGCGGCGCGGACGTTCCGGGAAAAAGCGCAGAGCGAACGGCGTGAGGCGTTCGATAAATTCTGCGCCGACAATGCTGATTGGTTGGAGGATTACGCACTCTTTATCGCGCTGAAAGATGCGCATGGCGGCGCGGTGTGGAACACGTGGGAGCCGGAGCTGGCCTTCCGCGAACCGGAGGCGCTGGCGGCGTGGCGCGAGCGTCTGGACGAGGCGATCTTCGCGCAGCGCTATTTCCAATACCAGTTCTTCCGCCAGTGGGAGGGCGTGAAGAAATACGCTAACGACAAGGGCATCAAGATCGTCGGGGATATCCCGATTTTCGTGGCCTACGACTCCGTGGACGTGTGGGCGCATCCGGACCTTTTCTTCCTAGACGAAGACCTGCTGCCAACCGTGGTGGCGGGCGTCCCGCCGGACTATTTTAGCGCGACGGGGCAACTGTGGGGGAATCCGCTCTACCGTTGGGACGTGATGCAGGATCAGGACTACGCCTGGTGGATCGCCCGCATCCGTCAAACCTTCCGCACGGTGGACATTTTGCGGCTGGACCACTTCCGTGGGTTTGCCGCGTATTGGGCCGTCCCCGCGGGCGAACCGACCGCCATCAATGGCGAGTGGGTGGAAGGGCCGGGTGCGACGCTGTTCGAGGCGCTGCGCGACGCCTTGGGCGAGTTGCCCATCATCGCTGAAGATTTGGGTCGCATCACCCCGGACGTCGAAGCACTGCGCGACCAATTCGAGTTCCCCGGGATGAACATTCTGCAATTCGCCTTTGCCAGCACCGCCGAGAATCCCTATTTGCCCCACAACCTGCGGTATAATTCGGTGATCTACACCGGCACGCACGATAACGAAACAACGGTGGGTTGGTACGCCAGTCGTGAGGCGGAAGAGTTGGAGAATCTACATCGCTATCTCGGTCCGCTTGCCGAGCCGTTGCACTGGGCGCTGATTCGTATGGCCTATCGCTCGGTCTCCGATATGGCGGTCATCCCCTTGCAGGACGTACTCGGCCTGGGCAACGAGGGGCGGATGAACTCCCCTGGCAAATTCGGCGGCAACTGGGCATGGCGTTTCCAGGAGGGCGACTTGTTGCCTGAATACAGCGCCAAGCTGCGTGAAATGGCGCAGACTTACGCGCGCGCTAAAGCCGACGAAGCTGAGGCCGGGCGGCCAGATTGGATGTAGGGCGAGGGGATCTCGCCTTACGGCATTTCCCCCCGATACAGCCACGCATAGCGCGCGTAGTGCTCGCGGATGCGCTCGACGTAGGTGCGCGTCTCGGCGAAGCCGATGAGTTCCACAAAGAGGTCTTGATCGGCGTCGGCGGCGGTCCACCAGCGCATCGAGTTGCCCGGCCCGCCGTTGTAGGCCGCCATCCCCGCGAAGAGATTGCCGTCGATGTAGTCCCGCTGGCGAGCTAAATACCACACGCCATAGTGCACGCTGACCATTGGCCGGTAGAGATCGGGCGTCTCGTAGCCGGGCGGCCAGCCGAGCGCGTTGTAGATCTCCTGTCCCGTCGACGGGATCACCTGCATCAGGCCGTGTGCGGCGGCATAGGATGTGGCATACCCTTCGAAGAGACTCTCCTGCCGCAGCAGTGCGTAGACGAAGAGCGGGCTGAGGTTTCGCTCTGCGGCTTCCGCTACTACCAGATCGCTGTAGTAGGAGGGATAGATCAGGCAGCCGAGGAAGCGCGGCGCTTCCTGAATCGGCGGTGCGCCGGAGAGCCGCCATACGGTGGACGCGGCGATGATCGACGAACGGTACAGGCCGATGTCGCGGAAATAGAGCGCCAGCCGGTATTGCGTGAGCGCGTCGTCAACGGTGGCTTCGCGCAGGGCTTCCAGGTCGGTGCGGCCCTCGTCGAAGTGACCCAGGCGCAGAAGCAACGTCCCCTGCCGCAGATAGACGTTGTCCAATAACTCCGGCGGCAGTGTCGCGATGCCTTCGCTTGATTCCAGCCCCAACCACCCGGCCAGCCACGCTTCGGCGGCGGCTTGGTCTTCAGGGGTGTCGCACGATGCTATAGGTTTGTCCGTAACGATGAACGGTTCTCGCCCCTTGAGCAGATCGGCGGCCCGCAGGCCGTAGAAGTCCCACGGGCCAATCGCTACGGCTTCGCTGAACGCCTCTGTGGCGCTGACGACGTTGCCCGCTTGCAGATGCGTCTTGCCCAGCCAGAAGTGCGCGCCCTGCGCCTGTTTGCTGTACGGATACCATTTGACGAGATCGTACCACGTCTCCTCCGCCGTGACGGCGTCTCCGTCGCGGTAGTGTAGCAGCGCGGCGCGGAAGCGTGCCGCCGGCGCGTTCTCGTCGTTGGTATAGGTTTCTGCCATTTCCAGGTAGAGATCGGCGGCCTCGCTGAAGCGCCCGGCGCGTTCGAGCAGATCGGCGGCGCTGCGTAACGCCTCCGCCGCGCGTGGGTGGTCGGGCAATTCGGCTGGCAGCGTCCGGTAGGCGGTGACCGCTTCGTCGATGCGGCCCAGCGCTGCGAGCGCCTGCGCTTTACCGATCCATCCACTGCCCCAGTAGGCGTCCCCGGCGTAGTTTTTGAGCAGCGTCTCGAACGCCGATAACGCCTGCGCGTGGTTTCCCGCGCCCAGATGTGACAGCCCGATGTAATAGCGCGGTTCCCCGCCGTGAGCGGCGCTGGCATTGATAACACGGGTGAAGGCCGCGATCGCCGGGTCGTAGGACATGGCATGATAGTTGACCATACCGCGCAGTGTTTCGTCCACCGGCTGCCCTGCGTTCACCAGCTTGACCAGCGCCGGATGTGCGGCGGCTTGCGAGGGATAGGTGGCAATCAGGACTTGCATACGGCGATACGCTTCGGCAGTGTCGCCGAATATCAGCGCGGTGTCGGCAGCCTGGGCCATGATGCGCGCGCGGTAGCTGGCGATTTGCGCGACGTTGAGAATGCCGTCGTAGGCGTTCATCGCGGCGGCGTAATCGTTGAGCGCCGCATAGGTAAGGCCGAGCTTCTCACCGAGGAACGCCTTCTTGCTATTGGTGTCGGCGACGGCGAGCGCCAGGGTGTAGGCGTCGCGCGCTTCTTCGTACTTCCCGGCGGCGTAGAGCGCGTCACCTTGCCACTCGCGGGCGGGATGGGTAAGCAAGGGATAGGCCTGCGCGACGACGTCGTAGTGGTCGGCGGCGGCGAGCGGGTCGCCGGATGCCTTCAACGCGTCGGCCAGGTAGAGGTGGGCTTCAGCGAGCTGCGGCGCGTCGGTGACGAGAGTTTCCAGCAGTTCGATCGCTCCGGCGTAGTCGCCGCGCGCCAGGCGCGTCTGTCCCAGGCCGAGCATGGCGGCTTGGGCCTCCTCCTGCGTGATCGAGGAGAGCGGCAGCAATTGCCCGTACAGCGTTTCCGCTGCATCCCAATCACCGATACGGTAGGCGTGTTCGGCGTCTGTCAGGACTTCGCGCGGCATCGGCGTCGGGGTGGGCGTCGGCGTTGGGGTTGGGGTGGCGGTCGGTGTGGGCGTCAGCGTTGGTGTTGGGGTGAGGGTGGGGGACGGGGTGATTGTCGGCGTGGGCGTTTTCGTCGCCAGTAGAGGGATGTCCACCGGCAGGTCAACGCCGGAGCAGCCTGTTAATAAAATGACGGCGATCATCCACAACAGCAATCTCTTTACGATAGTCTTAGGTTTGTTCATAAGCACGACTATACCGCCGATTTACCGCTTGTCCATTAAGGCGTCGCCCGCTTCAGGGTCTTTTTGCTCGATCTGCAATCTCCGGCGCTTTCTTGAACAGCCACCACAGCACTGGCAGTGTGATCAGGTTGATCAGCGCCAGCAGCCAGAAGACTGCCGTGAAGCCCAGGTCGTCGCTGAGTGCGGTGGCAAGGCCGTCGGCGACCGCCGACCCCAGGTTGGAAATGCCCATCATAATGGCGAAGACCGAGGCGGCGATGCGCGCGTCGGCGATGTCCATCGTCAGCGCGAAGAACAGCGTCTCCTGGAACGCCCAAACGATGCCCCACACCAGCCCCATCCACAACACGCCCCGCGCTCCCGTCGCTGCGCCGATGAGAGCCGCCATCACGGAGATGAGCACGACGCCCGCGTAGGCGCTGTGTTTGCGCCCGATGCGGTCGATGAGCGCGCCGCCCGCCAGCGCCCCGACGACGGCCCCAATCCCCCGCAGCGCGCCGTACTGCCCGATGACGCTCTCCGTCGCGTTGAAGTTCTGGCGCATGAAGTACGTGATCAGTCCATCCGTACCGAACGAGCCGATCGAATAGATGACAGCGTACAACGCGAAGAGCAGAAAGCGCGGTTGCTTGAGAACGCCGAACGCGCTCCATTGGAAGTGCGTGGTTGCGTTGCGGGCCGGCTCTCGCACACGCACGACCCAGATCAACGGGACCAACATACTCAGCCCGATGATCGGGAAGACGACGTGGTAGCCGGTGCGCTGGACCACCGTCCCAAAAATTAACGACAGCGCGATGAAGGCCGCCGCGCGCCCGCCGACCATCACGCCCTGCACCAGTCCTTGCTCGTCGCGCGGGGTGCTGTCGATGGCCAGGCCGTCGGTGGTGGAATCGAACAGCGTCACACTGAACGAGCCGAGCGTGATGAGCACGGCGAAGAGCGGAAAGTTGGCGTCGGGCAGCGCGAACGTCGCTCCGCCGAACGCGATGGCTGCCAGGATCAGCCCCAGGAGCATGTAGGGTTTGCGATGTCCCATTCTTAACAGATTGACCTTATCGCTGAGCATCCCGATGAAGATTTTGAGGATGAAAGGGATTTGCAGGACGAAGGTGAGCGCGCCGATGGCGTCCGGGCTGATCCCCAGGCTGTCGAGATAGGGCTTCTGGAAGTTGCTGAAGTAGGCCAGGCCGACACCTTGAACCACGTAGAGCGCGGCGAACATGCTCAGGCGAAAGGAACGGGATGGGGTTTGTTTCATTTCAGGCTCCTTGAAAGTGGCGAATGGCAAATCTTTGATCCGTTTGGATCCGCTGAATCCGTTGAGGCTCGCTGCGCTAATCGGGATTGTAGCGCAGCTTGAGGGGGACGAGGTGGCCCTGGTCGCCGGCATCGAACCAGTCTTCGATGAGGCGGAACGAGATCGAGATGCGCGAGGGCAAGCCGAATGTCCCGGCTTCGAGGCCCTGGCGGATTTCGGCGCGGGTGAACCAGCGGTAGTCTTCCAGTTCGCCATCGTTGCACTCCGGCCCGGCGCAGAGTGTGTCATCGACGGCTTCGGCGGTGAAACCGAGCATCAACGAGCTGGGGAAAGGCCAGGGCTGCGAAGAGTGGTAGTGGACGGCGGCCACGCGTGCGCCGGTTTCCTCCTGGACTTCGCGCGCGACGGCGTCTTCCAGACTCTCGCCCGGCGAGACGAATCCCGCGATGGTGGAATAGCGCCCTTTGATCCAGGTCGGCTGTCGTCCAAGCAGGATTTTATCGCCGCAGGTGGTGCAGACGATGATAGCGGGATCGGTCCGGGGAAAGTGGGATTGCCTACACTGTGGACTCGTGCACGTGCGCATATGCCCACCCTCGCGGCTTTCCGTGGGACTGCCGCACACGCCGCAGAAACGGTGCTGCGCGTGCCAGAAGGCCATCGCCCTGGCGTAGGCGAGGATCCCACCATCGAACCGGCACAACAACGGGCTGACCCGGCGCAAGTCCTGAAATTCGCCGAGTGCAGTCAATGCGGCGGGTGGCTCTGCCATCGCCGGCAGATCGAAGGTAGCGTAAGTATGCCCTTCGGCGACGCCCAGCACCGTCAGCGATGTGGCTTGTGGAAGAAAGGCTGCCGCCACCTCAGAGGTGAGCCACACCGGGCGCGGCGGGTCTTCAGGTGCAACAAGTAGCTGCAATTGCCACACTGGCAGGAAGCGCGTGTCGGGATGCGTGAGTTGAGCGGCGATCCACGCCGCGTCTTGCAATTGGCGATGCACGCGGTCCAGACCGTAGTCGGTGAAGAGGTTGTTCGAGGAACGAGTGGGGCTATCCATTGGGATATCCTTATGCTGAGACGACGCCGATGCCGAGCGTCCCTGGCCCGCCGTGGGTGGCGAGTGCCATACCCACTTCGATGATGGGGATAGCGTCTATCGGAAAACCGGTTTCGGCGGCCAGGGTAGCGGCTAACTCTTGGGCTTCGTCGAGACAGGCGACGTGAGCGATGGCGACCCTTTCGGCGGGGAAGTGTTCCAACGCCATCTCCAGGAGGCATTGCTTGGCGTTCTGTCGACCGCGGAGTTTTTCGAGCAGCACGAGTTCGCCATTCTGCACGCCGAGCAGAGGCCGGATTTTGAGCAATCCGGCGAGAATGCCGCTCAGCTTGCTCGCCCTGCCGCCCTTGACCAGGTATTGCACGGTGTCAAGGCTGATGTACAGGTGTAATTTATCTCGCATCGCTTCGACGGTGCGCACGACTTCGGCGAGGCTTTGTCCCGCTCGCGCGGCCTGGGCGGCCGCGAGCACGAGATGTCCTTGCGAGATGGCTAACGTCGCGGAATCCACCACGGCGACCTGATCCGGTGCAAAACGCTGGCTGGCGATGAGCGCCGCATTGTACGTGGCGCTTAACTTGCTGGTGACGGCGACGCAAATGACCTGGTGTCCGGCATCGACCGCCCGGTGAAAAGCGCGCTCGAAATCACCGGACGAGGGCGCGGATGTTTTGGGCCAGACCGTTTGGGCCTTTTCCAAGAACTCTGCCATAGGGATGGTTTTGTCCTTGAACTGTTCATCTCCAAAAAGAAAGATCAACGGGACGCTGGTGATGTCGAATTCTTGCTCAAGTTCTGCCGGTAGATCGCAACTGGTATCGGTCACAACTTTGATGCTCATGTTTGACTCCTTTGTCTGGAGGAGAATAGTTTAGTGCGCCGTGCACTCTTCCAACTGGGCGCAGAATGCCCGGCAAATCTCCTGTGTTGTGCCGGCGTAGAGGATATAGAATTCGTTGCCATCGCGTGCGAGGGTATAACTGGCGGAGCACGGCTCAATGGCGAAGCTCTGGATACTCACGCCACCGGCTTCTGGCACGGGCTTGATACACGCCAGAAGGTTTCTGGGATCGAGCAAGGCGTTGCGGTCGGCGATGGCGACTGCGCCGGCGGAAAGTGGATTCTCCTTGTCGCTGTAGATGCGCGCTTGGACCGCGCCAACGTCCTGGTAGCAGCCGATGAATTTATCCACACCGAGAGCGAGCGCCGCCAGCTCGGGATGCCCAGCAAGCAGCGCTGCCCCTTCGCTCAATGTGCCGAAATATTCGGTGAGCGTCTGCCCCTCGACAACGGTGTGATTTGGCAGATCGGGCAGCATCTCCACCGCTGGGGGAATTTCTGGCGTCGGCTGCAAGAGGCCAGAGATAAGGTCACAGCCGCTCAGCACTGTGGCGAGGAGGACTAAAGGAAGCAAGACTCTTAGATTTGTTGACATAGTTTTC
>DAIUDK010000179.1:0-4103 GCA_036845725.1 Chloroflexota bacterium
CTTTTCCCACAACGGGCCAACCGCATCCAATAGCTCCGTGCCGCCGGTGATGTAAACAATCGCCATTACAGGAAACGCTCTCTCACAACGTTATGGCACATACCGGCTAACCCCACGGGTTGTTCCCACCCAGACCACACCATCTGAGGTGATCCAGACGGACGAAATATCGCCCGGAATGAGGCCGTCAGCTTTGGTAAACGTCTGCCACATCCCATCTGCCGGGTTGAAGTGTCCCAGGCTATCGCCCCAGACCCACACGGTTCCGTCCGCAGCGCCGCGCAATCCCGATACCCACCCGCCGGGCCAGTCACGACGTTCCCAGCCCTCCGCCGTGCGATGATAGAGATCACCAGCGGATGCCGCCCACACGTCGCCGCCGGGCGTCCCGCCCACAGCATCAACCTCGGCGGTGGCGTCGTCCAGGATCTCAGTTGTCCAACTGCGCCCGTCGTAATGCGCCAGGCCACCCTTTCCAGCAATCCAAAGCGTCCCGTCGGAAACCACGTAGAACGCATTGAACCTCTGCGCAAGCAGGGGATGATCAGCCACTGTGAAGGTCGTCCAAGTGTCGGCGCGCGCATCATAGCGCAGCAGCTTATCGTAGCCCCACACCCACATCATGTCGTCAGGATCGAAGGTGATACCGTAGACCGTCACACTGTCCAATGCCGTGGGCTTCAAAATCTGCCATCCACTGCTATCATACGAGCGCAACTCGCCGTAGTAGCCGATCCAGACACGGCCCACACTATCCACGCCGGGGAAGCTGGAATCGTTTGGTACACCCTCGGCTTCACCAAATACCTGCCATGTTCCCTGGTCGGGCGCGTAGCGTGTCAGTCCTGCACCGGTGTGGGCAAACCACAGTGCCCCATCGCCATCCTGAACAATGGCGCGTACGGAATTACTGCCCAATGTCGCCGGGAGCGCCCAGGTTTGCCAGGCATCACCGTCATAACGCACCAGCCCGCCGCCGTCGGTGGCGAACCACAGGGCATCGGCATCTTCGGCAATGGCGCGCACGGCCCAGTCCACCGTGGGATGTACGTCGGCGGTGAAGGTCGTCCACTCATCATCATCGGGATCATAGGCAGAGACGCCTGGACCGCCGAACCACACAATCCCATTCCGAGCGCCATAAATCGTATGAATGGCAGCATCCGCCAATGGAGCCAACGGTGTGAAGGAGCCGCTTTTCACGTCCATCCGGACTACCCCTTGCGAGCAAGCAATGTACAGGGCATCATCTACGATCTGCAACGCCACGACGGTATCACTCGGCAGGCCATCCGCTTTAGTGTAGACACGCCACGCGTTGCCGTTGAAGTGAGCCAAACCCTGATTCTCCAAGCCGACGAAGAGGCCCAGATCCTCGTCACTGAGTAACGTCTTCGAGCGGGGGAATGAAACCGGCAAAGGCGACGCGGGCGCGGCGGACCACAGCCTGCCGTTATAGTAAACGAGCGGCGGTTCGACGGACAACCTGCTAGCCCAGATACCGCCATCCTCATCTTTGGCAAGCGCGGTCGTCCAGGCCAGTTCGAGGCCGTCGCTTTTGCCGAAGGTGGACCACGTCTCGCCGTCGAAAACCGCGATGCCGGCGCGGGTCGCCGCCCACAACCGGTCGTCGTCATCGACGAGCAAGGCATTGATATCGTTATCGGGCAGTCCATTCGCCGTGGTGAAAAGGTCGTAGGTTTCGCCCGCCTGATCCCAACGCACAAGCCCACCCGATCCACCGCCCCAAACGTAGCGGCCTTGAACCGCCACCGCAGACAGGCGATTGTGATTCACATAGCTACGCCAACCGGTCGCCGGGGCGAGCCGCACCGCGTCGAAGTTGGCGTAACCGGTATCACTTCCGCCGACGATGACGCTGAACCTGGAATCGGTCTCCAGCGACAGCGTCGCCAGCGGATGCCAGGTGTTGCCCTGATCGCGCTGGTTGACATTGACCACGGTCTCGCCGCCCGTGTAGACCAACGTATACGGCGTGTCGGTGGCGCGATCATCGCCGCGCGGCCACCACACCCAGACATCGTACAGACCGCCGTTCGCGATGAGGAAATTACAGCTCACCCGGCAGCCGATACAGCCCGGCTCAGCGTAAATGAAATCCTCGGCATACGCAATGCCGCCGCAACCGTCACCTTCACACGCGTCCCACTGTCCTGCCTCAACGGCGCACGCGGCATCCAGGTTATCCAAGGTCAGCTCGGTGCTGAACAACGCCGCAACAGGTGTCGTCGCCCCCTCCTGCACCTGGAATGCTCCAGGCGTAACGTCAAACGATTCTTCATCTTCGTCAGGTCGCAGAGTCGGCCACAGCAATATCGCCGCGACCACAAGGATGATCAGCCCCACCACACCGCCCACGACAGGCAGCCACGGAAAAGCTCGTTTCTTCCCCTCCGGTATAGGTTCAGGCGCGGTTTCGCGCGCAGGGAGCGGTGAAGAAAGCGGTACAGGGGCTGGAACTGGAGCGGCTACTGCGGGCATCTCGCCGGGTGGAGGCGGCACGGGTGTGGAAATGACCGCCGTAGGACCGCCGGGGATCGGCGGCAAGTCGGTCTCGGTGGGAAGGCCGTCTACGGCGCGTTCCAGCGTCTCCACCATCTGCACCGCCGACTGGAAGCGGTCTTCGGGCATTTTCGCCAGCGCCTTGAGGATGATGCGCTCGATCACCTCCGGGATGTCCGGACGCAGGGAACGCGGCAGCGGCAGGGGATCGTAGACGTGCTTCATCATCACCGCCAGCGGCGTCTCTGCATCGAAGGGCACCTGCCCCGTCACCATCTCGTAGAGCATCACCCCCAGCGCGTAGATGTCGCAGCGCGCGTCGAGCGGCTTGCCCAGGCCTTGTTCGGGGGCCATGTAGGCCGGCGTGCCGATGACGGCGCCGGTTCCCGTAAAATTCGACGTCCCGGCGACAATCTTGGCAATGCCGAAGTCGGTGAGGAAGGCGTTGCCCTGCGGATCGATGAGCACGTTGCTCGGCTTGATGTCGCGGTGGATGACGCCCTGATCGTGGGCGTAGCCGAGCGCGCGTCCCACCTGGCCCATCAGGCGCGCGATCTCGTGCAGGGTCAGCGTGCCCCGCTGCGTGATCAAATCGTGCAGCGTCCCCGCCTCGATGTAGCGCATTACAAGATAGGTGACGCCTTCCTGTTCACCGTAATCGTAGACCGGCAGGATGTGCGGGTGTTCGAGCAGCGCCAGCACGCGCGCCTCCTGGGTGAAGCGCGCCACGAACGTTGCGTCCTGGGTAAAATGGCTCGGCAGGATTTTCACGGCCACATAGCGATCCATCGAGGGCTGGTACGCCTTGAAAACGGTCGCCATTCCCCCTTGACCGATCTGTTCTACGAGCCGGTAACTACCGAGCGTTTTGCCAATATATGGATTCATAGCTACAAGAAGGAATTCAGTGCTTTCGTGATCCGTTCCTCCGCCGGATACGCCCCTGGCGCGAATGGCTTTCCTGTCAATTTCTCATAGCACGCAATGTATCTCTGGCTGACCTGCGTAATCAGCTCATTCGTGGGTGCGGGTGGTTCGCCCTCTCCGCGATAACCGCGCTCGGCATACCACAGACGCAGGAATTCCTTGTCGAAGTTGTCCGGCTCTTCACCGGCGGCGCGGCGTTCCTCATAAGTCTCGGCGACCCAGAAGCGGCTGCTGTCGGGCGTGTGGACTTCGTCGATGAGCATCACCCGGCCATCCGGCGCGCGCCCGAACTCGTACTTCGTATCCACCAGGATGAGGCCACCCTGGCGCGCAATCGCCTGCCCGCGCGCGAAGATCGCCAGCGCCGCCGCCTGCACCTGCGCCCACGTTGCCGCGTCGAGCAGACCGCGCTCCGTCACCTCGGCGCAGGTGATCCGCTCGTCGGTCTCGCCCTTCGTCGTTGGCGTGATGATCGGTGTGGGCAGCGCGTCGTTCTTCTGCAAGCCGTCGGGGAAGTCGTAGCCGTAGATGGTGCGCTCGCCAAGCGAATAGCGATACCACAGCGCGGTCTTCGTCACGCCGCTGATGTAACCGCGCACGATCACCTCAATGGGAAACAGTTCACACTCCGCCGCCAGCAGCACGTTGGGATC
>DAIUDK010000179.1:4203-8470 GCA_036845725.1 Chloroflexota bacterium
CACCACAAAGCTTGAGCGAAGGCTGGTTTTCGATTGCGTGCATACGGAAGTATAGCATGGAATCTCGAATATGCAGGGCAGATATTGATAAAAAACAGGCCGAACGGACAAAAATCCGTTCGGCCTGTGATAGACAGAGATCAAGAGCTTGGATCACATCATCGGCAGGTGCACGGTGAAACACGCGCCGTCCGCCGCATTTTCCGCCTGTACCTGCCCGCCATGCCGCTCGACGATCGCGCGCACGATTGCCAGACCGAGTCCACTGCCGGGATAATCCGCGGTGTTGCGTCCACGGTGGAAGCGGCTGAAGAGGTGCGGTACATCCTCCTGCGGGATGCCGATACCGGTGTCGGACACCCGGACGACAGCGGTGTTGTCCTCGTCCGCCAGTGTGAGGCGCACCGCGCCGCCGGTCGGAGTGAACTTGAGCGCGTTATCGAGCAGGTTCACCAACACTCGGCGCAGTTGCGTCTCGTCGCCTGTCACGGTCGCAGGGGTATCGGGAATTTCCACAGTGAAAGCGATGTCGGCTTGCTCCGCCTGCGAGGCGTACAGCTCGACGACTTCACGGGCCAGCGCAGCAACCTCTACCGGCACAAACACCTTTTCCCCCGCCTCGATGCGCGACAGATCGAGCAGGCCCTCGGTCAACGTTTCGAGCCGTGTCACCTGCGCTTGCGCGCGCTGCACAGCCTCGGTGTCGCCGGCCAGCTCCAGGTTGGTGCGCAAGGCCGTCAGCGGCGTGTGCAGTTCGTGCGCCGCGTCGGAGACGAATTCGCGCAGGGTGGTCACGGTCTTTTCGACGCGGTCGGCCATCTGGTTAAAGGAACGTGACAAAACACCGACCTCGTCGCTGCGAGCCATGGCGGGAGCGCGCGAAGCCAGGTCACCCGCCGCCATCTGCGATGTCACGCCGGTCAGTGTCACCAATGGAGCGCTGAGGCTGCGACTCATCAACCAGCCAACGACAGCCGCCAGCAGAACGGCAACCACGCTGGCGACGGCCCAGGCAACCAGGGTAGAGTTCACAATCAATGTGCCGTAGGCCGGCCCTTCGGAAAGTTCAACGTAGCCCCACAGCGCGCCATTGGCCCAGATCGGTTGAGAAAGAATGACTTCGGAGCGCGTTCCGACAGAGACAACATCGGCTCCCAGGTCAAAACCATAGAGTGTCCGGGCGACCGAAATAACACCCACATTCGGCGACTCGGAGGAAGAACCAACCTCGCTCGCCGCCACTATGAGAGTCTGCGTAGTTGGAGAAGTTTCCTGTGTTATGACACTGCTACCCACGCCGGTCTCCATTGACTCGTCGAGCGCCACTGAATATACTTGCGTTGTAGATCTAAACGCGGTGGATTCGTCGAGCAACTGGAAGGTCACCACTTGATCGCCCTCTATACTGTTGCCGAACAACAGGACCTCAACAGCGCCGAAAAATGGCCCGGAGTCGGCCACAACGTTGTGGCCTGGATCCAGCAGACGGATGCGGGTTTGTGTCAAAAAGGTCAACCCCTCTAGTTGCGTTTGCAAATCCTCCAGAGAGGGGTTTTGCCGCACGATAGTAGCGATCAATGTGCTAATCGTGTAAGCGTTGCTCGACAAATAACGTTGTTCTTGCTGCCTGTAGTAATTGCGCGAAATCCCCAACAGCAGCGCGCCCAGGGCCAGCGCCACCAACAATGCCAGTCCGGCAAAGCTCAATGCCAATCGCCAACGGATAGACCTTTTCACCATCAAACCCTCCGCATTAGGATGCAGGATTCTTGCCCCTTGCCCCCTGCCTCTTCTAGTATCCAACATCCTGCCTGCTTGTCAAAAACCCAGGTAGAGTAGCGTGTCGGCCACAATCCGGTCGCCGCGCCGTGTTCCCCAAGCAGAGATGACCCCCGCGCCGCCTGTGATGTCCTCCAGGCTACAGGGTCTGACCTCTTGTTGCCGTGGCTCTCGCGCTTGCGAATCGCCCATGATTTCCTGCCAGTTGACATCGCAATAGATGTGTGTGTCTTTGGTTGTCAACACCTCGACTTCCGCTCCGGTGTATGTGGCATCGTGTTCCGGCGCTCCGTTTTCGTCGTAGGCGATGGCAAAAGTGACGTTATCCAGCCCGACAAAGAGACTGTTATCCACGACGCGCGTCACCGCGCCGTTCACGTCCGGATCACGGGTGGGCAACTCGGCGGAGGGCGTCCGTTCGATAACCCCACCGGTGTTGTCTGTATCCCCGAAGAAATTCAGCGGCGAGGCGGTGCCCGGCGACTGCATCCAACGTCCCGCCACAAATGCCGCCCCGACCAACAAGACCAAAACGAGCAAACACAGCCCCATTGTTCTCAGTTTCATAGCATTCCTCACTTACCGTGGGGAGTAGAAGCCGGTTGCGGAAACGCGATCCAGCAACCAACTTCCGGTTTTAGTACCCGTAATACACCACCGCATCGGCGACGATGCGGTCACCGCGTCTTTGTCCCCAGACCACCAGACTGCCCTGGTCACCAATGTCGTTCAGCGTGATCGGTTCGACTTTTTGCTGAATCACGTCGGGTAGTTCCTCACCCTCCCTAAGCGATGGGAGTTGCGTGATGTCGTGGTAAATCTGCGTGTCTTTGGTGACCACAACCTCAATTTCCGTACCACCGCCCTCCGGAGTGGGGATGATAATCTCGCTGCCTTTGTTGTAACCCATCACCGCCCCCACATTGTTGTATTGCGTGATGAAAAGGCTGTTACCTTCCACGCGCGCTAACATCCCGCCGGCCTCGGAGGGAGTGGCGGGCAGTTCGGGAGCGTAATCCAACTCAAACTCAACTCCACTAACGACGCTGTCGCCTGATGCCGAGATGCCCCTTTTGATGCCATTCCCGACTTGTGCCGGATTTTGCAGCAATCTCGCAGCCACAAACGCTGCGCTGCCCAACACCAAAACAACCACCAAACCAATGACAATGTACTTTGCTTTCATAGTGCCCTCTCTTTCAGATATGGAATCACAGGATGCAGGATGTAAGATGCAGACTGCAGGATTCTTGTTTCTTGCCTCTTGTTTCTTCCAATATCCGTCACCCAGTCCATTTGTCAAAAGCCCATGTAGAGCAAGATTTCAGCTACGACACGGTCGCCACGGCGCGCACCCCAAACGGAGATCCATCCTCCTTCAGCCTTGATATCTTCCAGGGTACAAGGGGTGACCTCCTGCTGAAGCACCCCTCGATCCTGGGAACCTCTGGATGCTTCCTGCCAGTTGAGGTCACAATAGATGCGGGTGTCTTTGGTCGTCAACACTTCGACTTCCGCGCCGGTGTACGAGAGGTCGCGCTCCGTTGGCCCATTTTCGTGGTAGGTGGTAGTGAACGTGACGTTCTCAACGCCGACAAACAGGCTGTTGTCCACCAGGTGTGCCACTGCGCCGTCCACATCGGGCGCGCGCACAGGCAACTCGGGGGACGGCGTCCGCTCAACAGGCCGCCTGAATTCATCTGCACCGCCAAAGAAGTGCAATGACGAGTCCGCCATGGGTGACTTTATCCAACGGCCGGCTATAAACGCCGCACCGGCCAACAAGATAAAAACGAGCAAACACAGCCCCATTGTTCTCAGTTTCATAGCATTCCTCACTTACCGTGGGGAGTAGAAGCCGGTTGCGGAAACGCGATCCAGCAACCAGCTTCCGGTTTTAGAAACCGTGATACACCACCACATCGGCAATGATGCGGTCGCCACGTCTCTGGCCCCACACCACAACCCCACCCTGCTTGCCGATATCGTTCGGCGTGATTGGCTCGACCTTCTGCTGCAACACCCCCGGCGTTTTTTCTCCACTGCTGAACGACGGGAATTCGGTGACATCGCGATAAATCTGCGTGTCCTTGGTGACCACGATCTCAACTTCCACGCCGCCGCCCTCCGGCGTGGGGATGATGATCTCGTCACTGTCGCTGCTCGACACTGCCGTCAGAGTGTTGCCCTCAAAAAGTGTAATGAAGAGACTGTTATCTTCCACGCGGGTTAATATCCCGCTAGCCTCAGAAGGTGTGTCGGGCAACTCCGGCGCCGACTCCATCTCCATCTCGACGTTGGTGAAGACGCTGTCGCCCGACGCGGAGACGACACTTTCTATGCCGCTTCTGCTCTGTGCGGGCTTTTGCAGCAGTCTCGCCGCCACAAACGCCGCACCGCCTAACACCAAAACAACCACCAAACCAATGACAATGTATTTTGCCTTCATAGTGTCCTCTCTTTCATAGATATGGGATTACAGGAAGCA
>DAIUDK010000180.1:0-8435 GCA_036845725.1 Chloroflexota bacterium
GGCCTCATCAGCGGTCAGCGTTTTTATTTTGCCGGCTTTGCCGAACACCAACCATATTCCTGAGCTAAGATGATGATTTTGACAGAGCCAAATTCTGAAAGCGCCCCTATCTTCAAATAACAACTGGTCGTCCGACACAACTCACTCCTTATCAACCCCTGCTATGGAACACTTCACTCTGCATTAAAGCCATCCAATTCACAAACACGAGCTACGCTCCTGTTTCTTTACCACGGCATACCTAAAGGTGATAATCGCCGGAAGCCTCAGGCTGGTATAGGATGCTTTTGACTCGTAGCCTTCTTTTTCCCGCTGGCACTTCCCATTCAAACGTGTCTCCCACTTCGTACCCCAACATCCCTGTCCCAATAGGCGCTAATATCGAAATCCTGCCTTGCTTGAGATCGGCATTCTCCGGAAAAACCAATGTGTAGACTTCCTCTTCCCCCGTGTCAAGGTCTTCAAGACACACGGCGGAGTTCATGGTGATGACGTCGTCTGGTATATCCTGTGGCAAAACGATTTCCGCACGATCTATCTCTGTCTTAAGGCGCCCGACATGTTCGCTCATGCCATAACTGGTAGCTTTGACATCAAAAAGCAACACTTTCAAGCGTTCAAGATCAAATTTGGTAATGCGAATAGGTTTACCACTCATGATTCTTTTTTCTCCTCGTATACAATAGCCACCGAGTACACGGAGATCACAGAAAAAGGGCGTTGCGGACGACACGCTCCCTGAGTACTCGGTGCTCTCTGTGGCTCAAATTTTGGTCCGCGTTGGTGTGGAATCTCCCACGGAGACTCCAACTGTCGATCCCCTCACAGCAATCCCAGCCACCCCGCCACGACATCGCCCGCACCGGCCATGTTCAGCGCGATGGGCAGCAGGAGCACGCCCATCGCGTTCATCCGGCGCGAGCCCCACAACACGGGAATCAGGCCGATGCCGGTCGCCACAGCGCAGACCGCCATCCCACCCCACCCCGTCATCGCGAACACCACCACCAGCAGTATCGCCAATGTGACGAAGCTGATAAGGCGGTAGCTCACGCGCGCCGTCAACGCGATAACGAGCCGTGTGAGTCCCAGTGAGAGGAAAAATGCGAGGACGCCCGCCGCCAACACCGCCGCCGTGGCCCAGAAGTAGCGTTCGGGCGTGTAGGTACTGTACTGCGTGCTCACCATCCACGCCATCCCGCCGCGCGTGAGATGCAGCCCCGGCACGAAAAAGAGGAGGAAGCCGCCCACGTAGTAGACGACCTTCGACGCCCCCTGCGAGATGACGAACGCGCGCTCGTCGCGCTGCGCCGTCGCATGCCCGGCCAGAAAGCCGCCGATGCCGCCGGTAATCACGGGGAAGAAGGCGGCGAACATCCCGCCGAGCACGCCCGCCGCCGTCCCCTGGAAGATCGCGCTGAACGGCGCATCGACGGTGCGGGCGATGTGCTGCGGTGGCAATTCGACGCGCGCCATGAGGTTCTGGAGCACCCACGGGACGGCGAACAGGCCCACAAACGCGGGCAGCAGGTTTTGATAGGCCACTTCCGTCGGCACGAGCGAGCGGTACATCATCACGAAGCCGAGCAGGCCGGAGAGCAGGAACGTCGCCAGCCCCGCGACGAGCGAGCGCCAGCCATCCCACCAGCGTTTCCACCCGGCGGGGGCGCGGTCTGTCCCCTTGGGCCATTCGGAGAGCAGCATGTAAGCGATGATCGTCCACAGAATCCACGCCATGTGCGGGCGCAGAATTTCGCGGATCGGCGGCAGCAGCCGCGAAGCGACCGGCGCGAGCAACGTCAGCGCCGCCAGCCCGCCCAATCCGCCGATGCCGGTGAGGACGACGGCTTCGTAGCCGCGTTGTTGCAGTAAATATTTCTGCCCCGGCAGGACGATGAAGACGGTGCTGTCATCCGGCACGGAGAGGAAAATGCTGGAGATCGTGTTGAGCATCGCGTAACCGGTGATGAGTCCGAGGAACAGGAACGCCATCTGCTCCGGGTTCATCCACGCGGCGAGCGTTCCGCTGGCGAGCAGAATGAAGCCAGCCACGTTGTAGATGTGCAGCGCCGGCACAATCGCCAACAACGACGCTAAAAGTGTACCTGCGAGTGTCCAAAGGATGAGTTCCAGCATTTAATTTCCCCCCACCCGCCAATCCAGCGTCGAGCGAGGAAGGATTTCCAGTTCACCGCGGTATTCCTGGATGACGCCAATGACTTCGATGGCCTGGCCTTCGGCCGGCGGCGGATCGAGGAGGGTAAAGATGTTGGTCCACAAAAGGACGGTGATGTGACCAGTGCCGTCATCGAGCAGCGCCTTCGCGCCCGCCGAGAAACCCTCCGGCGCGCCCAGGACGCCGCGCAGCCGCACGACACGTCCGGCATCCGAAACCTGCAAGTCACCCACGGCGACCCACGGGATCTCCGGGGCCGGTGTGACGATGGCGATGTCCTTGAAGCTCTCAGGGACAATCTGCAGCTCGCCCTCGTACACGCCGATTTCGCCCTTGACCTCGACCTCCGCGCCCACATCGACCGCGAATGGGTTCTCAAGCGCGGTGTAAACGTTGTCCCACAACACCAACATGATCTGCGCCGTGCCATCGTCGAGCGTCGCTTTCATCCCGCCTTTGAAGCCCTCCATCAACACCACACGCCCGCGCAGGGTCATCCAACTTCCAGCGACGTTGGGCGTCACCTCGCTCAACGCGGCCACAGGGACGGCGACGGCTTCCGGCGGCACGGCGGAAAGCACAATGTCCGCTACAGAGGCCGGGACGAGTTGCGGTGTGTCCTTGTAAAGGCTCACCGCCCCCGTCACGTCGATTCCCTGCCCTTCAACGATCTCCGGCAGTGCGCCGGTGAGCGCCGTCGTCGTCTCGTCCACGGCGACGGCAATCTCGCCGGAGTCGTCGCGTACGGTGATGAGCGTCATGCCTTCGTAAGGCGTGCGCACCTCGCGGACTTCGCCCACGATACGCACGCGCAGGCCGGCGTCCAACGGCGTGAGGGTGCTCACCTTCAACGTCACCGGCTCCGGGCGTACCAGCGCGAGGTGTTCAGCGGCGTTGAGCGTCAGTGCGACGTAATCCTCGCGGATGCGCAGCGTCCCGGCGATGGTCACCTCATCGCCGAGCGCCGGAACCGTCCCAGCGGCCAGCAATGCCTGCGTCACGTCGCGGTACGAGGAGACGCGCACTTCGCCGGTGCCGTCGTCCAGCCAGAACGCCAGGTAGCCGCTCGTGGGATCGTAGCTCAGGCTGCGCGTCACGCGGCCCTGGATGCGGACGTAGGCCATGTTCATCGTACCCAGCGCGTCGGCGGCGGAGACGGTGGGGATGTCCATGCGGCGCGCCAGCCACCAGAGCGCGAGCAGTCCCACCGTCGCCAGGAGAATCGCTGCGATCTTGACGGCGCGCACGGAGATGCGCCCGCCGAGTTTGGCCCCGCAATAGGGACACGTCGCATAAGGCCCCACAAAACGCCCGCAGCTTGGGCAGTTCGCGCCGGGTGGCGTCGCCGGTGTCGTGTGTGTATCTTCAGACATATGTGACCTCTTTATGGATGGAGTATGGAGTACGGAGTAGGGAGTAAGAGATCGGCAGGGACTGAACCTCACCTCCGATCTCCCGCTTTTCACTCGTTACGCTTCACGCGCCTCACTCTTGCTTCCTGCCTCTTCACGCTCCCACCTCCCACACCAGTTCGTGCTGGCGCTGCCAGATGCGGTAGTGCAGACCAGTGAAGGCAGGCAGCAACGGATCGTCAGTGGGCAGGTTGATGGTGGAACCGCCCATATCCGGGCGGGCGCTGTGCATCGCCGTCAGCAATGTGCGCGCGGCCTGCAAACGCTGAGGGTATTCGGGATCGACAGCCAGGTCGGCGACGACGTGATTTCCCTGTTGCAACTGGTAAAGTAGATAGCCGACCATACGCGACGCCTCCCACAGGGCCAACCCGCGCAGCTCGTCCTGACGGTGTACGCACGAGGCCAGTTGGCGCTGCCAGGGCATCGGCGTCTCGTGGAAGGCCGTGTATGACGCCAGAATCACGTCAGGGGAAGCCGGAGCAATGCCAGGCGGTAGCGGCAGTGGATCGAATGTCCCCGGCTCGAGCGTGAGGACCAACAGATCGCGCTCCCAACGGAAATCCAACTGCTGGTAGAGCGCCAGTCCACCCTCGTTTTGGGCCAGAACCTCCAGGCGCAACGTGCGTAGTGCCTCTGCCCTGGTCGTGGCCTGAACATGTTCGACGATCCGGCGGGCAATGCCGCGTCGCCGCCAGGAAGCGAGCACCCCCACGCCGCTCAACCATCCGGCATCCTCACGCACGGACAGCAGCGCGATCGCAACCGGTGTATCATCGTTGAGCGCCACCACCGACTTCCACAAGTCGATGTCTTCGATCGCGCACATCCGTGCGAACTGCGCCGCGTCAATCCAGACGGGTAAGTAATAGTTCAAATACGCCTGATTGATGAGGAGCGTTAGACGGTCATACGACAGATCCGCCGCCGGAACCAGATCAACTGACAATGCCGTGGATTTCTTCATAGCCAATAGCAGCATGATTTTGAGTTTATTGCATCCTACTATATACTGAGAACGATGAAAACGCAATCGGGTTCCGATTCGTTGTACATCTCCAAAACCAGGGTATAATGAAGGCAATGCATTGCCCGACAACCCATAAAGATCACCGACCCGTTTCAAGGTATAAGGAATAGGAACGATGACAGCAAATATTGAAGTCCGTAAAGCCCGTTTGAGCGACGCCGAACGCATCGCAGATTTCGTCAACAGCGCCCGCGCTGATCGACAAGTGTCACAGATGGATGTCGCCGAGCGATTCAGTCAGGTGGGATTTCTGCTGGCCGAACAGCGAGGGAGAATCGTCGGATTAACCGGATGGCGGGTGGAAAACCTCGTTATCTGCCTGACCGATTTTCTGATCGCATCGGGTGTGGATCGCGTGGCAACAGGCCGTGCCCTCGTCACCGCTATGGAAAAGGAAGGCGAATTCTTACAGGCTGAGGCGGCTTTCCTCTTCCTACCTGCCAATCCTAGCCGGGAGCTGATCGCCTACTGGGAACAGTTGGCATACACAAGAAAGGCAATAACGGAGTTGCCGAAAGCATGGCGTGAGGCCGCCAAGGAGTGGAATCCGAAGGCGACCGAGGCAATGATCAAGCAAATTCGCGAAGAATTGATCCGCAAGCCGATGTAAGCCCGGCAACGCGGAAGATAGAACAGGGAGGCTGAAGTCGATGGACAAAATCAAGCAATTTGTTAACGCGCACCCACAGTGGACATCCTGGATCGTGCTGTCGATTGGCATGGTCGCCATTCTCATCTGGTCCGCGCGAGACGTAGGGCTGTTAGCCGGACAGTGGGTAGCGTTGATTGTCGCCACTATCGCCGTAGCAGGGCTGGCGGTGTGGATTATCGGCTGGGAAGACGAAGAAGAGAGCGAGGACGCTGCTGCCGTAGCTGCGGAGGAATCGCCTAAAGAGGCATAAAACGGATTCCCTGACGGCTGAGACACACACCCCTGGTAACATGCCAGGGGTTTCTTTTTTAGGTTGCACCTTCCTCGAGATACGTTATAATCTCCCAGGAAACTGTTGCTTTTGGAGGCTCAACATTGGTTGAAGAACATATGGGCGAGGATTCGCCCGATGTCGGCGTCGTAACGCCGGTAGAGACGCCAGCGGAAGAGGCGACCGAGGAAGAACCCTCGCTGAGTCGTTCATTCGGCATCCGTTCATGGTTACAAGATGTCCTGGAAACGTTACTGCTGGCGGCGATTCTCTTTCTAGTGATCAATACCCTGACCGGGCGTTACCAGGTACATGGGCAAAGCATGGAACCGAGCCTGCACGATGGACAATATCTCATCGCCAGCAAGGTCGTTTACTGGCTGCGCTCTCCCGAACGCGGGGACGTCATCGTGCTAGATCCGCCGAACGAACAGAGTGAAATCCCGTACATCAAACGAGTCATCGGGCTACCGGGCGATGTCGTGGAAGTCCGGGAACAACGGGTATGGGTCAACGGCGTGGCGCTGAACGAACCGTACATCAGCGCACCGCCTGGCTACACCGGCAACTGGATCGTTACCGAAGAGCAATATTTTGTCCTCGGCGACAACCGCAACAATTCAAGCGACTCGCATGCCTGGGGATTGTTGCCGCGTGAACAGATATTGGGTAAAGCCATCTTTAGTTATTGGCCGCCGGAAACGTGGGGTGTCATTCCTCATTATACTTTCCCAGAGTTACAAACAGTACAGTAGGGCCTAATATGGCATGGACTAAACAGACGACAATCAGCGGTGGGGAGGCGGATGCACTCGCTGCGGATGGATTGGTAAACACATCCGAGGGCAGGGTGACGGTATGGGCATGGTTTCGGGATCTACTTGAAACGTTAATCCTTGCCGTGATCATCTTCCTCGTGGTGAACACCTTCACCGGGCGCTACGAGGTGCAATCGATCAGCATGGAGCCGACGCTGCACGAAGGCCAATACCTGATTGTGAGTAAAATCGCGTACTGGTTCCACGGACCCGAGCGCGGCGACGTCATCGTGCTTGACCCACCAAACGAACGGAGCGAGATTCCCTACATCAAGCGCGTCATCGGACTGCCCGGCGAAAAAGTGGAGGTGCGCGATGGACGTGTTTGGGTTAATGATATCGCGTTGAACGAGCCATACATCAGCGGCCCCCCTAGCTACACCGAAAGCCGCATCCTCGGCGCTGGCGAGTATCTGGTCCTGGGCGACAACCGCAACAACTCCAGCGACTCACACATCTGGGGCGTCCTGCCGCGCGAGAACGTCATCGGGAAATCCATCTTCCGCTACTGGCCACCGGAAAAATGGGGGCTGATCCCCCATTACACCTTCCCCGAGTTGGAGGTTGCTCCGTGATACCACCGGAAGATTCCTCTAGTGAGGATACCCACGTCAACTACACCTGCCCCAATTGCGCAATGGGCAACCTCAAGCCGATCAAGATCACCTACACGCGCCGGTGGGGACAGGAGTTGATTGTCGTGCCGGATTTTGCGGCGTGGCGCTGCGACTCGTGCGGGTTCACCCGTTACGACAGCGCGGCGCTGGCACAAATTCGCCTGCTGCTCGGCCCGGATGAAGAAGAACTGATCGAACCTTTTCCACGCCGCGCCCGCACGGAAGGCCCCGGCGAAATCGGCCCGCGCCGCTGGATGCCATGAGCATTTGGCTTGACAAATCCTAAGCCTACGCTAAAATGTAACCGTGTTGCCGAGATAGCTCAGCTCGGTAGAGCAGGGGACTGAAAATCCCTGTGTCCTGAGTTCAATTCTCAGTCTCGGCACTGGAAAACGGGATCGCGTCAGGCGATCCCGTTTTTGTTTCCCCACCCTGACGGATAAGGAGGACAAGATGAAGCGAGGTGCTTGCTTTCTGGTTCTGCTCGTGGTGTTGATCTCGTCGCCAACCTTTTCTGCCCGCGCAGCCAGAGTATCACAACTAAACGGAGCGACAGTATCTAGCCAGGCTGTTGCCCCCACCGATCCGATCATTCCCCCAACGTGGGACGTCGTCGCCGACAATTTCGAGAGCGGCAGCCTCGCCGCCTGGAGCACCGTGGAGCCATCGCGCTTGAGCCTGCTGCCCGGCGGCGGGTACAACGGCTCGACCGGCCTGGCGGTCGCCGTGGGCCAGGATGATGCCTACATCTACCAGAGCCGCGTCGCCTACGCCGTCGAAGGCTATCTCACCTTCTGGCTCAACCCCAACGGCGTGCTCTTGCCGGAGCCGACGCCCAATTACTGGCCGCCGGGCACGTCGCTGTGCGCCGGTGAGGTACGCAGTTCCGCCAGCGATTGGTGGCCGCCGCTAATCGGCTTCTACCTGCGCAAACCGCCCGGTCAGGACTACCAGGGCTATCTCGCTTATCCCAAAGAAAGCGGCTATTTTTACGACTGGCAATCCGGCGCGTTTCCGCTGACTGAGGGCTGGCAGAAAATCACCCTTGGCTACCGGATCGACTCGTGGGTCGCCGTGTGGGTCAACGACACGCTCGTGCGCTACTACGACAGCGAAATCGTCCACGACGATCCCTCCGGCGACGTGATCGAGTTCGGCAAGGTCAACTCGAATTCCAGCAGCACGCCCTCCGGCTCGATCCGCCTCGACGACGTGGCTTTTCTGGTGCCGCGAGTGGATGATCTGTGGGTGGATGCAATCAACGGCAGCGAGGAGAACGACGGCCTGACCCCCGCCACGGCCTTCCGCACGATCCAGCGTGCCGCCGACCTGGCCGGGCCAGGCACGACCGTGCACATCCTGCCGGGCATCTATCGCGAGACGGTGTACCCGGCTTTAAGCGGCAGCGCCGCCGAACCGGCCGTCTATCGCGCCGAAAACGGCCCCGGCACGGCAGTCA
>DAIUDK010000181.1:0-8333 GCA_036845725.1 Chloroflexota bacterium
GGAAAACGCTGCCACCGATTGATAGTTCGTAGCAACTTATGCGGTATTGCGTATATAGTATATATAAAAATTTGGTTTCCGTAAAGTCTATCCTGGGAGTATAATGAATATCTGGTTGCTTCAGCTCATGTATAACCAAAAAGCCGCCACGTGTACAAAAGCTGAGGCATGTATCAACAGAGTGGTTTTTAGTTTTTACAAGCTTTTACTACAAATCCGACAAGGAGCTATCCATGCGCATTTTGCTTACCGGGCACAAAGGTCAACTGGGACGCAGGTTGTTGTCACAACTTGCTGCACACGAAGTCATAGGCATTGACCTCCCGGACTACAACATAACAAACCGGGGCAGCATTATAGCCCTGGTACGCGATTTGGCACCGAATCTGATTATCAATGTGGCTGCGATGACCGACGTCGATGGTTGCGCCCGCGACCCAGCTGCCGCCTACCGCGCCAACGGCCTGGGGGTGCAGAATCTGGCCCTTGCGGCAGCAGACGTTGGGGCGGAGATGCTCCAGGTCAGCACCAACGAGGTTTTCGATGGTCGCGCTACCGAGCCTTATGACGAATGGCATACAACCAACCCCATCAATGCCTATGGCCTCTCAAAACTGGCGGGAGAATGGTACACCCAACGACTGTTGACGCGCTTCTACATCGTGCGTGCTTCGTGGTTCTACGCAGCCGGAGGACGTAACTTTCCTCACCGTATCATCCAACTTGCTGATGAGCGTGGAATACTACGTGTGGTCACCGACGAGGTAGGAAGTCCCACGTATGTTGATGATTTGGCCACAGCCATCGTCCAACTCATCACGACTCATGCCTACGGTATTTATCACTTGGTTAACGAGGGACAAGCCTCGCGCTACGAATTTGCCTGTGAAATCCTGCGGATCAGCGGGCGCGAAACCATTCCGGTCGAGCCTATCACGTCGGATCAATTTGAACGGGCCAGCACGCCGCCACTTTACGCCCCTCTGACCAACACCGCCGCCGCCGCACTCGGCATTCGCCTGCGACCCTGGCAAGAAGCGCTCGCCGAATTTTTGCAAGAGACGGGGTATGCGAAGTGATTTCTGTCATTATCCCCAACTGGAACGGCGCGCATCACTTACCGGTGTGCCTGGATAGTTTACAGCGGCAGACCTATCCACACGTGGAAGTTATCGTCGTGGACAACGGCTCGCGCGACGAGTCTCTTGACGTGCTGGCGCATTATCCCGACGTGCAAACGCTCGCGCTTGGCGAGAATCATGGCTTTACCGGTGCGTGCAACGCCGGCTTCCGCGCCGCGCAAGGTGACACCCAGGTATTGCTGAACAACGACACGGAGGCTAGTCCAGACTGGCTGACAGCGGTCGCCGCCGCATTCGACGCGTATCCTGAAGTGGGACTGGTGGCTTCGAAGATGCTGCTGTTCGATAAGCGCGACACCTTCCACACAGCGGGAGACTACGTCACACCAGACGGGCTGGCGCACAATCGCGGCGTCTGGCAGAAGGACGAGGGGCAGTACGACCACCCGGCTTACGTTTTCAGCGCATGTGGCGGGAGCGCAGCTTACCGCAAGACGATGCTCGACGAAATCGGCCTGCTGGACGACGATTTCTTCTTTTCGTTCGAAGATGTCGATCTGGCCTGGCGGGCGCAACTGGCGGGGTGGCGCTGTCTCTACGCGCCGGATGCCGTCGTCTACCACAAGCTCAAGGCGTCTGGTGGGGGCGTCACCGCCTCGTTCCACGACGGGCGCAACCGCATCTACACGCTGGTGAAGAATTACCCCGCCGTTTTGTGGCGCGTATATTGGCGTGACGTGCTCGGCGCGCAGGTCAAGCTGGCGCGGGAGGCGTTGCACTTGTGGCGTGGCCCGGCTGCGCGGGCGACACTGCGCGGCCTCACGGCGGGGATAGTGGGCATCCCCAGGATGCGACGCAAGCGGCGGGCAATCCAGGCCGCGCGCCGTGTGGATGCGGCGTACCTGGTCCCCCTGATGACCCCGCCCTACGAAATCCCCGTCTGATCTGCCCGCTGCCGGGCCAATTCATCCTGCATCACCTGGCAGCGGTCGTGCCAAAACGCCTCGTACTGCTCCGGCGAGATGACGCGGCCTTCCAAATCAGCAATTGTGTGGATGCCCACGTCCAAACACCAATCCACGCAAATCTGGTAAGCCTCCCAATCCAATTCATCCTCGTCCCATACCACCGGGATTTCCGTAAAGCCGAGCCGGTGCGCTGCGAACGCGCGCGTGTGCCCATCGGTGTAGATGACGCGGATGCGACCATCCGTCCCGTTCAGGCGTTTGATGGGGACCGGTTCCAGTGTTTCGAGGGTGGGAGGCTGCCACCACGCCAGCACGTCGGCCAGTTTCGCCTTGCTGATGTACAACTGGCTGGGTTGAAGCTGCGCCAGAGGAAATAAAAACACGCTTTCCATATCCCCTTATCTCATCCAGCGGATGCAGCACTTCGCCGGGACACTGGTCTCGCACACGATACAGCGTCCTGCCAGGGTTTCCTCTGAACGCCACGCGGCAGGCTCCCCGTTGACGGTCACCGTCGTGACGCGAACGTCTGCGGGAACATAAGCGCCAACCTCGAGCCGGAACTCTGCCGCGTTGCCCTCGACGTTTACCGTATATTGGGTCCTCGATCTCTCCACAGCGACATCAAAGTGCGCCTCGCCCACGCGCACGGCCTCGAGTGTGACACGATTCCACCCTGTGGGCAGGTTGGGGATAACGGCCAATCGTCGTTCGGCGGCGCGCGGCGCGATGCCCAGGAAGCCTTCAATGACCGGTGAGATGACGCCGAGCGCCGACCACAATTGCAGGAAGCACCAACGGTCCGGCAGCGCTTCACTGATCGCGCCAGGCATATGCAATGGCAGCGCGGCAGCCTGCTGCTGCACGAAGCGCAGCGCTGTGTTCACGTCGCCATAACGAGTGAGTGCCAGCGCGAGCAGACCCGTGTTGATGCTCATCACGTCGGCGCGCTCCGGGTGCAGACGCATCCCCCAGGCGTCGCAGAACTCCGCCGAGATCATCCGGGCCAGTGCCTTGGTGGCTTGTTCGCGGGTCGCCAGCCCCACCTCCACCGGGCACAGTACAATCCAGTGCCGCAGTAGCCAGGGCAGGTCTACATCTGGCGCTTGATCGGTGTAGCGTTCCAGTGCCGGCGTGAGCACATCGTAAGCCTTTTGAACCTGCCGGTGAAAGTCCGGCGCATCGGATACGCGGGTCTGCTGCGCGATGTGATCCAGGGCAGCGCGGACCTCGTGGATCGAAGCCCGCATGTCGGCAAACAGACCCTCGTAATCCACCCACCACTCGCGCTGGATGCAGCGCCCTAACGCCTGCGCCTTCACCTGAAAGTCCGCACAACTTTCTGAATCGCCGACGGCCTGTGCCATATCTGTCAGCCGCGCGAGGGCCTCCCACGTATAGGCTGCCACATCGATGTATTCCAGGTCGGTGGCCATTTCCGGCGTCTCGATGATGCTGCTCCCGGAGGCGCACAGATCACCGTCGGGATCGCAGTGTCCTAACGTGTAGTTCAGAAGACCAGCCTTGCAAAAGGGATACATCTCCGCCAGGAGAGCGCGGTCGCCCGTCCACAGCCACAGTTGATGGACAGCGCGCACGAACGCGGGTGTCTCGATCAAGTTGCCGGGATGGTAAACCACGCCCGTGGTGCTCAGCTCGTGGATGACGCGGCCCGGTTCGGCTGCATTGTGGCGCTCGCTGACCTCCTTGAGCAGTGTGAGGGTGGCCTTGAGGAGATCGAACTGGCCGGTTTGCGCCATCGGCAGCGCCGCGTACTCGCTGTCGATGCCGAACCACCACGGGTATGTAGGCAATCCTGCGCCCGCGCCTATCCCGTGTGCCGGGGTAGCGCGGGCGAGCATCTGGCAGTTTAGTTTGGTCCAATGGAACGCCGCGTTGACCGCCTCATCCGGCGACGTGAAGCGGCTCGTTTCCGCGATTTGCGCGTAGCGCGCGCGCTTGGCAGCCAACAATGCTGTCACCTCCGCCCGGATGTAGCGATACGTCGCAAGGCCATCCTGCTCCGACGTGTTCGAACCGGCCACGAAGAAGGTGACGGTGACCCGATCCTCGTCTGCCGGGAACGCCACGACGAAGCGCGCAGTTGCTCCCTGTCCCGCCGTCGGCTGTGGGATGTGGAGCACCCCGGCAGTCTCGAGGGTTGTACAGGCCGCATCGCTGCCGGCCACACAGAACCAGGGATTCTGCATGTCACGGAAAAGCACGATACTGTCGTTAAGTGTGGTCGCCGCATCAGGGCCATCGTACATCCCGGCCATTTCTCCGAGCCAGGCCGGGCGCAAGTCTGAGCGGAAGCATGCCACCAGTTCCAGGGTCATCGCTTGTGGCACATCGACCGTAAGCGTGATGCTCAACGCCTCCACGCCATCCGGGATGAAATCCCGCCGCGTGACGGCGATCTCGTCGAGCCGGTAACTGAAGGTAGTGACGCCGGGTTCGATCGCGCATCCGTCGGCTTCCAGCAGCCAACGGATGACGCCGGTACGTCGATCGCGCAGGGCGAACCAAAACCCATCCAGCAGTTTGATCGGGTGATCCCACACGCCCCACATCTCGTGCGGCACGTGCCCACCCCACGGATCGGGGAACAGCCCATTTTGCGAACAGACGACGTACACGCGATCCCCGGTTGTGGCCACCGGATCGGCCAAACGCGTGTGTTTCACAACTGGGTCGATCATCCTTGCCTCCGGATAAGCCAAGCTGCTAATCCCGCTGATCTTCTTAAATTCGTGTGGATTCGCGGCTAAGAATCCTGTTCAACAACCCAACCTGCCCGGCTTGACGGGTGAGGCGGATGCCCAGGCGGGTGATAAGGTACGCTTGCTGGATGAGCAAAGTCAGTAGCCACCAGTGTAACGGCAGTACATCCACGAACCAGCGGTGCACCAGGTAGAGCAGGCCATAGAGCAACAACCCGCCGCCGACGAGCACCGCGAGGGGCAATGCTTGCGTGACCATCGCACGAGCAGCGCTGCCAAGCGCCTGAAAAACGCCGCGTTGGTTCCGCGTCAGGGCGACGGCGCGCGCCATCTCGATCCATGTGACGACGAGGCCCGCCAACGCCACTCCTACGCCGGCAACGGCCCAGCCGAGCGCGGGCGCAAGCATATAGGCGAAGACCGCCAACAGCAGCGCAGCGCCGCCGATCACAACGACGAAAGCTGCGCCGGTGAGGTTGAGCGCGAGAAAGACGCCGAACCACCGCCATCCGGCCTGGGAGAATTCACGCCATGAGAGGGTTTGCGCGGCGGCGTATTCGGCCAGCGTCCCACCTTCCAGCCACGTCCAGATCAGTCGGGCGAGTACCCACAGGGGTAAAGCCAACAGCAGCGCTGAAGTGCTCCAGAGTCCGCCACCATGACTCGTTCCCACAGTGACAAAGTCCCGCAGCATGTCCAGCGAGCGTGTTTCGAGCAGTTGCACGAAAGCCGGATAGCGTGTGAGCGGCAGCCATCCAAACGCCGTAAGCAGTGCCAACAATAGGGCCGGGAGTGTCGTCAGTACGTAGCTAAGCGTCCACGCGCGGGGGCGCTGCACAACGCGGTGCATGTAGGCGCGCAGCGATGCCGAAGTGGTCCTATCCATGTTTGTGTCTACCATACCGCACCTCCCCACAAGAAGTCCTGCCAAAAGCGTAATCCCCTTATAGCAATACCCAATCCTGTCGCGGGATCAGGCGCGCGGCGCAACTCGTTGTTGGCAAGGTCCTGATCGAGCACGATAGCGCCGTCGGGGTCGATTTTGACCATGCGCGGCGCACCATCGATGGTCAGTGTGGGTTGATCGCAGGGCCAGGCGATGGTCTCATGCGCTCGCCGTCGGGCACGGGTGACCTCCACTGTGGTCGGGATGCAGAGGTCGCCTTTGCGTTCCAGCGTGGCCCGTTCGTTGATGGCAATCACACTCATATCTAGCACGCCATCGTCGTGGACGAGCTGCTCGAAAAACCACGTGGCCACTTCCGCGCCGAGCATCTCTTCCATCACGGCGCGCACGTCCTCCGCGCGGGGATGGGTGAAGGCGTAGCGGTCGAAGTAGGCGCTCAAAAACCGCTGCATAGCCGGCTCGCCGACGGTGCGTTCGACGGCAGTGAGCGCCAGCGTGGGCTTGGAGTACGTCGCAATCCCGTACTGCATCGAGCCGAAATCCCAGGCTGCGCCGGTCATCGGTGTCTCGGCGAACATCGTGTACTGCAGCCGGTGCATCGCCAGGTAGGAGAAATTCCATCCCAAACAATCGATGAGCGCACCATCATAAAGGGCATTCATCGCGCGCACTGTGGTGTAGTCGGTGAAGCCTTCGTCCAGCCAGGGTTCCTCGGCCTCGTTCGTGGCGACAACCGACTGGAACCACTGGTGACCCAGCTCGTGGACGGTTTCCACTTCGATCAGACGCACGCACGCGGGCATCGTGCCGCCCATCGCACCGACGGTGAACAGCGTCGGGTATTCCATTCCGCCCGCCCCGCCCGCGTCCGGCGGAACAATGACGACGTTGAGATGTGGGTAAAGGCCCTTACCGTAAGCGCCGAACCAGGTGTTGTAGAGCGGGAGCGCGTCTGCCGTGGCGTTGAGGGCGCGCCGAGCCATCGCACGTTGGCGCGGGTAGTAGACGACGCGCACATCGACGCCTTCGACCTGGCGTGTCATCTCGCGGTACTTGGGCGAGGCTGTCCAGGCGAAGTCGATGACGTGTTCGGCGACGAAGGTGTGTGTTGCGGTGTCGTCTGTGTTGGCAGTGACGGTCGGAGCACCGGTGCCGGTTGCCGCGACGATCCAGCCTTGCGGTAGTGTAAGCGCCACGTCGTAGCGGCCAAAATCGGCGTAGAACTCGCTGTTAGCGTGGAAGGGGTGCGCATTCCATGCGCCCGCGTTCACGTCACCTTCTTCCCAGACGCCGAACTTGGGGAACCACTGCCCGCCGAAGATGAAGTCCCCGCCGTCGGCCCAGCCGGTGCGGGCAAAGGCTTGGGGAAATTGCGCAGTAAAAGCGATGTTCACGCTGATCCTGTCGCCGGGTGCAACCGGCTGCGGCAGCGTGGCTTCGACGAGCGTTTCGTCATCGTCGAGCGCTCTCACGGTGAGCGTTGTCCCGTCGGCGAGCGCGATCTGGTCAATGCGAATCCAGCCGGGGGCGTTGGGATCGAAGCCGTAGCCGCGCATCCCCAGACCAGATTCGCGCAGCCACAGCGTGTCCGCACTACGGAAGGCGTTGAGGTATAGGTGGAAGACCAGGGTGGAGATGGGGGCGGTGGTGCGGTTGTGGTATACGGCGACCTGCTGTCCGGTGAGCGTGTGCGTCGCCGGGTTGTAGGCGGCGTCGATGCTGTAGGAGGCCACGTCGGACGGTGGGATGGTCGCCTGTCCCATTGACGCCGTGGGCAGTCCCAACAATCCCATACAGCACAAGAGTGTGAGCAAAAGACGGCGACCTTTCGATTTCGGATTTTTGCTTTTAGTTTTTGGATTCTTCATTTTTTGTTCCATACTCCTTACTCCTTACTCCCCAATATCTCTTGAGCACCTTGATGCTTTCCGTGAGTGCGTCGGCCTCGAAGGTGGACAGCGCATCGCGCAGGCCGAGGACGGGGGGCCGGTATGTATCCTGATCCACGGCGCTGATGACAGCTTCGAAGTGTTCCGGTGAGATGCCCATACGCCCGGCGAAGACAAGCGCGGTTTCCACAGCCTCTGGATTGGCTAACTGATCTGTGACCCAATCACGCCAACGATAGAGCGCCTCCGACTGGACGAATGGGAGCCAGTGGTCCGGTCGCACTTCGCGGAGAAGAAGCAGCAGCGGGTTGGGCCAACGACGCAGCGTGGCTTCGGCCTGGCGATCCATAAGGACGCGCAAGGCGTTGTGGTGGATGTTGCGCGCCAGGCGGTCAGGCCACAAGTCCGATTCCAGATAAAATGGGCGGAAGACGTCATACAGCCAACATTCATCCCAGGCTAAATGGGCCAGGTATCCACTAACGAAGGCGGCGTGCGCCGGATGCAGCCGGGCGGGGTCCGCCAGTTCGGGATACGTTGCCAGCAGCGTTTCGCTGGCACGCGTGGGATTTTCTCCGTGGACGTGGTAAAAGTGCGTAGCGAAGCGCTGCTGTCCGGTGAGCGATTGCACATCGACGGCGGTGTTCCCCAGAAGAAACGCGCCCAGATGCTCGCCCATCGCTTGCCGGATGGTTTCGGGCAGGCGGGCGTCGGCGAGTATATCGCGCGCGTAGACCAAATGCTGGAATGGTGTTGGCATCATG
>DAIUDK010000182.1:0-7828 GCA_036845725.1 Chloroflexota bacterium
TCTGGAGGATTCCTGGGCTGCGCCGTGATTCCCCCGTTTTTTTGATAAGATACCTAAATCCGCTTAATCTGCTGATTAGTACGATGGATTGGAATGGGAAATCTCCAGCCCGTTGACCTGCATCAGTGTAGGCACGATCATCGCCCTGGGATTGCGCGCGCCGTAGCTCGATGAGGTGTTGACGATGGCCTGCGCTTGCGACAGCCACGCCACCTTCTCACCGAAGATATCGAGCAGGCTCTGCGTCAGGCGGACGTTGTAGGGTACAACCACGGAGCCGTCCTTTTTGAGCAGCAGTGCGCCGAAGCGTGAGCTGCCGGTGATCAGGCCCTTGGAAGGGTTGACGACGTTCATGTAATGCAGGTAGGGGATGTAGAGAACGTCGTTTTCGCGCGGCATGGCGACCAGTTCTTGCAGCGTGCTTGCCGCCACGTCGCCGCCCTGCATCACAATGCTGTTGTGCATGACAGTGTGGCCGGTGGGCTGCGCGTCGAACTCGTCGGCCTCGTCCTGCGACCACACAAAGCCTTTGAAGACACCATCGGCAAAGAGGGGGAACGGCTGCCGGGCCATGCCCATCATATCGCGCTGGAACGGGAAGGTCTCGCGCCGCGTGGGGTCGTCCGTCAGTGTGAACTTGGGAGACAGGACGCGCTGCCCGACCTGATCTTCGTTGAGGAACGAGAACCCGCGTTTCATCAAGCCGCCGTTGTAGCCGATAAAGCCCATAAAGCCCAGTAGCTCGGCGATGGCCGACGGCCCAAAGACGATGTCATATGTCCCCAAGGGCAGTTGTTGCGGCGTATCGTGCTGGTAATGCTCCACCAGGAACGTCAAATCGCGCCGCAGCACGTCCGGGTTCAAGTCAGCCTTTTGCTGCGCGGATTGTTCGGCGATCACTTCCCACTTGAGCGCGGTGTGCGATAGCACGATGGTGATCTGCGCGTCCGAGGTCTTGAAATACTGCGTGTGCTCCGAGCGGGTGTTGATCAGGGCAAGGGTGTTCGCGCCGCAGGAGAAAATGCCAGACAGTTGAATTTCGTTTGTCTCCAATCCCGCCGCGACCTGATTGAAAAAACTCAGGCGTTCCTGGTTGCTCAGGGTCGCCAGCGCGGGATCATAGGCGCTCTCGTCGCTGAAGGACTCGGTGTAGACCGGAATGGTGGGCTGATAGCTCAGGGGCTGGGCGTGTTGGACCATTTCGGCAGCGATGTCGACGCCGCGCTGCATCTCATCCATCTTGTCCAGCGCGGTGATCAGCCCGTAGCTGGCGCGTTGCCGGTCCTTGTAGGCGGTAATCTCCAGGCGGATGAGGCGCTCGTTGGTGTTCAACGAAATGGCCGAGTTGGCAAAACGCATCAGGTAACTGTCTTCCTCGTGATAAAGGAACGACGCTTCGACGCCTTTCTTCAGCGCATACGCGCGCAAGTCTTGCAGGGTGTGTATAATTTGATCCTTCACGGCTACTCTCCTATCCTCACGTTGTCGAAACGGCAGACCGGGACGCCATGCCCTAGCTGCATAATCTGGTTGGGCTGGCCTTTGCCGCAGTTGGGTGTGTATTGGACCTCCCAGGTGGATTCGTCGCCCACCGCCGACAGCGAATTGTAGAACGGGACGGTCTCGGCCTGGTAGGTCGAATTCTTGACGACGCGCGTGACTTGCCCATCCTCCACCAGCCAGCCGATGTCGGTGGCGAAGTGAAATTGCTCGCGGTTCGAGCCGATGGACCAGCTCTTGTCGCCGTCCAAGATGATGCCGCGCTCGGTGTTGCTGACGATGTCATCCAGTGTGCCGTCGTCGCCGGGGTCGATGTTGATGTTGGTCATGCGTTCGATGGGCACGCGGTAGAACGACGTAGCGCGGTTCGCGCCGCTGCTGCCCTCGAAGATGACCTTGTTGGCGCGAGCGTTGGCCTCCTCGACCATCTGCCGTCCGGTGATCGCGCCCACGAGCAACCCTTTGTCGATCAGCAGATTGTTCTGGGCCGGGACGCCGTCGTCGTCGTAACCGAAGCTGCCGGGGCTGTTGGGGATCGTCGCATCGGCGCGGGCCGTCAACTTTTCCGAGCCGTAGCGCAGCGTACCGAAATCGCTCAGCCGGACGAACGAGCCGCCCGCGAAAGCCAGCTCGTAGCCGAGGATGCGATCCAGTTCGAGGGCATGTCCGATCGTCTCGTGCGTCTGCAGGAACATAATGCCGGGCAGCAGAATGACCGAACGCACATCCTTGGGGCAGTCGTCTGCCGCCAGCACCTCGTTCATCTCACGCACGATGCGTTCGGCGTTGGCGTTGAACAGTTCCATGTCGAGTGTTTCCCACCCGCGCGTATCGCCTATGCGCGGCGGGCTGAACGTGCGTGAGTGCATCTGCCCCTGCGCATCCAGGCCGGCCACCTGGATGGAAGGGAAAACCTCGACGATCGTTTTCTCGATCTCGCTGCCTTCCGAATCCATAAAGACAATCTGCTTGCGGGTGAACGTCAACTGGCAGATGCGTTGGAAGACGCCCGGCTGGTTGAGTTTGGCGTCCATCGCTTGCATGAACGCCAGTTTATCGGCCAGCGGCACGGCAAACGGATCGATCTGGTTGGGACTGGTGAAGCTGGCCTGGATGGCGTCCTTTTCCGCCAGGCGGACCGGGAAAGTGACGCGCTCGGCGGCAACGCGAGCGTTGTCGAAAGCTTTGTCGAACAGCGCGCCGAGGTTGCTCAGGTCCGAAGCCGCCGAGAACCCCCACGCGCCTTTGTACAACACGCGGACGCCCACACCACTTTCGCGGGAGGCGGAGGCGTCTTTCAGGTTGCCGTTCCACATCATCAGATCGTTGTTTTCCTCGACGGGATACCAACGCGCGTCCACGTAGAGCGCGCCGGCCGCCCGGAGGCGGGCAATGTGTTTTTGTAGCTCTTTTTGCATTGTGTTCTCCTATAGAATGGTTATGGGGTGCAGGTGATACCAGCTCAAACTTCCTCTGATGGTAGCCTGAGCACTTCGATTTCTTGTAACACATCTTGCAGCTTTGGCACCTCGTGGACTGAGACGATGTTGCCGTCGGCAGTGTGTTTGTGGTGAGGAAATGTAGTAACATTCATGTGGTGCGCCGTGTTATCATAACGGAATATCAGGGCGCTTTCAGAGTCTTGATAGTGGTAAGCATACATAATCGTTCGCATAGGCTGGCGCAAATCCACTAATTCACGAAAATGCAACATTGAGCCGTCCGTAAAGGTAATCTCGCCGCGAATGAAGCCGACCATTTCGGCCCGTTTCTCAAAGATGACTTGCGGATTTTCTACTGAAGGTAGCGGGGTGAGCAAGTCTAGCAATGATTTGAAATAATCTTCAATCAATACGTGCCTCATTCAGGGCCGTGTATTGTTCTTCCAGCAGACGCAAGGCGGCGAGTTCCATGCACCAGTCAATGGTGGCGAGTGTTTCGGATAATTCACCGGTCTGGAGGCGGTGCTCCATTTCGGTCGTGCTCATCCCGAAACGGTTTTCAAATGCCGCCAGTTGTTGCCGCGTGCGAGCGATGCCGTGACGCAACGATGTCAATTGCTTGCGGATGGCGACTTCTACTAACGGTTTCAGCGGCTTGCTGGTCCGACTTTGAATGGTAATTTGTTGTAACATCGATTATCCTCTTACCAACTTGTGTTCTTATTATAACATCAGTATATCATTATGTCCCCGAAATTTCCAGTATATGAGAAAGGTTAAGAAGGTGACAATTGGGCTAATTTCTTCTGGGCAACTATTAGCTTATTGATAGAGATTGAATAGGCAACGTCGGCGACTGGATGCTATACTCTTCTTAAATATCCTGATCGGAATAAAAGGAGAGCAGTTGATATGAAATCGGTCATCATCATCGGAGCGGGAATCGCGGGATTGTCGGCGGGGGTTTACGCGCGCAAAAACGGCTATGCGGCGACGATTTACGAATCGCATACCGTGCCGGGCGGCATGTGCACTGCCTGGCAGCGTGGAAAGTTTACCTTTGAGGGTTGCCTGCATTACGTCCAGCTTATGGGAACCTCTCCCGCGCACGATTATTACAGCCTGTGGCAAGAGCTTGGCGTTGTACCTCATATGACAATGATCTACCATGATATTTTCCACACATTCCGTGACACAGCCGGACGGACGCTGAACCTCTACACGAACGCCGACAAGTTGGAACAGGAGTTGCTTTCCCTGTCTCCTGCCGATGCGCAAGAGATCAAGACGCTGTGTACGGCGATTAAACAGCACGTCCCTTTCATTCGAGCTACCGGCAAAAATCCCTTGCGGTCGATCTCCAGAACAGTGGGCATATTGCGGGCGATCCCCCTCCTCAAGAAATATGGGTCCATGAATATGGCCGAGTACGCTGCGCGTTACAACGACCCCCTGATTCGCTATGCGCTGACGGATCTTTTTACATACCCGGACTTCGCCTGCACAAACCTGTTCTTCTTCCTGGCCGGTATGCACATCCAGAGTATCGGTTATCCGCAGGGCGGCTCTCTGGCGTTGGCGCGGACGATCGAGCGCACGTTCCTGGGGTTGAATGGAAAAATCGAATACAAAAAGAAGGTCAAGCGCATCGAGGTGCAGGATGGGCGGGCGACGGGCATCGAACTTGACGACGGGACGGTCGAAAGGGCCGACATCGTCATCTCAGCCGCCGACGGACACGCGACGCTTTTTGACATGCTTGAGGATCGTTTCACACCGCCAGCCTTGCACGAACGCTACGCGACGCAACCTCTCTTTCCACCGTTCATTCAGGTGTCACTGGGAGTGAACCGCGATATGTCCGGCACGCCGCATGCCGTCAAAGCGCAAACGGCAACGCCTTTCGAGCTTGCCGGGCGGACGCGCCAGGAAGTGTGGTACCAGCACTTCGCGTATGACCCGACCCTGGCGCCGGCCGGGAAGACGGCGGTCACGGTTCTGTATCCGTCCGATCTGGCCTGGTGGGAAAATCTCGGCTATGCGACTGAGGCATACAAAGCCGAGAAACGCAAGATATTGGAGACAACAATCGCGCAACTGGAACAGATGTTACCCGGTATTTCGGCGCAGATCGAGGTCAGTGATGTAGCCACACCGTTCACGACGCTCCGTTACGTGCATACCTGGAAAGCATCGCTGGGTTTCATGATGACCAAAGAGGTCGGCGCGGATATGGTGATGAAGCCTCAGTACGTGTTGTCCGGACTGGACAACTTCTACATGACCGGTCTGTGGGTCAAAGGGTTCGGCGCGCCTATGGCGGCAGTGTCTGGGAAGGATGTCATCCACGAAGTCTGCAAGGCGGACGGCAAGAAATTTGTGGTAGAATGACGAGATGAACATACGTCAGGCCACAATCGAAGACAGCGCTGGGATTGCGCGCGTGCAGGTCGACAGTTACCGCACGGCCTACGCCGGCATTTTCCCTCAATCATACCTGCAGCAGTTCACCTACGAAGAGCAAACACAGGATTGGCGTGATTTACTCTCTGTTGAGTCTGTGGATGTGCTCTACGTGGCTGAGACGGACACCGGTGAGATTGTGGGCTATGCACTCGGTAGGTCCGATCCCGAAGGATTCCCACCGTATGAGAGCGAGCTGGTGGCGCTGCATGTGCGTCGTGTCTACCAGCGGCAGGGGATCGGCCAGTGCCTCATCGCGGCGGTTGCTGCGCATCTGCAGCAGGAAGGATGCGCCTCGTTGATGCTGTGGACGCTGGCGCAGAACCCGTCGCGGGCTTTGTATGAACGGTTGGGTGGGCAACTGATCGGTGAGAAGGCGTGGGGCGGCAATGAAGACTTTGGGGTCGATGTCTGGGAAGTGGCCTATGGTTGGCCGAGTATTGCACCGCTGGCGATGCTTGAAACCAAGAGATGACCGTTACCACACGCGATAATCGCTTTTATATCCGTCCAATCATACCCGATGAACTGGACGCCATCCTCGATGTGTACCGGCAGTGCGAGGATTTCCTGGCGCTGGGGCCGGTTCCGATGGCCTCAATGGCGATGGTGCTCCAGGACATCGAAATCTCCCGGCGCGAGGGCGGTGTCTTTTGTGGGATTTACGACGCGGTGGATGGCAGGATGATCGGGGTGGTGGATTACGTCCCCTTTGGGTTTGAAGGAGACCCGCATCTGGCGCATCTTTCTCTGCTCATGATTGCCGCTCCCTTCCGCCAGCGGGGAGTGGGGCAAGTTGTCGTCGAAGCAATTGAGCAGGAGATCATGAAGGATGTGCAGGTGACGACAATCCTGTCGGGCGTCCAGGTGAACAATCCCCAGGCCGTGCAATTCTGGCAGAAGCGCGGCTACCGCATCGTCAGCGGCCCGACGCTGATGCCCGATCAAACGACGGTGTTTGGGCTACGGAAGGATTTTGCCCGCTAATCTATCTCCACCGCCGAAGCGTCAACGTTCTCGCCTGTCCTCACTGCCTGCTCCGCCCGCTTCAACTGATTTCCGCTGAGCGCAATATGCCACGTTTGCGCGCCTTCGACCTGCAAGAAGACGCTCGCTCCCTCGGTGGCACTGCACCCGTGGATAAAAGCCCCCTCGACATTGCGCATCTGGATGACCGGCGCGTCCGCCGATGGCGTGGGCGTAGTGAAGCCGTTGATTTCTACTTCTGTTGCGTCCGCCAGCATCAGTGCCGGGCCGAGCTGGTCGGCGATGGTGACGTTGTGGAAGTGCAGGCCGCGCACGTTAGCCGCCCAGAATCCGGCGCGCCGCATCGGTTCGAGGTTCGGCGCCATCGCCGGGACGCCGGGTTCGGCATCCAACGCCATCGAGATGTCCACATTGCTGAACGTGATCTCCTGCACGGGCATCTCTGGCAGGCCGTAGAGAAACGCTGCCGCGTAGCGCACGTCGCGGGCGGTGATGTCGCTGAAATGGATGCGGCGGAAGCGCGGCGTTCCCTCGTTCACCGGCCAGGGCGACCGATCGGCGATCTTGTCCGTCCCCCACGCACCGCAACCGTAGTACAGGTTCATGATGAACGGGCACATCACGTCGGTCATCACCACGTTCGTCACGCGGATGTCCTCCACCACGCCGCCGCGCTCGCGCCGCGATTTGAGGCGGATACCCCGGTCGGTCCCCACGAAGACGCAGTTGGCGATGGTGACGTGGCGCACGCCGCCGCTCATCTCGCTGCCGATGACGACGCCGCCGTGCCCGTGGACCATCGTGCAGTTGGTAATGGTGATGTTCTCGCAGGGCAGCAGCTTATCACGGCCTTCGTCCTCCACACCAGCCTTGATCGTGATGCAGTCGTCGCCCACGTCGATGTGGCAATTGCTGATGTGAACGTTGCGGCACGATTCGGGATTGATGCCGTCGGTGTTGGGCGAGTCTGGGGGATTCACGATCGTTACCTTGTCTACAGTGACATTGTCGCAGGCGTAGGGATGGATGGTCCAGCTCGGAGAGGTGGTGCAGGTGATGCCTTCGATGATGACGTTGGTGCAGCGCAGGAAAGAGATGAGGCGTGGGCGCGGGTAGTCAATGGCGCGCGCGTCGTTCAGCTTCCACCAGAACGCGCCGCGCCCATCGATCGTTCCCCGTCCGACGATGGCGATGTGCGTCAGATCGTCGCCGCCGATGAGTGGTGCGTAGGTCTTGCGGCTTACGCCCTCCCAGCGGCTCTCGACGGGCGGGTAATCGGCCACATTTTGACTGCCCAACAATGTACTTCCGGCCTCCAGATAGAGGGTAATGTGGCTTTTGAGGAACAGCGACCCGGTGACGTACTGCCCGGCAGGGACGTAAACCGTGCCGCCCCCGGCCCGGCTGCACGCTTCGATGGCGGCTTGCAGCGCGGC
>DAIUDK010000183.1:0-7818 GCA_036845725.1 Chloroflexota bacterium
TCTGGAGGATTCCTGGGCTGCGCCGTGATTCCCCCGTTTTTTTGATAAGATACTTCAGATTGTACCCTACTTTGAAAAGTAAAACAATCTGAGCATACAGCGGTGCACGATATTACCGCAAAGCCATCATCGCCATGACTTGCCAAATCACCCCGATAGTGATAGTCTTGAAGATGAAGGATACTACGATGCACGAGATGAGAGAGAGACAACTGTACAAACACAACCGCCCCACGATCGGGGTGCTGGCGGGATGGCGCGTGTATACCGGCACGCTTGACACATTCCTCGGCCCGGTGTATGAGGGAACGCGCGCCGCCGCCCATGATATGGACTGTAACCTTCTGCTCTCATGCAGCGTAGACTTAGGCAGTAGCCAGGAAAGCCCGCGTCCTGCCTGGGCCGTCCCCCTGCCCGACGTCGATTTCATCCCGGTCGGCCCGTGGAACGTGGATGGGCTGCTCATCGTAGGACGGTTTTCCTCCGAACCCACGGCGAGTTATCTGCAACGCCTCGTCGCCGAGGGATACCCCATTGTATTCGTTGGCGCGGGGGAGAAAGGGCCGACGGTTATGGCCGACAACGAGGGTGGCATCCGGCAAGCGATGGCACACCTTGTCTCGCACGGTCACCGGCGCATCGCCTTTATCGCCGGATACCAGCGCGACACCGATGGCGACAGCGCGCGCCGCATCAATGCCTATCACGCCGCCGTTCAAGAATACGGCCTGGAAACCGACCCGTGCCTGATTGCCTACGGCTCCCATAGCACCGGCGGCGGGCGGATGGCGATGGAGCAAATCCTCACCTCCAACGTCCCCTTTACCGCGCTGGTCGCCAGCAACGATCTCTCCGCGCTCGGCGCGATGCAGGTGCTCGACAGGAACGGCCTGCACGTGCCGCGCGACATCGCCATCATCGGCTTCGACGATCGGCTTGAAGCCACCGCGCACGTGCCGCCCCTGACCACCGTCCGCTACCCGGCCTTCGAAGAGGGCTACCAGGGTGTGAGGTTAGTGCTGGAGTACATCAAGGGGCAGACAAAGGGCACCAGAGTCGTTGAGGTCCCCACACAATTGATCATCCGCGAGTCGTGCGGCTGTTTGATCGGTGCTTCAACCATCGTCGCCCTAGACCCACCGCGTGCAGCGAACCACAAGATAGCGATGGCGCGCGTCACAGAGCTGATGACGTCAACCATGGGCATTCATATGCAACGGCTGGACCTGGAGCAGGTGCAGCACTTCTGTCAACAACTGGTGGAAGCCTTTATATTGAACCTGCAACAACGCGACGGCCTGGCTTTGCATCTCACCTTGCGGCAAGTCCTGCAGCAGGTCATCGCTTTAGGCGGAAATCTCAACGCCTGGCAGGCAGCCATTTCGCTTCTGCGGGACAATGTCCCCCTGCTGATTGGAACAGCTGCCGATCCTTACCCCCAGCGGTATGCCGACGATATCCTTGATCGGGCGCGGCTGGTGATCGGCGAAGTGGCCCACGAACAGAACACACGCCATCTGCTGCGACAGATCGACATTGCCGACCAGATTGGACGGATGACAGCTCGCTTTTTAGCGGCGCAGGACGAAGCAGAGATATTTGCGATCTTGCCGGAGACACTCCCAGCTATCGGCATCCGCCATGCTGTCGTGGCCTTTTATGAGGCCGAAGACGACGATCCCGCCGCGTGGAGCGTAGTACAAGCGCCGGCGCTTACCGATGAAAGCCAGCGGCGCTTCCCCAGCCGGCAATTTCCACCGGCGGGTTTATATCCCGACGACCAACCCTTCAGTCTGGCTCTACTCCCTCTGCGAATTCAAGGCGGCGCGTCCGGATTTGTCGCCTTTGATGCCGGCAATCTGGAACCGTGCGCCCACATCGTCCGGCAACTGGCGGCATCGCTGCGGGGCATCGGGCTGTACCGCGAGGCGGTGGAAACTCGCCGTCTGGCGGAAGAGCGCCGGCAGATGGCCGAAGACGCCAACCGGTTGAAAAGTCGCTTCCTCTCGATGGTGAGCCACGAGTTACGCACGCCTTTGAACCTCATCTCTGGCCTGAGCGACCTGCTGCTGCGCGAAACGCAGCCCGAAGCAGCGCCGAACAACAACCGGCAGGAGGACCTGGAACGCATCTACGTCAATGCACAGCATTTGGACGGGCTGATCCGCGACGTGCTGGACCTGACCCGCTTCGAAGTGGGGCAATTGCAGTTGAGCTACGAAGTTGTGGACATCAACGAGATGCTCGAGCCGGTCATTGTGATCGCCCGCCAACTTACGCGAGACAAGGCGCTACACTGGCAAGCAAACATTCCCGATTCGCTTCCCCATATCTGGGGAGATCGCACGCGGTTGCGGCAGGTCGTCCTGAACCTGGTCAACAACGCGGTCAAATTCACCTCACAAGGCGAAGTAAGTCTACACGTGGCCGTGTGTGACACTATGGTGACCGTTTCTGTCCGCGATACCGGTCTGGGCATTTCGCCTGAGGAGCAACCCCTGATCTTCGATGAGTTCCGGCAATCGGAGCGCACCACCTCGCGCGGGTACGGCGGCCTAGGCCTGGGGCTGGCGATCTGCAAGTTGCTGGTCGAAATGCACCAGGGTACCATCGGCGTCCATTCTACCGGAGAAGAAGGGCGTGGGGCCGAATTCTACTTCACGCTACCGGTGCTGGAACGCGCTGCTGCTGCCTCTAGCGAATGTGACGACGTCACACGCGGTCACGTTTTGCTCCTCACCGAAGACGTGACACAGGGACAGCGCCTGGAGGAGCACCTCGCGCACAAAGGCATCGACATTGTTATGCGCGCCGTCGACACAGACACAGATTGGCGCGCGCTGCTGTGTGGCGGATCACCCGACGCCGTCATCCTGGATCAGGCAGTAACGTCGGTGCACGGGTGGAACATCCTGAAGACACTCAAAGAGTACCCTCACACAAGCGATGTGCCGGTGCTCTGTTATACCCTGTCGGAGGATGGCGACAAGGGCGCGCTGTTGCCCCTCGATCTGATGATGAAACCGCTGGGCAAAACGCAACTCGCCGAGATGCTGCTCGGACAGGGGCTGCTGGACACCCAAGGAGAAATGCCGGAAGCACGTAAAATCCTGGTCGTCGACGACGACCCCAACATTTTGGCCATGCACACACGCATGGTCCAGGCGCAGTCTCCCCACTATCACGTGTTGCAAGCGCACAATGGCCGGGAAGCTTTGAATATCCTCCGTCAGGAACAACCCGACCTCGTCTTGTTGGATTTGATGATGCCCGAACTGGACGGCTTTGGCGTCCTGGAAGCGATGCGCGACGACCCTGCCACCCAGCGCATCCCGGTGGTCATCCTCACCGCGCAGGTTTTGACCGAAGATGATATGGCGCGGCTCAATCGCGGCATGATCAGCATCCTGAGCAAAGGGCTGTTCAGCACGGAGGAAACCTTGCAGCATATCGAGACAATGCTGGCACACCGCCGCAAGACGGTCCTCGAAGTGCAACGCCTAGTGCACAAAGCGATGGCCCTCATTCACACCCGCTACATGGACACACTCACGCGCGGCGAGATTGCCGCCCACGTCGGACTGAGCGAGCGCCATCTGACCCGCTGCTTCCAGCAGGAAGTGGGGGTAACGCCGATGACGTACCTGAACCGCTATCGCATCCAGCAAGCCAAGGCGCTGCTCGATGCTGGCGATATGGGAATCACGGAGGTCGCGATGGCGGTAGGCTTTTCCAGCGGCGGCTACTTCACCCGGGTGTTCCGCCAGGAAATCGGCGTCTCCCCGCGCGAATACCTGAGCGCTGATGAGAACCTCTCGTACTCGATGTGGCTTAGTAGTATAAAGTAGTGCAACTCTCAGCAGTATCTGCCAGGCACAGAAAAACTGCGGAGGCTTTCAGGATCCAGAATTGTCCGAAAAATGCAAGAAGTCGTCCGAAAAGTGAAAGACTTTTTCGTTGTGAAATGCTACAGTAGTGGTAACTGGGGATTAGTAACTGGTAACCGGGGATTGGTAATTCAGCCCTTACCAATTACTGATTACCAATCACGAATCACGAGGATGGTATGTCTTCACTACTATCGCCCCTGATGGTCGTCGGCGACGATGCAAGTTTTTGTTATTTGATGCAGCGGTATGCCAAGAAAGCCGCCTGCCCGATTGTGCTGGCCCACTTTGCCGAAGATGCACTCAACATCGCCTTGCACGAAGCCCCGGGCGTGGTCATCGTCGAATTGGATGCTCCCGGCGACAAGGGGCTGGCCATCCTGGGAACACTGAAGGCCCACCCCTTGACGTGTGACATTCCAGTTATTCTCTGCTCGTGGACCGACGAAGTCAAACACGACGCGCTATGGAATAGCGATAACGAGGGCACCGCGCTCTACCTGCGCAAACCCATCCTCTACGACGATTTTCAGGCTGCCCTCACCAAAGTCGGCGTCAATGTGCGCTGATTTGTTGATCGCGGATTAAGTTTTGGATTTTGAACCCAGGACTTTCGACTTATCCGAAACAAGGAGATTACTTTTCGATGCCCGTTTCCTACATCACCTATGAACTTCAGAACGGCTACATTCATCATTGGCTTGTTGCCGGACCGCAGACCATTACCAGTGACAATCCAGATACCTTCTCCAATACAGACGCCCAACAGCGACTCATCCAGCGCCTTCACACCGATGAACCCGGCCTCACGCGCCAGCCGGTAGAACCGGGGCCATTGCCCGAAGCCGACTTCACCCCCGGCGATTCCGCCGGCAACGACTACACCGGACGCTGGGCGTACACACCATGCGCCGAGGACCACTTCGTGGACGGCGACAGCCTGCTTGCCCTCACGGACCCTGATCCAGTCCCTCACTACGCGCGCGCGTGGGCCTACATCGAGATCGAGCCGGCGCAAGCCGGGCCAGCCGCGCTGGTTTTGACCACTTATGGCCCGGCGGACGTGTGGGTACGCGATGTTCATTGCTACCGTAACGCCGCGTTTGGCTTCCACCAGGCCAACTTCACGGTGGACTTAAACGCAGGCCACAACGGCCTCCTCATACGCTTCGAGCAAATCGCCGCCGGTGTGGACAAGCTTCCGCACGCCTTCGCACTACGCCTGGTCGACGCGCCAGGCAATGTGCGCGTGCAGCTCCCTACCCTCATCGATGATGTGGACTACCGCAATAAACTCGAACGCATCTTCAGCACCGCTCACCTCGACCGAGACGTGTTCGTCTGGGATGACCGCGTCACCGTCCACTGGGCGGAGAGCCAGGATGCTCCCGAAGACGTCATCATCCGCCTGCAGACGCCATCAGGCCGCATCTACGCGGAATCGCTCGCTACAGCCACCCCTGGCGACAAATGGCCGATTGTCCAGGCCCACCAGGCACCGCAGGGACCGCTGCGCATCCTTATGACGCCGCCGATCAAGCAATATTTTGACGAGAACACCCGCATACGCCGGATGATTTCGCTCTGGGGCATGGGACTGGCACGTTACAATGAGACGCCGGAGGGTGACTACGCCAAACGCCGTATGGAATCCCTGCAACACGCAGTCCGCTGTGAAGACAACCTCTTCGGCGAGATGGCGAAAATGACCCTGGGCATGTGGAACGCCCTCGAACCGCGTGTGCTGCTCCAGTTCATCCAACGCATCAACCAGCGCGCGGCAGGCAGCGCCCTGCACCTACTCGGCCTGCTAGGGATGCAATGCCGCTGGGGCGATGCCCCGGAGTTTCCCAAGGCACTCCCGGCTGCCCTCAGAACCTGCCTCCTCAACTTCGACTACGATCAACACCTGGACGCTGTCCCGGAGAGCGAGCAACTTCTGCTCCACACATGCGAGATTCTGGCGGGGCAATTGTATTCTAAACGGCGGTTCAAACGCAGCGAGCAGAACGGCGAATGGCACGTCGCCCAGGGGAAACGCCGGGCTATGGCCTGGCTGCGCGCGCGCGCGATGGGCGGATTCGGCGAATGGGATTCAGCCAGTGCGTTCGAGTCAATCCTGGCGGCACTATCCTACCTGATCGACCTGGTCGAAAACGAGGCGCTCTGGGAGATGGCAACCGTCGTGCTGGATAAGCTGCTGTTCACCATCGCCCTGAACAATTTCCACGGCATCCTGGGCGGGACGCAAGGGCGCAGCGACGCCGCGAGCGTTCTGGGCGGGTGGGTGTCGCCTCTGGGCGGCGTCACGCGGCTGTTGTGGGGCGTGGGCATCCTCAACCAACACCTGGCCGGCCCCGTCAGCCTGGCATGCATGGAAGACTACGAACTGCTGCCGCTGCTCGAGGAAATCGCGGTGGCGGCCCCGGATGAGCTGTGGAACCGCGAGCAGCACATCGTGACCGTCGGCGACGACGCGCACGAAGCGCGCAGCATCAACAAAGTCACGTACCGGACGCCGGATTACCTGCTCGGCTCGGCGCAAGATTATCAGCCCGGCACACCGGGGACGCGCGAGCACATCTGGCAGGCCACGCTGGGACCGGGGGCCATCGTCTACACCAATCACCCGGCGAACAGCGGCACGACGGAAGCGCACGCGCCCGGCTTCTGGCGCGGCAACGGCGTCCTGCCGCGTGTGGCGCAGTGGAAGGATGTGCTCATCGCCGTATACAACCTGCCGGACGACGATTGGATGGGCTTCACGCACGCGTATTTCCCGGCGTATGCCTTCGATGCCTACGCAATGCGGGAGGACAAAAACGGTCATCCGTGGGCCTTCGCACAAAAGGGGGAAGGTTATCTGGCGCTCACCGCGGCCCAGGGCTTCACGTTGATGACGCAGGGGCCGGGCGCCTACCGCGAGTTGCGCTCACCGGGTCTGCACAATGTCTGGCTCTGCCACATGGGACACACCGCGTTGGATGGCGAGTTCGCGGCGTTCCAGGGAAGCATCCTCGCGCTGCCGGTGACGTTCAACGATCTGGCGGTCACCTTGACCACACTGCGCCACGAGACGCTGACCTTCGGGTGGGAAGGCACACTGCTGCGGAACGATCAGCCGGAACCACTCGCGGATTACAAACATTACGAGAATCCGTACTGCGTCACAGCCTTAAACGCCGCGCAGATGGAAATCCAATCCGCCAACTACCTGATGCGACTGAAACTGGCATAGCCATCAGCTATCAGCTGATCGCTGAAAGCTTAGATGTCCTAAAAGTATCAAAATCTGTCCGAAAAATGAAAGACTTTTCGGGAAAGGGGTGCTAAAGTATAGAATAACAGACCTGCGCATGAGAACTTTGTTCATATGCAAAATCACCGACGGATAAAAGCGCGATGAAAAATCGCAGCTACATGACTCTAAACACCGAGGGATATACCCTCTGTGAGAGTAATTTCATTTACACATTCTATCAGAGAAGGAGGAAGCTATGAAATCGAAAGTGTTGACACGCCGTGAATTTCTGCATGTGACCACGGCAGCCGCGCTCGGCGCGGTGGCGGCGGCCTGCACCGCACCAACGCCGCAGATCATTGAGAAGACCGTCGAGGTTGAAAAGATCGTCGAGAAGACCGTCGAGGTCGAAAAGACTGTCGAGGTCGCGGTCGAGAAAATCGTCGAGGTCGAAGTGCCGGAAGGGCGCACCGAACCGCCAATGCTGAAAACACTCGTTGATGCCGGACAACTGCCCCCCGTCGAAGAACGGCTCCCGATGGTGCCCTTCGTGGTAGGCGGGCGCGATGCCATCGGCGTCTACGGCGGCGAGGTTCGCCAAATCCACTTCGACACGGTCTGGTCCAACGACACCTTGAGCTTACCCCCATTTGTTAGACCACAAATGGGTTAGAATAAGTTGAAACGGGG
>DAIUDK010000184.1:0-7684 GCA_036845725.1 Chloroflexota bacterium
TAATAGATGAACAAACACGAAAGTCCACCCGCGCGACTCAATAATCGTTACCGCCTCGCCGAATGGCTGGGCAGAGGCGGGATGGGCATTGTCTATCGCGCCCACGATGAGGTGCTGGATCGCGATGTCGCGATCAAGTTCCTTCTGCCGCAGCATATTGCCAGCGCAGAAGCCGGGGAGCGCTTTATGCGCGAGGCGCGCGCCGTCGCCCGGCTCTCACATCCCAACATTATGACGCTCTTCGACGTGGGCAAGGAGTCAGATTGGCATTACATGGTGCTGGAGTATATCCCCGGTCAAAATCTACGGGATGTGGCGCGAACTCACGGTGGGGTGCTGCCCCTGGTCGAAACGCTTACCGCCATCCAGGCAGTGCTGGAAGCGCTGGCCTATGCCCATGCCCAGGGCATCATCCATCGCGACATCAAGCCGGAGAACGTGCGACGCACACCCGATGGTCAAATCAAAGTCACCGACTTCGGCATCTCGGTAGCCCGCGGCGCGACACACATCACGGAAACCGGCATCGTGATCGGCACCGTCCATTATCTGGCCCCGGAGGTGATCCTGAGGCAGCCGCCCGACGCGCGCTCTGATTTGTATTCCGTGGGCGTGGTGCTGTACGAACTGCTCGCCGGACATCCACCTTTCCAGGGCGACACCGAAGCCATCACGCTGTCACAAATCCTGCACGCGCCCATCCCGCCCTTGCGCGCAGAACATCCCACCATCCCCGTGGATGTGGAACGCGTGACGCTCAAGTTGATGGCAAAATCCCCCGCCGAACGCTACCCCTCAGCGGAAGCCGTTTTGGCCGATTTTTCTGGTTCGGGTACTGTCGATAGTACCGCATCCCCGCTATCTGCTCCTGCTTCGTTAGTAGAGCGCCTCGTACGCAGTACGACGAAAACGCCACGCAAACCACTCGCGACAGCAGAAAGTGAGATGCGAACCCTCACAACGGAGGCTGGCGAAACATCTACCTCAATGCCGAGGGATGTCCTGCTTTTGTACGCCGCCCTGGACGATACCGTCACTGCCGTGGAGGCGGAACGCCGCCGCCTGGCAACACTCTTGCAGCGCGACGTGCTGGAAACCCTAAACTTGCTGCTCACCCAGGCTAAGACTTATGAAGAATCCCTGGGCGCACATCCTACCACCCGTATGGCTTTTTCGGTGATGAGCACGCTGAGTCGCCAGGTTATCCAGCAAGTCCACGATCTGGAAACCAACCTCCATCCCGGTGTGTTGGAGAAATTGGGGTTGGAACCCGCGTTGGAAACCCTCGCCAATCAGATGATGCGCGTTCACGGCGTCCACGTTCACCTGGAACTGCAACGCCTGCCGGAACGATTATCGCCGCCGGTAGAGCTGGCGCTCTTCCGCACGGCGCAACACGAAATGGACCGCGCCATTCAGGAAGCGCGCGCCACGCAGCTCACAATCCGGCTCGAGCGTCAGGAGCAGCGGTTGCTTTTCGGCTTCTCCGACAATGGCGCGATAGGCCAACGGCTCACCAGACGCGGTGAGATTTATCAACGCTTGGAACAGCTTGGCGGCGTCGTAGAGAGCAGTATGGGGACACAGGGGCGATTCGAGGTGACATGTGCTTTCACTCTGGCTGCACCGGTCACATTGACACCGCGCGAGATGGACGTGATCCGGCTATTGGTCGAAGGGTTGAGCAACAAGGAAATCGCGCAACGGCTCTTTGTCAGCCCGCGCACGGTGAACTACCATCTGGACAACATCTACAGTAAGTTGGGCGTGAACTCTCGCACCGAGGCGGCCATCTACGCGCTGCGCCACGGTTGGGCGCAGCGCCCTGGTTAAATAACCGGGATCAAGTCCCGTTATTCAACCGTTACAAGGCGTCGCAATCACCCATAGCATGTGGGTAAGTGTAGAGACTCCTCTACAATCACCCAGAACAAAGGAGGCACATGATGGAAAATCAAAAACTAGCAGAACCTGGAGCGCAGCTTCTCGGCAAAGTTGTGGCGCGGTTGTACCTTGAGTTGGCATCCTCAGAGGGGCCAGAGGGGATGCGCGCGCGCATCGCCGATACGTTGAGTGCAGTCGACAAACAATGCGGGATACAACGCCCAGCAGCGCAAGACCTGCACCAGTGGGCCGAACAGGTAGCCAGAGACGATATCGAAATCAAAAGCGAGACGGTGTGGCGCGTGCTTGAGGAAGTGTCCGTCTTCACCGAGGTGGAATTTGGCGCGCAGCATGTGAATGAGCTTCGCAATCGTATCGAAGCCCAGTTCGCGGCGGTGTTGGCAGACGAAGATAGCCCTTTGTCCGAAGCAGAACGCCAGCACATCCTCACGGCTATCATCAACGACAGCCTTGGTCTCGGCCCCCTGGAACCGATTTTGGCGGATAGCACAGTCGTCGAGGTCATGGTGGATGGGCCGGGGAAAATCTACCTGGAACGGTACGGTAAACTCGAGGACGCGCCCTATCGTTTCCGGGATACGGCCCATTTGATGAGCATTATCCAGCGCATCGTGACCCGGACAGGACGGCAGCTTAACGAAAGTCACCCTATGGTTGATACTCGTCTGTCCGATGGCTCTAGGGTCAACATCATCATCCCCCCCATCTCTCTAACCGGTCCGGTAATGACCATCCGCAAATTCCTCCAGCGCAAGTTCACGCTCGAAGACTTGCTCCGCTTCGACGCCATCAGTGAAGAAATCGCTGCCTTCCTGCGCGCTTGCGTACAGAGCCGGTTGAACATCCTGGTATCCGGGGGGACAAGTAGCGGCAAAACGCAGTTCTTGAACATCCTTGCCCACATGATTCCCGATGACGAACGCATTATCACCATCGAGAACGCTATCGAACTTAGCGGCTTATCGGAAACCAAAAAATACGTGATCACCCTGGAGAGCCGCCCTCCCAACATCGAAGGCGAGGGCGAAGTCAGCATCAGCGACCTGATTGTCAACGCGCTGCGGATGCGGCCAGATCGCATCATCGTGGGTGAAACACGGGGCGCGGAGGCGCTTGAGCTTATCCAGGCGATGAACACCGGACACGATGGATGTATGACGACAATTCATGCCGTCGCCCCGCCGGATGCCATACAACGCCTGGAGGGGATGATGACACAGCACGCTACCCCGCTCCCGATCCTGACGATCCGCAAAATGATCGCCGACGCCATCGATATTGTTGTGCAGGTCGAACGTGTAGCCGATGGCAGCCGCAAAGTAGTTGCCGTGGCGGAGGTGCTCAAACTGGAGGGCAACGCCATTATGTTACAGGACATCTTCCAGTTCAAAGCTACAGGCCAGGAAGAAGGGCGTATCGTGGGCCATTACTTGCCGACCGGCATTATCCCCCAGTGTCTGTCGCGGTTTCAGGCTTTTAGGGTTGAAGCGCCACTGAGCCTGTTCACACCGAGGCTATAATCACATTCAAACCCATTGACAAAGAGGCAAGAAGCAGGATGCAGGACGAAATTCTGCATCTTGTCTCTTGCATCCTGCCTCATTCACACTTGACCGGTGCCCCACCCTGCGCCGCCGATGCTTTGATCGCGTCGTAGAGGCGCGCCATGCGCAGGCCCACTTCCGGCGGGCTTGGATTGGGGAAGTCGCCGTTGCGCACGGCGAGGAACTGCTCCCACGCGCCGAGCGACGGCGGCACTTCTACAGGCGTCAACGCGTCCTCGCCCTGGCGCTGCACTTCGAGGAACGCGCCCCACGCGCCGGTGCGCAGGATCGCGTCGGTGCAGAAAACGCGAATGTCGGATGAACACGAACGCACCGTCTCCCCGCAGCCGTGCAGCGTGACGAGCGCACCGGAGGCCAGCCGTCCAATGACGACGGCGAGCGTCTCAACGGGACGTTCGTAATTGTCGGTCCACGCCGCCACCTCGACGAACTCTTCGCCCGCCAGGTCGGCCACAGTGTTGAGCAGGTGCGCGCCCGTATCGAACATGAAGCCGCCGCCGGCAATCTCCGGATCCTGCCGCCACTTTCCTGCCGTCCATGGCCCCCAACACTGCCAGATCGTCCCACTGATGCTGAGCAGCTTGCCGTACTCGCCGGAACGCAACAGTCTGACCGCTTCGCGGATTTCCGGCGAGAGGCTGCCGTTGAACGCGATCACGAGCAAACACCCGGTGCGGTCGCGCGTCTCGATGAGGCTGCGCGCTTCGGCGGCGTTCATCACCATCGGCTTTTCGAGCAGCACGTCGACTCCGGCTTCCAGGCACGCCTTGGCCTGGTCGTGGTGATAGGCGTGCGGTGTGATGATGAAGGCGGCATCGAGATCGTAAGTCGCCAGAAGCTTATCCAATTCCAGCTCGTTGGGCGGAACAGGCAGGTCGTTGAGCGTGAATATCTCCGCCGTCGCCGCCAGCGCCTCCGGCGACGGTTCGCAGAGCGCCACGATTTCTGTGGTGTCGCTTTGTAGCAGGATATTGCGCAGGTGATGTCGCGCCATTCCGCCGCAGCCGATCATAGCCATACGGACTTTTTTCGTCATTGAAGACCTCCGTGATGAGAGAATGTAAGAATCAGCGAATGTGAGAATCAATGGGACGACTGAAATCGCTACTGTGCACGTGCATCCACAAAATAGAGCGGATCGCGCCGGAGGGTAGCGAGGACAGCATCCCACATGGCCGGTACGTCAATCAAGTAAACGTCGGCGGCAAGGACACGCCCACGATGGAGCGCCGGCTCGTCGAGCACGTCGGCGAGCCGGTCGTAACGTTGCTCGTGATAACGGAAGCTGTGAGGGCGATACGTCTTCGTGGTCACGTGGCCGTCGGCGTGGATCAGCCGGTAGGTGATCGGGTCAGCGTAGAGATAGGGTGGCTCGACCAGCTCCTCAATCGCGTGGAACGAAGTATTGGGATGCAGGCCGCAGCCGAGCATCAGCAGTTGCCCACCCACATCGCACAACTTGTGGAACGGCGAGTGCAGGCCGCAAGGCGTGTCATCCAGGGGATGATCATCCAGCAGTTCAGCGGTCCTGGGACCCACGGCGCATACGGAGTGCGTGGGGTGTACGCTGCGGTGCGTCCCCGGTCGCGTGCGGAAATACTCCGGGATCGCGCCCACGTTGGACGGCGTATGACGCACGTCGAAGGTGGGCGATCGGCGGGTGACATGTTCGTAGCTCAACGCGGGCATCAGCAGCGTGCCTTCTGGGCCAAGCGCACCGAGTAGAGCCTGGATCACGGTTTCAGGCCCGCCTTCGACGTGACCGAGCGTGCGGAGCGAACTATGAACGAGCAGAACGCCGCCTTCGTGCACGCCGAGCGCGCGCAAGTCGTGAGTCATACGAGAGAGCGTATCATTCATCTGAATTCCGTTAAACTCCGTTCAATCCGTTGAGAGCTGCTCAAACTCCTGCCAACAGCGGTAAAGCGCGCGTGGAACGTGGAAGCAGCCCTTCCACTTGCCGCCTTTGAGGGGCAGCAGCACTTCGCCACGCCGGTTGAGGTAGCCGAACCACTCGCCGTACTCCGGATCGGGGAAATGCGACCAGGCGTAGTCGTGGACTTTCTCGTACCACGCCCACACGTCCGCGCGGCGGGTCTCGCGGTAGGCCATCGCCAGCGCGATGAGCGCTTCCAGGTGTACCCACCACAGCTTTTGATCCCACTCCAACTGCTGCGGCGGATGTCCCTGCGCGTCCATGAAGTAGAAGATGCCGCCGTATTCCTCATCCCACCCAAACTCCAAGATACGAAGAATCGTATCCGTCGCACGATCAACCAACGACCCTCTCCCTTGTCTACCGACTACCGTCTGCCGTCTACCGATATCAATGATGAACCACATTGCTTCCAGCCCGTGACCGGGATTGAGCAATCGGCCTTCGAAGCTGTCTACGTGAATCCCATCGAGCGCAACGTTCTCGAAGATCAAGCCGGTTTCGGCGTCGAGGAACACGTCCATCACCTCGTGGACGCACGTGTCAATGGTGCGCGTTACCTCGTCGGGCGGGAGCAGTACCTCCAGTTCGAGCGTGAGGTTGCAGAGGATCATCGGCAGCGCGAAGCCTTTGAGCGGGCGTGTGCCGGGAACGTGCTTTTCATACTGCCCCTTGGGATTATCCTGACGGCGCAGGATGTTGTGATACGTGCGCAGCGCCAGGTCGGCGTCGGCATGGTCATTGGTCGCCAGTGCTAGTTGCCCGAACGCCATCGCCGCGAAACAGTCGGAGAAGATGTTGTACGGCTGCACCAGCGGATGCCCGGCGCGGTCGAGGGTGAAGTACCAGTTCCCGGTAGCATCCATGCCGTGGGCGCGTAGGAAGTCCGCACCATGTTGCGCAATCTCCAGCCAGCTTTGTCGTTTTTCGACGCGATTGTATAACATCGCAAACGTCCATATCTGTCGCGCCTGGAGCCAGACAAATTTGTCCGTATCGAAGACGCTGCCGTCCCGCTCCAGACAGGTTAAATACCCACCATACTCACGGTCAAGGGAATAATGCTCCCAAAACGGGATCACATCCTCCAACAAAGCCGCACGATACTGTCTTGCATAAACGTTACATTGATCCACAAACGCCTCCTCAGACACGAAGAAACAGTAGGCCGCAAATTGCTCTGAGGGTATCGCCAGATCCCCGCTCTGGCCTGGATCTGGCGATCCCGGCCGAGCAAAATTAGATCGACTGAGAATCATGATTCATGATTCACTCTTCTATCCCAAAGTGCTCGCGATACCGCCGGTACAGATGCCCGGCTTGCAGGTAACAGGAGTTTGGACTCATGAAGTGGCTGAATTCAAAGGTGATCGCCTTCTCCACACCGACTTGCGCAGCGGCTTGCAGCTTGAGCAGCAGTTTTTCCCACTTGATCGGCAGGAATTTGATCGGCATGTCGCGGTCGAAGGTCTCGCTGTTCGTCCAACAACGCAAACCGTAACGGTCGGCCAACTCCTTGTTGATCGCCAGGTACGTCGGCAACTCGTGGAAGTCCACGTGCCCATCCTGGAACGCGACGATGTCCACCGCGCCGCTGATGCCGGCCATGATCTCACCCCACTCGCGTGCGTGCTCCTCCGGGGTAATCCCTTGAGATTTGTTCACGTCCGCATCAAACGACCAGACCGCCTTGATCCCGTCCATCCACGGCGAGATCAACACCGGCAGATCGGCCAGGGTTTTGCAGTGCCGCCCCATCTCCGCATAGATCTCGATGATGCCCTTGACGCGGCGGCTCACTTCCTGCGTGAGATACCAGCCCTTGAAGGCCGGCTTGTGGCCGTAGCGCGCCCAGACTTCATCGACCACGGCTTTGTTAAGATCGACTTCCCTGCGATAGTCGCCCTGATGCCAGTAGCGCCCGGAGTCATACGTCCCGAAATAGAAAGCCATGCCGTGCGCTTCCGCCAGATCGAGGAACAGCTCCACCAAATCCACCGGCGGGATAAAACACCCTTCACGCGCGTGGAGGACGTCCGAAGGGTACGTCATCCACTGCTTGTGGCCGTTCCGAATGAGGATGACCGTATCGATGCCAATCGCGCGCATCGCCGCGAAGTCGCGCGCCCACTCCGCCCGGCCCCAATTCTGGTGCGGGATGTCGTGGCTGATTTCGTCGAGGAAGGTGCCGGTGAGTTTCATTGCTCTTTTCTCATCGCCAACTTAGTGCATTAACAGGCGACATTTTCTGGAATAGCAAGATGCGGTTCATGAGTGC
>DAIUDK010000185.1:0-3424 GCA_036845725.1 Chloroflexota bacterium
TCGCCGTCCACGTTGAGCGCGTCGCCCTCGTAACTGATCGCGTTCGGCGCGATGACCGGCGTGTAGCCCGCGTCCAGCAGCAGCGCCAACAGCCCCACGTTGACCTTCTCGATCACGCCGCTGTACTCGCCACGCAGAATCTTGCGCTTGCCGTCTTCGACGATGCGCAGGTGATCCTTGCGCGTCCCTTCGAGCAGCCGCCCATCGATGCCCGACAGCCCCACCGCATTGACGCCCAACTGCTGCAACCGCTCGACGATCAGCTTGTTGATCTTGCCCGCCGTCACCATCACGAAGATCTCCAGCGTCTCGCGGTCGGTGTAGCGGCTGCTATGGCCCGACACCGACGTGACGAAGCGCGGCGGATGCCCCAACTGCTCCGAAATCACGTTCGTCTCGTGCGAGCCGCCGTGGACCAGCACCACCCGCTGCCCCTGCTTGACCAACTCCGCAACGTCGGCGATCACCGCCTCCGTATCTAATCCTTCACCACCACCAGCTTTGATGACTAACATAATTCCTCCTTTTTTGGTAGACAGTAGACCGTAGACGGTAGATAGGGTCTGTCAGCGCAAACCCCCGTCTACTGTCTACCTCCTACCGTCTACCGCTTTCACCATCAATAGACAGGGATTTGCCTCATCCCACAATGTCGGAAACTCTTCCAACGGCCTGAAACCCATCGCTTCGTAGAAGGCGCGCGTTTTGGCGTAGCCTGGATCGGGATGCGACGCGCTGAGTGTCTTGACCTGTAGGTATTCCACGCCCTGTTGATGCAAATAGGCTTCCACGGCAGACAAAAGCGCCTGCCCGACGCCCTGTCGGTGCGTCTCCGGCAACACGCCGAGGACGTACAACTCGGCGGCTTGCGGGAAATGCTGCTTCACCGCCATAAAACCCACTGCACGACCATCCTCGAACGCCACAAACGTCGGCAACGTATCCACGTCGCGGATGTACTGCGCGGTCGCCTCCTCAACCCCAAACCACTCCGGCAGCGCGCGCAGAATCGTCTCGCACACCGCCCCTTGTCCTAGCAATGGTCCTTCGATATTCACGATCTCTACTCCTGAATCGCAAAGATGAAAAAAGTCTCAGCACGTATCGCGTCTTGCAGACCTGTTGTTTAGCGTAGATACTCACTCAAGCAAGCGCCTCGAGAGACTTTTGTCTGCCCCTGGCTTCAACCCACAGATACAGCGACACGAGCAACACCCACCCCAGCACCGCGCCCACGGCAGCCCATTCCAGAATCGCCAGCCACCACACGTCGGGACGGTTGGTGATGATCAGCGCCTGGGTAGTGGGCAGGCCGCCGCTGATGTCGCTGGGCGTCGGGAAATACAGAAAGGCGGCAAAGCTCGCCGTAGCGAGGAGGCCCGGTATCACGAACCAGCGTGGGAAAGCGCGTTGCCGGGTAAACAGCACGTACAGCGAGAACAACGTCATCGACAGCAGTCCCATATTGAAAAACTGCATGGCGACCTGAATGTGCGGCTTGAGTTGATTCATCGGGAAGACGCCCACCAGCGTCCCCGAGATGCCGGTCGCCAGCCCCGCGGCGACGAAAATGGAGCGGAACACGCCGGGCAGAAGTCGCGCGAGACCGACCATAAAGACGATGATACACACCCCACCCAGGATCAGACCGCCGTTGAAGGCCCACGCCAACCGCGCCACGCCCACTTCGCCCAACTCGGAGACGAAATGGTTCCAGAAGTGATAGGCCTGCCCGTTGCGCCCCTCGTAAGCCAGCGCAGAAATCAATGCGCCCAAGAGGATGATCGCGACGCCGCCGATCCCCGCCGCCGCCGTCGCCAGGCATTGTCTCGTTGATTTTCTCACGATCATTTGAGCACTTTCAACCGTCAACCTTGCGAAGGCTCGGAAACCTTCGCAGGGTTGATCTAAATCGGATGCAACCCCTGAAATTCCAGGCCCGTCGTCTCAGGCCAACCGTACATCACGTTCATGCACTGCGCCGCGCTGCCGGCTGCACCCTTCATCAGGTTGTCGATCGCGGAGACGACAATTACCCGCCCGCCCGGCTCATCCAGCACGAAACCGACGTCGCAGTAGTTGGAACCGGAGAGCAGCTTCGGTTCTGGGAAACGATGAATCCCCCGGCTGGTGCGCACCAACCGCACGAACGGCTCGTCGCCGTAGTCCTCGCGGTAAAACTTCCACAGGTCGCGCTCCGCCAGCTTCTTCGCCTCGTCCGTCAGCAGACAGTGACACGTCGCCAGCGCGCCGCGCACAATGTCCACCGAGGTCACGGTGAAGTGGAAGTGCGGATCGGCGGGATCCAGCTTGAGTTCCTGGATCATCTCCGCGATGTGACGGTGTCCAAACGGCGAATACGTCCGCACCACGCCCGACCGCTCCGGGTGATGTGATGCCTCGGAGGCCTTGTTACCGCCCTCGGACGACCCCACCTTCACCTCGACGACCGTCTCCCAAACCAGACCGCGCTTGTAGAGCGGCGCGAGCGCAAGAATCGTCACTGTGGCATTGCACCCCACCCCGCTGATGTACTTCGCGCCTGCCATCTCCGCGCGGTGCAACTCAGGCAGACCGTAGACGAAGCGGCTGAGCCACTCTGGATGTGGATGCGCGTGCTCGTACCACTGCTCGTAGTCCGCCGGATTGCGCAGGCGAAAGTCGCCGGAAAGGTCCACAATACGCTCCGCCATGCCCGCGAACTCGTCAATGCGCGACCACGCCGCGCCGTGCGGCAGTCCCAGGAACAACACATCGCACGGCTTCAAGTCCGCCAGCCGGCTGAACTTGAGCTGCGTCCGCCCGCGCAGGTTCGGGTGCACGAAATGCGCGAATTCCCCCGCATACGTCTCCGACGTGATCTGCGTCACCTCCACGTGCGGATGAAACAACAACAACCTCAACAACTCCCCCCCGGCATAGCCGGAAGCGCCAACAATCGCCGCTTTGATCATACTTTCCCCCTCATTATTGAGAGGAGTATGAAGTATGGAGTACGGAGTATGAGGACTCGTCCCTACTCCCTACTCCCTACTCCCTACTCCCTTTCCTGCGCTATCTGCAACACATAATCGACCATCTTCCCCGCGATATCCACATCCACCACCTCGCTCGCGCCGTGGAACTCCGGGGCGTGGTTCACCTCGTTGACGAGAATACGACCATCCAACGTCTCGAACAAATCCACCGAGACCACGCCGCCGCCCACGGCCTTCGTCGCTTCACGCGACCAGTGGACGATCTCGTCGGTCAACGGGCAGACGATGGGCGCGCCGCCGCGCGCGGTGTTCGTGATCCAGTGCTCGGATTGGCGATAAATGGCGTAAATCACCTCGTTGCCCACCACCATCGTGCGGATGTCGCGCCCCGGCTTCTCGATGTACTCCTGGATGTAGACAACGTTGTGCTGGTAGCCGCCGAGCGT
>DAIUDK010000185.1:3524-7662 GCA_036845725.1 Chloroflexota bacterium
CCCACCTCGAAGCGCACCTCGCGCGGATCAATCCGATCCCAATCCACGCCCCGCGCATCCAACGCCGCCGTGATCAACTTCTCTTCCACCCGCTTGCGGGAATAAAACACAGCGATTTTCATCATTAGCCTCATTGTTCGAATAGCGAATTACGAATTACGTCATTCGCTATTCGTAATTCGTCATTCGTAATTCGCTACTCCCCCCAGTCCTCTTCCACTTCCGGCGCCAACTCGACCTCGAGCGGGTCCACGCCGACGACCTCAAGCTCGACGCCACAATCCGGGCACACGACGATTTCGCCTTCCTCGATACCGTCTTCCAATTCCAACTCGGCTGCACATTCGGGACATTCTACAGTTTTCATGATCTCATCTCCTTATTTTAGTGATTAGTGATTTGGGATTAGGGATTGGGCCTCTGCCCAATCCCTGATTGACAACAAAAAAGCCAGCCCCACCTGGGAACTGGCTTTTTCTTTCTCAAATTCCTGCTATAACTACAGCAAACAAAGCCGATCCAGATGGCCTGGTTCGACGATCTTACGACGGCGGCGGATTACCTTGTTCACCTTCATCTTCTCTCATTGCGTCCTTCCGCGAAACTAGATCATAAAATATCACAAAGGCGTGAATTGTCAAATGGCGTCCAGTCGGATGACATTCATCACCCCATAGTTGCCCAAGAACCTATCCGAAAATTCACCGTTGACGCACCAGAAACGCCCGCAGGCACAATATTCGGATAGAAACTAAATCAGATCGACAACGTTCCCAAATCTCAATTTGCAGGGGAGGCCCGGATATGTCAAAAGAGAAAGGGATGGCGCAGGAGAAATCAGAGGCGGCGAAAAAACCGCACGGCAGTGTGTTGAAACAGGCATTGATATGCCTGGTAGACTGGCCGACCTGGATAGCTGTAGTCATTCTGTTACTCAATGACCATTGGCTCAAGACAGCATTCCCCTCATGGTGGACGGGTAAATTGAGCGACTTCGCCGGACTGTATTTTTTCCCTTTCCTGGTACTGGCAGGACTTGGTGGGCTGGAATGGGCGAGCGCGCGTTGGCTGCGCCGGCGCTTTTGTTCGCCCCAAAGCGCAATGGGACTGGCGTTAGTTTTGACCGCGCTGTGGTTTGGGGCGTTGAAACTCTCTCCGTGGACGCAACGACCGGCCATGGCGGTGTTAGGCCGCATCATGGGTGGGCCCCGACACATCATCGCCGACCCGACTGATTTGATCGCCCTGGGAATGTTGCCGCTCACCTGGCTTCGGTGGAGGGTAGTAACACGGCGCTGTACGGCGCAGTCTCCCGATCGAATGTCACGCAGCCGCCGGCGGTGGCAACTGGTAGCACTGGCGACCGCCGCGTTAGCTGCTCTGGCAACGTCTCCGGCGGAGCCGCAAATCAACTTTGGTGGGGCAATGGACGTTGCCATAGACGCGGCCAATCCTGACATCATCTACACGAGTTTGGCGACGCAGCGGATTTTGAGCTGCGAGAAGTCGCGGGGCTTTCCAGCGATTGACCTGAGCCCCCATCATTGCGAAAAAGTAAAAACCTCCGACCGGCGGGTAGAAACCTATCGCAGCGAGGATGGCGGGCGTACCTGGGCGCTTTACAGCGAAGTCGGCGGCTACCTGTGGGCTGATCCGCACACGCCGGGCAGATTGTTTGTGTTGAGCCATGATGGATTGTACCGTATCGAAGCCGGACAGGCGCGCCGCCTGGATTTGCCGTTGCAGATGGACCTGTTTCTCCAGAATTATGAAGAGGCTAAGCTACAGACGAATCCACATCGCCTGGCCTTTGACCCAACGACGCCGGATGTGCTGTACGTTGCGGAGGGCAATACGATTCACGTCAGCCGTGATGGCGGAGAGACCTGGGTTGCAATCGAGGCCAGGATTGGGGCGCGTGAGTCGAAGGATGGAAAGACATACACCATCGCCCCTATGGACGACCTTCGTCCAGACCAACTCTATGCCCTGACGATCGCGCCTTCTGCCCCTCATGTGATGTATGCGGGCGATACAAAGACCGTTCTGCGCAGCGAAGACGGAGGGCAGCTTTGGTTTAACGGCCAGCAACCATTAGAATCGGCCGTCAGCGCTATGGTCGTACATCCCCAGACACCGGACGTGGTTTATGCGGCGACCTATTACCAGATTCGGCGTTCGTTGGATGGCGCCGACACCTGGGAAACGATCTATCAGTCGAACATGCCGGTGCTGGCGCTTGCCATTCACCCGGCGAATCCCGATTTGATCTACGCCGGGGCCTATTATGCCTATAACAGTAATGAAAAAACTATATTCAGTGACGACGGCGGGAATACCTGGACGGAGCTGGATGTGCAGGGTGGACCGGGTCTGGCAATCAGCCCGGTAGCACCTTATCGGGCTGCGATGGCACTGGGGCCACGCGGCGTCGCCATTCAGGACGCTTTACCCCTGCCAACAGTCGCACCAACCGCCACGATTGGCGTCGCTCCACGCACCGTATATGCGGACGCACTTGCCGTGGCACCTGACGACCCGGCTGCGATGGTCGCACTGGTAGAGTCGCCGCCAACGTTAGCGCGGAGCACGGACGGCGGGCAACAGTGGGTAACGCAGCTTGCGCCGGAGCTCGCAGAAGATGTCCCACTAACTTTAGCTGTTGCAGAAGGAGCGAAAACGGCGCTCGCGCCTGGACGTCAGGCGATTTATCGTTTCGACTGGGAAACGCATGGTGTAACGGTAGAGAAGCTGCCGCTGCCGGCCACGCTGTATGATGCACGCCCGGGATATTCCAACCGCCCGCTGCTGTACCTCTCTGATACGGCACGCTGGCTGCTGGCCGGCCCGGTGGGCGTTGCGTACAGCGACGACGCGGCTCAGACATGGGTTACGGCGGAGCTTTCCGCCAGCCTCGTCGTCACACCCGGCGTTCTGACCGCGACGCTGGGATGGCCGGTAGCGCTGGCTGCGGCGATGCCCACCACGGCCAGCGTTACGCCGGTTTACGCGGCGGTGGCAGTAGAAGACGCGCTCACGTCCACCCAAGCCATCGTGCGCAGTGACGACGGTGGCACAACGTGGGATTTGCGCGCGCAGTTGACGTCTCCACTGCTGACAGCGTTGGCCGTCCACCCTGACGACCCTGATTTCGTCTATGGCGGCGGCGCGGGCGTCTATCAATCCGGCGATGGCGGCGCGACGTGGCAGCTGCTTCATGCCGGAGTTACAGTACGCGCGCTGGCTGTCGCCGGGCGGCAGATATGGGCCTGCACGGACGCGGGGGTGTTGCGCAGCGATGATGGCGGCGTCGCCTGGGCCGTGGTCTATCCGGCGCCGCAGGTCAACGGTCCAGCGGCCTTTTTGGATGTAGTGCTCGCACCGGACACGGTCACGCTGCTAGCGCGCACAACGTGGACCGCAACGCCGCTGCCGTTCACCGTCTCGACAGCGCCGCATCCCAGGTACGAGCTTCGCGAGGGTTGGCAAACTTTCACCGAAGGATTGCCAGTCTTCTTTGAGGATTATTCCAAGGAGTAGGAATGTGCAAACTAAAAGGTTGGGAACGCGGGTTGCTGGTTTTGTTCGTGCTGACCTGCGGCGTGGCATGTAGGTCCACCACTCAACGCCGACGCAGTACACCGGCGCCAGAAGCACCGTTCCCTGATGTTCAGGGTACGCCATCCGCCTGGGAGCTGAACGTGGTCCCGGAGATGCAAATACCGGTAGAGTGGAGCGCGTTGCCGATCACCCGCCTGGCGCGCCCTGGTGCGACGACGGAAGCACCGGGAGATATCGCCATCCACGCCATAACACGCCAGGGTGACGCGCTGTGGATCGCCACAGACTCGGGCCTGTTGCACTTGAATCCGAACACCCTGATTTACGATCACATCACGCCCGCCGACGGATTGGGCGGAGCGCAGGTGGTCGCCGTCGCTGTCGCGGAGGACGGTGGAGTATGGGCGGCGACATCCGGCGGATTGAGCTATCGCGCGCCGGGAGCGGAATGGGTCAATTACACCGACCAAAATACTGATGGGGATGTGCCAGATAGAGCGCTCACCGCCGTTTTACCGTTCCAGGGAAAGGTATGGGTCGGTACGCAACAGGGGGCGCGGGTGTTTACACCGGAGGC
>DAIUDK010000186.1:0-7635 GCA_036845725.1 Chloroflexota bacterium
CTGGACGCGAAGAAGTCCGAGGTTCACGGATTCGCGCAGCGCGGTGGGGTAGTGGAAAGCCACATCCGCTGGGCGCCGCGCGTGGGATCGCCCACATGCGAAGAAGGCACGGTGGATATCCTGCTGTCGTTCGAGATGCTGGAAGCCGCCCGCTGGCTCGCCTACCTCAAGCCCGACGGGATCGTCATCGTCAACCGGCAGAAGATCACGCCGATGTCGGTGAGCGTCGGCAACGCGGTCTACCCGGACGAGGACGCGCTCCTCGCGGCGCTGAAGCAACGCGCCAGCCGGGTCATCCCCGTGGACGCGCTCCCGCTGGCGGAACAGGCCGGCAACCCCCGCACAGTAAACACCATCATGCTCGCGGCACTCTCGACGCTGCTGGAAACCGATCCGGCGGTCTGGGAAACCGCCATCTTGCGCCGCGTCCCGTCGAAATATGCGGACGTGAACAAGGTCGCGTTCAGACTGGGGCAAGAGGCGGCGCGGGTCTCAATGGATTGAACGGATCGGGACGGTTTTTTCGCTGGCTGTGGGCAGTCTCCTGACCGTGCCACAGCCAGCACAGCTAACGTTTTACAAAGCCACACTGGATGCTCGCGTTGGATCACAATCCAACGTACTTCTTGACGAATCCCCGCTTGACCCTACAATGACGACAGCACACCGATCTTCACTCGGAGGTTCTATGACCGTCAGCGAGTTTACCGTCAAGCAACAGTGGCAATCCAACCGCAGCAGCCCCGCGCGCTGGATCTTCTCGCACACCTTGCGTCACTGGTGGATCATCGTGGCGATGCTGGTAGGAGCGCTCGGCAACGCGCTGCTGGCTGCGATTCATCCCCTGCAGACAGGCCGTGCTTTCGACGCGATCCTCGCCACGCCGCCAGATTTGCGAACGCTCGGCAACGCCGCACTGCTCATCGGCCTGATCGAGGTGGGACGCGGGCTGGGATTACAATTGCTGCGTAACCTCGCCGCCGAAACGCTGGGTCAGCGCCTGGAGCGCGACATTCGCGACGAACTCTACGCCAACCTCATCGGCAAGAGCATGGCGTTCCACGACTCCCACCCCACCGGTGATCTGATGGCGCGCGCGACCAACGACGTGCGCGAGATCAACTTCATGTTCAATCCCGGACTGAACATGGTCATCGGATCGGCCAATTTCCTCATCATGCCGCTGATCGTCGCCCCGACGCTGCACCCACAATTGGTCCTGGTGCCGATCATCTACCTGATTGCTTACGCCTTTGTGGTATCCGCCTACCTGCGCCAACTGCGCCCGGTCTCCGAGGCAGTGCGCGCCGAGTTCGGGCAGGTGAACACGGTCCTCGCCGAGGCCATCGAGGGCGTGGAGACGGTGAAAGCGGCCTCGCAGGAGACCTACGAGATCGGGCGGTTCCGCCGCGCGCTGATCCGCTGGACGCGTGCTTACGTCGGGCAGGCCGACATCGAGGCGCGCTTCATCCCGCTGTTACTGTTGGCTTTTCTGACGGCGGGCGGGTTGCTGCACAGTCTGCTGCTGTTCCGCGCCGGGCAACTCCAAATCGGCAATGTGATCGCCTACGTGGGGCTGCTGATGCTCTTCGGGTTCCCGACGTTCGCCGGGCAGTTCGCCTACACGCGCGTCGCGGCGGGATTGGCGAGCGCGCGGCGGCTGCTGGAAGTGATCAACGCGCCGACCGAGCTAGATCAGAACATCAGCGGATATGCAGCCCCCATTCGCGGCGCGGTGACGTTCGAGGACGTGGCCTTCTGCTACAAACCGCCGGGCGAAGGATGCGAAATCGAGGTGGAAACCACAACGCTGGACAATATCACCTTCCGCGTGGAGCCGGGGCAGACCGTCGCCATCGTCGGGCAGACCGGCTCCGGCAAATCGACCATCGCCAAGCTCATCAACCGCATCTACGATGTGGACGACGGCCGCGTGCTTGTGGATGGCGTGGATGTACGCGACTGGAACCTGGAATCGCTGCGGCAGCAGGTGTCGATCATCGAGCAGGACATCTTCCTCTTCTCGCGGACGATTGCGGAGAACATCGCCTTCGGCCAACTGCACGGTCTGGAAGAGGCAGGGGTATCCCAGACGCAAATCGAAGCTGCCGCACAGGCGGCGCAGGCGCACGAGTTCATCACAGGATTCGCCGACGGCTACGACACCGTCGTCGGTGAGCGCGGCGCAACGCTCTCCGGCGGCCAGCGCCAGCGCGTGGCCCTGGCCCGCGCCTTCCTCACCGATCCGGCGATCCTCATCCTCGACGACGCCACGAGCGCCATCGACAGCGCGACCGAGGATCGCATCCAACGCGCCATCGAGCGCGCCGCCGCCGGCCGCACCACCTTCCTCATCACCCACCGCCTCTCGCAGATTCGCTGGGCCGATCTCATCATTGTGATGAAAAAGGGCCGCATCGACGCTATCGGCACGCACGAGGAGCTGATGAGGACGTCGGAAGCATACCGTAATATTTTTGCGAGGTACGAATAATGGGCTTCTTCTACGGCTTGAACCAAGAGGCGTACGACCGGCAATACACTGAAAAAGAGTTATTGGAGCGCATCTTCATTTACTTCAAACCGCACACGGCGAAAATCATTCTGGTGGCGGTGATCACCGTGGCGAGTTCACTGATAGGCGTGTTGCCGCGCATTGTGCTGGCTTGGGGCGTGGACCAGATCGCGCCGAATCCGCAGCAATTGGAGCTGATGCTCGGGCTGGCGGCGGTCATCTTAACGTTCGGCGTGGTCGATTGGGCGAGCAACTGGGTACGGCGTAGGATCATGGCACGCATCATCGGCAACATCATGCAGACACTGCGCGACGACGCCTTCGCCGCTTCGATGCGCCACGACATGTCGTTCTTCGACGAATTCCGTTCCGGGCGCATCATCAGCCGCATCACGACCGACACGGAGGAGTTCTCGCGCATGGTGCAACTTGTCACCGACCTGATCGGGCAAGTGCTGCAAATCGTCATCCTCTTCGGCTATATGTTCAGCATCTCGTGGCAGCTCACGTTGATGATCCTGGGCTTCGTGCCGCCGGTGCTCCTGGTCGCCTTCAGCCTGCGACGATTGGCGCGCCGCGTGACCCGCGAGGGCTTCCGCGTGATGGCGGAGGTCAACGCGGCGATCCAGGAGGCGGTGACGGGTATCAGCGTCGCCAAGAACTTCCGCCAGGAGGCGACGATCTACAACGAGTTCAGCACGGTGAACCGGCAAAGTTACAGCGTGAACCTGCGGCGCGGATACGTCCTGGCGTTGAGTATGCCGCTGCTGAACGGGCTTTCGGGCATCGGGGCGGCGCTCATCGTCTACTATGGCGGGATGGCTGCCGCTGCCGCGACAATCAGCGTGGGCAACTGGTATCTCTTCATCACGAGCATGGATCGCTTCTGGTTCCCGATCCTCAACCTGTCGTCGTTCTGGAATCAGTTCCAGGGCGGGCTTTCGTCGGCGGAGCGCGTCTTCGCCCTCATCGACGCCGAGCCGACGGTGCAGCAGACGGCGGAAGAACCGGTCACGCAGCTCCAGGGCGAGATCACGTTCGATGACGTCCGCTTCCGCTACACCGAGCAGGAACAGGTGCTCGATGGCTTCTCGCTGCACATCCGGCCCGGCGAGAGCGTGGCGCTGGTGGGGCACACAGGCGCGGGCAAGAGCAGCATCGCCAAGCTGATCGCGCGCTTCTACGAATTCCAGGACGGGCGCATCCTCATCGATGGGCGGGACATCCGCACTTTCGACCTGCACACCTACCGCCAACACCTGGGCATCGTCTCGCAGATGCCGTTCCTCTTTGCGGGGACGGTGGCAGATAACGTCCGTTACGGGCGGATGGACGCCACAGACGACGAGATTGTGGCGATTGCGCGGCAGGTGGGCGGCGGCGAGTGGCTGGACACGCTGCCCGACGGCCTCCACACGGACGTGGGCGAGCGCGGCGCGCGGCTGTCGATGGGCCAGCGCCAGCTCGTCGCCCTGATGCGCGTGCTCGTGCAGCACCCGGCGATCTTCATCCTCGACGAGGCCACCGCCAGCATCGACCCCTTTACCGAAATGCAAATCCAGGACGCGACGAACCTGATCCTCAAGCAGAGCACGTCGATCCTCATCGCGCATCGGCTCTCGACGGTGCGCGCCGTGGATCGCATCATCGTGCTGAAGGAAGGCGCGATCATCGAGGAAGGCAGCCACGAGGCGCTGCTCGCGCAAGGCGGGCACTATGCGGAACTGTACAACACGTATTTCCGGCACCAATCGCCGGATTACCGCCCTCCGGCGCTGGACGAGGACGATGGGTATTTGGCGTTGCTGCCGAGGCGACGAATGGCGGTGGGCGTCTAGCGGCGGAGAATGGCTGCGCGTATTTTGCTTTGGGACACAGATTGGCGCGGATTTTCGCAGATAACGAGAGAATCTGCACCTTAATGAACCAGTTTTTGACTTTCCATGTGAAATGGGATAGTATTGAGAAAAGAGTAATGCGACGGTCGTTCAACGGTGCAGGAGGGACAAGACTAATCGTATGAATAAACACAAACTACTGCGAAAAATCCAATCCTGAATGCGCCACAGAATGTAAAGTTCAATGAGATGCTTGCCCTGGTTACCGCTTTTGGATTCGTCTTGACACGCATCAACGGCAGCCACCACATTTTTACGCATCCCGATATTCCCGAACTGGTCAACTTGCAAAATGTCAACGGGCAGGCCAAACCTTATCAAATCCGGCAGTTTTTCAAGCTAATAGAACGATACAATTTGCGCCTCGGAGAGGATTAAATGCAAGACTATCATATCAACATTTTTTATAGCGAGGAAGATGGCGGTTATATTGCCGACATCCCCGATTTAGAAGTGTGTTCAGCCTTCGGGAACACGCCGGTCGAGGCTTTGCGCGAAGTGGAAAATGCCAAGGTAGCCTGGCTAGAAGCCGCGCGTGCAGCTGGCAAGCCAATCCCGGCCCCGCGATATCGCCCTATCATCTACCAAAGCGCACTACTCACGCGGACCCCAAGCCTGTCGTTAGCATAAAAAGGAATTCGCATTGGACGCGCTGTTGGCCGAGATCTAGGTTGAAAATTGGCACCACCCGTGATAGACAATCCAATCAATTTCACGCATCATTCCCCAGATTCGATTGACATAACAGAACTGGCGACGTTCACTTACCGCGCCTACAGCCAGCTTGCCATTCCTTACAAATATGGGGAAACCCAAGAAGAAATTACCGCGTTCCTGAGCGGCAAAGACTGTCCCGATTTCATCGCCCTGGCGCGCGAAGCAGACGTGCTCCGCGGATGGGCCGGCGTCTACAAGTGGACAGACTCACAGACCTACTTCCTCAGTTGGCATCCCCTGGTCATTCCACCAGACCCAGAAGTCGCCCAACAATTGGTCCGCGAGTGTATCCAGTACACCATAGCTTCGGGCAGACAGCGGATGGAAGTCTTCCTGATGAACCTGACTGCCGAATACCGAGATTATGCAGCGCAGTGCGGCGCGATCTACCAGGCGGCCGGCATGGTTCCGGGATATGAGTGGCGGTTCATGGAAGTGGATTTGCAGCAGCTTGATTTTTCGCTCCGCGACGTGACGGAGACGATGACCCTCCGCTCGCTGACCGAGGTTCCCAATGACGCGCTCTGGCCGAGTTATGACGCGGCTTTCTCCTACGGCAGCGACCGGCGATACACGGAGCAATCGGAAGCGATGCGGCGGGAGAGCTTCGAGGATTTCTTCTCCCGGCAAGCGCGCTATGATGCGGACGCATCGTTGGTGCTGTTCGACGGCGAAACTATTGTGGGTTTTGTCAAAATCGACCTCATCAAGGAAGGCGCGTATGTCCACGGTATAGGTGTGATCCCTGAGTATCGGGGGCAAGGGCTGGCCAAGTACGTGCTGGGCACCAGCCTGCGCAAAGCGGCGGCAAACGGCCACAAGAAGATGATCCTCGAGGTGGACAGCGAAAACCAGGCCGCGCTCGGATTATACGAGAGTCTGGGATTCAAGACGGTCAAGGGGTCGGTGAGTTATATTTGGGAGAAGTCGTAGCGTTCTCCGGGACGCGGATTGGCGCTGATTTTCGCAGATGAGGAGAGAATCCGCGTGAATCTGCGTCCAATTTTCAGTTGTAGGGATGAGGAAGGGGCGTATAATCATTTTTAGGTCGCACACACCACTCGGATAACCGCTATCGAATTCTGAAAAGGAGAGAGGTATGGCCATTCCAGATTTCCAATCCATAATGCTACCCTTACTCAAATTCGCCAGTGATGGGCAAGAGCACTCGCTACGCGAGACTATCGAGATACTGGCCGATCAATTTGGACTCACCAGTGAAGAACGCAGCGAGCTGTTACCTAGCGGGCAACAGGCTCTCTTTGACAATCGCGTGGGGTGGGCCCGCACACATATAGTAAAGGCAAAGTTGTTAGAATCCACGCGACGAGGCTACTACCGAATCACACCACGCGGTCAGGAAGTTCTGCAAGCAAATCCCCCGAAGATTAACATGGCCTTTCTCAAACAATTTCCTGAATATGTCGAGTTTCTCAGACCAACAAAAGACAGGGACAACGAGAAAGACAATCAAGAAAGCATCGAAACACGCACTCCAGAAGAAGTGATCGAAACAGCTTACCAGAAGTTGCGTCAAGAGTTGGCTACTGAGCTTCTGGAAATCATCAAAGAACATTCCCCCGCATTTTTCGAGCGATTAGTGATCGATCTGCTGGTTAAAATGGGATACGGCGGTACACGCAAAGATGCGGGACAGGCGATTGGCAGGAGCGGCGATGAGGGCATCGATGGCATCATCAAGGAAGACCGCCTGGGACTGGACATCGTCTACATTCAAGCCAAGCGCTGGGATAGTGTTGTAGGCAGACCCGAGATTCAGAAATTTGTCGGCGCTTTGCATGGACAACGTGCAAAGAAGGGCGTCTTCATTACCACTTCGGCTTTCTCTCAGGCCGCACTGGATTACGTTTCCAGAATCGATAACAAGATTGTCCTGATCGATGGCGATATGCTAGCCCAGTTGATGATCGATTACAATATCGGTGTTGCCTCAGTCGCTGCATACGAGTTGAAGCGTATCGATTCGGATTATTTCACGGAGGATTGAGCCAGACAAGCAGATCACATTCCTCAGCGACACAAGGAGACACTTATGCAAATCGAACTCACACAACCCGGCCCCCTTTTGGACCCGCAAGGCGGCCTGGCGCAAGTTGGCTGGTCTCGCCAGCCCCGACTGGACTGTAATCTCGAAAACGCCCGATTCTATGCGCTGCGCTTCTTGCAGCGCTTCCGCGTCAAACGCTGGGACTATTACGCCGTGTTCACCCCGCAGCGCTTCTTCTCCGCCACGATTGCGGACCTCGGTTACGCCGGCAACGTCTTCGTTTACACGCTGGACTTCGCCAGCGGTGACCTGCACGAAGAAGGATTGGTCATCCCCCTGGGCAAGGGCATCCAATTGCCGCGCGACAGCACTTCCGGCGCGACGACCTGCACCCACAAGCAGGCGACACTGCGCTTCGAGGCAGAAGGCGCGGAACGGCGCGTCTTCGTCGACTGGCCCGGCTACCACGATGGGCGCGGCATCCACGCGGAGATCGC
>DAIUDK010000187.1:0-7617 GCA_036845725.1 Chloroflexota bacterium
CAGACGTAGAGTAACCGTTCGATGGCGATGTGCAATCCGGTTTCTTCTTGCATCTCGCGGATGAGACAAGTTTCCAGCGTTTCGCCCGGCTCCACCGCACCACCAGGTAGTGACCAGGCGCGTTGCACTGCTGCACCGACATTCTGCTCCACTAACAGGATGTTGCCGTTCTCAATCAACACGGCTGTGGCGCGTACTTTGGGTTGCATGCTTATAATCCCAGGTATGCGCGAGACACTGGCACCTTGTCAGCCTTTGCTGCCCCGCCTTGCAGTGCGGGCGTGTGAATGACGAAATGGAAGTAATCGGAAGAGTTGCTCAAAAATGTGTGTGCTTCACCTGGCTCAATGACGATGATATCATCCTGGACTAATGTGATCGTCTGCTGCTCTACGCGCATTTTGACACTACCTCGTGTTATCAAGTAGATTTCTGTCATCTGCCGGTGCAGGTGAGGCTCATCCACGCCCTCATTCGCAAATCCGACTGCGATGCCTAGATCGGCATTCCATGGGCCGACATACCAACCTTTGGCAATTGTTGCGTCTGCTTTTTCGATGTGCATGTTATCGCTCCTGCAAAAGAAACCACGAATCTTCACGAATATGCAATGGTCAAGATGATTCTGCAATCAACAATCAAAGAATTGTACACGGATTTGACGGATTCTACGGATTTTTTAAGGAGAATGATCCGTAGAATCCGTGTTCATCCGTGTACTACAATTGCAATATATGCTTCTGACACAGAATCTTCACGAATATGGCAGAATTGTGAATGGTCTGTTTTACAGTATGTGCAGCACATGGGCGAGCACGGCGATGGCTTTGTGATATTCGCGCAGATCAATGTGCTCGCGCGGTGTGTGATCGAGCGCTGAATCGCCCGGGCCGTAGGCCAGGATTGGGCATTGCCACACCGGGCCGACGACGTTCATATCCGAGGTGCCGCTTTTGACCTTGAACTGGATGCGCCCGCCCTCGGCGTCGATGGCTTTGACGAAGGCGCGCGCCAGTGGCGTGTTTTTCGCCGCGTGGTAGGCGACCTCGCCGCCGCTAAAGCGCAGGTCCGCATCTCCGGCGAACTCGCGCAGTGTGGTTTGCAGGTTTGCGATGTCGATCTCCGGCGGTAGCCGGAAGCCTAACATGAGCGTCGCCGTCTGTACGAACCCGTCGTCCTTGGAGTGCATCGCGCGCAGCGAGGGCGCGAGTTGCTCGAACATCCGGGGATGCGCGGCGTTATAGGCGTCAGCGTGTTCCGTCACCGCGCGCCAGAAAGCGAATGCCTCCTCGCATGGACTCGCGTCGGGCCGGGCAGTGTGCCCGATCTCGCGGGAGAGCGCATATTGCGCCAGCAGACGGCCTTTGTAGCCCGTCGTCACGCAATCCCACCGGCTTGGCTCGCCGATGATGACGGCGTCCGGCGCGAGTTTGTCCAGCAGGAAGCGCGCGCCCTTGGAGGTGGCGGCTTCCTCTTCCACAGCGCCGACCACGACGAGCCGTTTCCCGTTATGTGCTCCCGCCCGCGCCGCCGCCGTGACGAACGTTGCCAAAGACCCCTTCGCATCGACCGCGCCGCGTCCGTAGAGCAGGCTCCCCTCCTGCCGCACGTCGATGTAGCCGGGTACCGTGTCGATGTGACCAAGCAGCAACACCGCACGCTCACCCTCGCCGATCTCGCCTACGGCATTACCCGCGACGTCGATACCGGCGCGGAAGCCGAGCGCCTCCATCCGGTCGGCCAGATATTCGACGGCAGGACGCTCCTGCGTAGAGGGGCTGTACTGCGCCACCAGTCCTTCCAGCAGGTTATCCGCTTGGGTGTTATCGCACAGTGTCATCGTCGTTACCTTTTTGACAGGATTTGCAGGATTCGCAGGATAAGAAACAAATCCCGAAAATCCTGTGAAGCCTGTCCAATATCATGCCGCCGCAACCTGCAACGTGTAGTCGATGACCTTCGCCGGGATGTTGACGCCGGTGGTGTCGATGCTGTTGCGGAACTCCATCGTGTAGTTGATCTCGTTTACCAGCAGACCCCGGTGCTCGTCCTCGAAGATGTCGAGCGCGACGACGCCACCCCCTATGGCGCTGGCTGCGGCGATGCACAACTCGTGCAGCTCCGGCGTCACCGGACACTTCGTCGCCACGCCGCCGCGCGCTGTGTTGGTGATCCAGTGCGGCGAGGTGCGGTAAATGGCGGCGACAGTCTCATCGCCGATGACGAAGGCGCGGATGTCACGGTTCGGCTTGTGGACGTATTCCTGGATGTAGTAGATCGAGTGGTGGTAGGAGCCGAGCACCTGCTTGTGCTCGAGTACCGTCTCGGCGGCCTCGCGGTCGTTGATCTTGGAAAGCAGCCGTCCCCACGATCCGACGCCGGGCTTGAGTACCACCGGGTAACCCATCGTCTCGATGGCTTCGAGCGCCGATTCCGGCGTGAACGCCACCATCGTGCGCGGGGTGGGGATGCCGGCGCGCACCAAAGCGCTCGTCGTCAGCAGCTTGTTGCCGCAGTTTTCGGCAACCTGGTACGTGTTGACGGTGGGTATGCCCCAATCCCGTAGCAGGAGGAGGGCGAAGAGCGCGCGCGAATGGTTGATGCAGCGTTCGAGAACGACGTCGTACCGCCAACCGTTGTTTTGAATGTCGAAGATGATTTCGCGGTCGTCGATGATGTCGAAATCGACGCCGCGATTTTGCAACTCGGTGATGAGTAGTTTCTCTTCGACGCGGATACGAGAGCACAGGATTCCCACTTTGCCCATGGTGATGTGCTCCTTATTCGCCCCAGTCTTCTTCTTCCTGCGGTGCGTAATCCACCGCGGGCGGATCGAGATTGATCACCTCAAGCTCAGTCCCGCAATCGGGGCACACCACGATCTCGTGGATAATGGCATCGATGGCCAACTGAATCTGGGCGGCGCACTCTGGACATTCTGCAAACATGATTCCCCTCCTTGACTTTGACCTGGCTGATAGATTAATGACGCTTATTTGTCAGCAGATTAAGCGGATTCAGCAGATTATTTTCTATAGAATAATCACAAATCTGCTTAATATGCTAAATCTGCTGACGCAAACACACAACAAAAAACCAGCTTCCGTTTTGTGCACGAGGCTGGAAGCTGGTTTTGCTTATTTGGACGCAAACGCCATTATCCAGACTCGTCGTCCGGCTTGCTGCGCTTGCACTTCGTATCGGTATGCTGATAGCAGGTATTCATCATGTCCCTCGGTAAGAATTTTCTCAGATTTGGCGAAATTGTCAAACGGGCGGGAAGGTTCCGGCGCGCAATTCCTTCAGCGTTTGCAGGATTTCTTCGTGCGTGTTCATCACGAATGGGCCGTAGCGGGCGACGGGTTCGTGCAGCGGTTTCCCGGCAATCAACAAGAAGCGCACGCCCTCGTTTCCGGTCTGCACTTCGAGAAGATCGCCGTCGCCAAAAATGGCGAGCTGCGTCGCGGCGATGTCTGTCCCTGCGCTGCCGTCCGCCACGCCGAACGTGCCCGCACCTTCGAAGACGTATGCGAGCGCGGTGTGCCCGCGTTCGATGACCTGCACGAAGCTGCTGTGCGATGGAATGGCGACGTCCAAAAACAGCGGGTCCGCGACGATGTCCGTCACTGGCCCTGGAACGCCGTCCACCTCCCCGGCGACGACGCGGATGCGAATCCCGTTGGGGCGTTCTACATCCGGGATGCTCGCGGCGGGTACGTCCTGGTAGCGTGGTTTCATCATTTTGTCTTTTGCGGGCAGGTTCACCCACAACTGGAAACCTTCCAGTACGCCCTCGTGCCGTTGCGGCATTTCCTCGTGCAGGATGCCGCGCCCGGCGGTCATCCATTGCACGTCGCCCGCGGTGAGGTCACCGACGTTACCGATGCTGTCGCGGTGGCGCACCAGCCCGTCGAGTAGGTAGGTGACGGTTTCGATGCCCCGGTGGGGGTGCATCGGGAAGCCCGCGACGAAGTCCACCGCATTGTGGGAGCGGAAGTCGTCCAACAGCAGAAATGGATCGGCGTAATCGAGCGCCCGCGAGGCGATGCTGCGCCGCAGTTTGACGCCTGCGCCCTCTGTCACCGGTTCTGGTTCTACAAGCCGGATAACCCGGCGGGGAATCTGTGTGCTCATATCGTCCTCCTTTATTCTGACGGCGAGTCGGATGTTTTATGTCCAATTAAGAAGATTAGTGTCGGAATATTAACATAAAAGGAGAGGCTGTCAAGCCTGGTCGTTATGTTTCCGTGATCACGGCTTCCAGAATGGCGTGTTCGCGGCTTTGTAATAGCTTCGCCAATGGCTTGAGTGTGATCGCGTACAGCCCCACGCTGTAGAGGAACGCCACGGGAATGGTGACGAACAATGCGGGTTTCCACAGGATATACGGCAGCACCAGGAGCAGGGCCATCGGGATGCCGGAAATGAACCACGCCAGCATCCCCCACATATTGCCGCGCTGGCGTGTGCCGGAAGTGTACTGGAGTTGCATCCGGTACGGGCCGATGATCGCTGCGAGCGTATACAGAGGGCTGCCGCTGATTTGCATACATAATCCCAGGCACAGTTCCATAGGGACGATAGTCCAGTTATAAGTAAACACACCCATCGCGACGAGTACCAAGGTATATAGCGCCACGGCGACGATGAAGGCGATTGCATTCGCCGAGACGATGATCTGGCGTCGATCGACCGGCGACAACGCGAGCGCGCCGAACCCCTCCCGATCGATAATGCCGAAGTAGTTCGACGTGATATTCATGTTGATCATCATGCTCATCATCACTATGACCATCAAACCGGCGACCAGCGGCGCGTAAATCTGGAAGTCGGTGTCTTCGGTGCCTGGCTGCCAGAGGATGAACACCGCCGGTAGAATCGCCAACAGCCCGGCGAAGATCATCCGCCGTGTGGCAGGGCTACGCCAGAGATAGAGCCAGTCCTTACGCAGAAGCGCCCAGAATGTCGGCGGGCCAGGTAAACGTCCGGTGAAGCGCGATTCGCGGGTGCGCACGCGCTCCGCACCCAAGCCGACCGCCGCACCCTGCATTAGCCGCCGCGTGATGCCCGCGTGCAGCCACAGCAGCAGCCCAACGGCCGCCAGCGAGATGGCCAAGAAAAGCACGCTGCGACCCCAGTCTCCGGCGGACGCGGAGGCCATGCCCGCTGTAGCCCAACCGGCAGGCAGCCACGTCAACACGCGCGAGGGGCGCAGAATTTCCAGGAACTGGCTCGGATTTTGCGCGGTTCCCAATTGGGCGAGCAAATCTTGGATTGGTAGTTTTTGCAGCCAGTGGATGTTCTCATAGTTCTGGATGAGCATCTGGATGATCGACTGCCCGAATCCCAACAGCATAAACGGCAGCATCATCACCGTGATCACCAACGTGCGCAGACGCCGGTCTCCGGCAACGAGGTCAAAGAGGTCTTCCATAATCCGGCCTGTGAGCACGAGTATGGCGAAGGTCGGTAGAGCGCCCAACAAAATGATCGGCAGCGCCAGCGGTTGGTGCCACGCCAGCCCGATGATCTCCCCACCCAGGAGGAGCACCGACCACACGCCGGTCATCGTCAGCAGCGAGATGAGCGTGCTGCCCACCACGATGCTGCGGAAGCGGATCGGGTACGCGAACAGGCGCGACATCTCGAAGCGTTCCACGATCTGTGAGCTGTACGACGCCGGTAAAATCAGCCATATTGCGAACAGGCCGTTGTTCACCAGCATCAGGAATTCGTAGTTGGCCTGGGGGGTAAACAGTAGGATGCCGAGGACGGCAATGCCGATTCCCATTCCCACGAAAAACGGTAACGCAAACACAAAACTCACAACCTGGAGCACGACTCTCGCCACGTACAACCGTTCGCTGGCTCGGCGCGTGCGGAACATCGCCACGGTGAGCCGGCCCTGGAGCCACAGCAAGTTCTTCAGATCGCGCCACATACTACGCCGCCTGTCCCGTCAGCCAATCGAGTAGCCCTTGATCGGCGACTTCCGCGCCGACCGTGCGCAGGAAAACGTCTTCCAGCGGGGCGTCGGGCGGCAAAGACGCGCGCGCGCGCAGGTCGGCGATACTGCCCACACCGGCGAGTTGCCCCTTGTTGATGATGCCCACCTGGTCGCAGAAGCGCTCCGCCAGTTCCATGACGTGTGTGGAGAAGAAGATCGTCGTGCCGCGATGCTCGACCATTTCGCGCAGCGTGGCCTTGATCGCCCGCGTCGAAATCGGGTCGATGCTTTCGAAGGGTTCGTCGAGGAACAGGATTTCCGGCGCGTGGATGAGCGCACAGGCCATCGCCGTCTTCTTGCGCATTCCTTGTGAGTAGTCAAGGATCATCTTGTTTCCGGCGTCGTTCAACTCCAGCATTTCCAGCAGCGGCGGGATGCGGTGCTTGATCTCAGCCTGGTCGAGGCCGTACAGGCGTCCCACCAGCTCGATCTGTTCGGCGGCAGTGAGGCGCTCGTAGAGGTTGAGGTTCTCCGGGACAACGCCGATGCGCCGTTTGACCTCCAGCGGCGCGGTGAGGACGTCGAAGCCGCTGACGTAAGCCGTCCCTGCCGTCGGCGGCAGCAGCCCGATGACCATGTGAATCGTCGTGGACTTGCCCGCGCCGTTCGGACCCAGGAAGCCGAAGATCACGCCGCGCGGCACGGATAGGTTGAGCTTGTCTACGGCGGTCAATTCGCCGAAGCGCCGGGTGAGATTTTGCGTTTGAATAGCAGGTGTTGCATCGTTTTGCATCGTTTGCCTCCGTAACAGGCTTAGCGCGCCGTCCAACCGCCATCAATGGCGATGCCTGCGCCCGTGACAAAGCTCGAGGCGTCGCTCGCCAGGAACAGTGCCAAGCCACCGATTTCCTCAAGTTCGCCCCACCGGCCCAGTGGTATCTGCGAGACGAATGCTTGGTATTGTTCCGGGTCTTCCAGCAGCGGGCGGTTTATATCCGTGCCAAATGGCCCCGGTAGCATCGCGTTGACCGTGATGTTCCACGGCGCCCATTCCAGCGCCAGCGCGCGCGTGAGCTGCAACACCGCGCCCTTGCTCGTCGCGTAAAGCGTGCGGTCGGGCATAGCGATGACTGAGAGCATCGATCCCACGTTGATGACGCGCCCGTAGCGCCGGGCCTTCATGTGCGGCGCGACTTCGCGGCAGAGCAACCAAACGCCGGTGACGTTGGTATCCTGCACTTCACGGTACTCTTCCAGCGACAGCGCCTCGATTGGCCCGCGGATGTTGATGCCGGCGTTGTTGATCAACACGTTGATTTTGCCGAACTCCGCGATCACGCTGGCGACCAGCGCCTGGATATCCGACGGTTTCGTCACATCGCAGGCGTAGCCCCAGCACGCGCGACCGTACTGTACCGTCAACTGTTCGGCAACGGCGGCGGCATCTTCCGCGCTGCGGCTGGTAACGACGACGCTTGCTCCGGCTTCGGCGAGCGCCTCGGCCATCGCCTTGCCCAATCCCCGATTCCCGCCGGTGATGAGCGCGACGTGGCCGTCCATACGAAAACGATCCAAAACTGACATACGCGCTCTCTCCTTGTAGAAATAGACTCAACGGATTGAACGGATTTTAACGGATATTTTTCCGTTGAATCCGTTCAATCCGTTGA
>DAIUDK010000188.1:0-7609 GCA_036845725.1 Chloroflexota bacterium
TACTCTGGATACCCTTCCAGTTCTTTGTGCAGCATTCGATCTTCCAAAATCGTCCGCACGACGTAAAAGACTGCCGACAACAACGCCGGGATCAACGCCCACACGGATCCTAGCAGCAGCGGCGCGCTCAAGGTGAACAGCATCGCACCCACGTAGCCCGGATGGCGTACAATGCGATAGGGGCCGGTGGTAATGACTTTGTGCCCGCGCTCACTTTGCAGCCGCACCGTCGTCGAGAAGTAAGCGTTGACGCCCATCGCCCACACCTCGATGCCATAGCCAACCAGCGTCACCAGCAGTGCGATGATCTGCACTGCCGGCGCTACGTCCGGTTTCCAGTCCCACCGCTCATTTAGCCCGGCCACGATCCACGAAGCTATGGGGAGGTACGCTGCCGCCAGCCTGACAATGATCTTGTCCCACCCCTTGGTGCCTTTCTGAAGTTCCGCTCGCTCGGCTAACAATGACGGATTGCGCGGCAGGACGACTATAGCTGTCGCCAAGTCAAAGGCGAAAAATACGCCCACATAGACCCAACCCATCCCCCAATCCCAGCGCCCGGCGGAGAGGAACAGGATCAAAGCCACCACGACCTTGGCGAACATGCCGCGGACGGCCCACTTCACGACACCTTGCGTCACATCATTCGATGGTTTTTGTGTGGTTGCACCAGTCATGGTTTTCTCCTTATCGCTTATCTCCGCACCGCCGGCAAGATATAGCGCGTGAGGATTTCTTCCGACGGATCCCCAGAGGCGTAATTTCCGCCCGTGAAAACGACGACCATCTCCCAAGCGGGAAGCACAATAATCCTTTGTCCACCCCATCCCAACGCCGCGAACGTGTCCGCCGAAATCGCTCCCACCCGGTAGGTCTCAAGCCACCACTGGTAGCCGTAGCCGCTCGTCGCCGAATGGGTGACGTGCTTCTGGGTGGATTCGGCGATCCACGCTTCCGAGACGATGCGCTGGCCTTCCCACACGCCGCCGTTCAGGCACAACTGACCGATCTTGGCCATGTCCCTGGGCCGCAGTTGAAGATTGCCGGAGGCGTGGATCATGTCGGGATTGATGAAATCCCAGGCGTAATCGGTGATGCCGAGAGGCCCGAACAAGACCTCTTCGGCAAAAGCGTCCATCCGTTGGCCCGTCGCCGAGCGGATCGCTTCACCGAGCAGGTTGGCGTTGTCGCCGCCGTAGTAGAACTGCGTGCCGGGTTCGGTGACCAGCGGCCTGGACAGGATGTACTCGATAGGATCAGTCTCGTAGAACAGCCGGACCAGGTCGTTGTTGGGATTGCTGTACGGGAGTTCGCCTTCGTTCCATTGCAGGCCCGAAGACATTGTGAGCAGATGCTTCAACGTGATCGTTGCCTTGCGCGCATCGCTCAAGTGGGCATAATGCGGGAAGTAGTCAAACACCGGATCGTCCACGCTCTGAATCTTACCCTGATCCAGCGCGATGCCGATCAGGATCGAGGTGACGCTTTTAGTGACAGAGGCCAGGTTGTGGCGGGTCTCCGGCCCATACTTGACCAATTGGCCGCGAAATTGCGGGCTATCGTAATCCCACTCGTAGTCGTCGAAGTAAGCCTCGAAAACCAGGTTGCCGTCTTTGACGATGAGGAGACTATCCACGTTCTGATACGCCTTGTCCTTGATGCGCTCGACGGCTTCGTGCAGCTTGGAATCGTCCAGTCCAACGTCGGCGGGAGTGGCAGTTTGCCAGCCGTCATCGGTCTGTTGTGGCGCGAGATCAGTCTGCTTTGCAGTACACGCTGCCAATCCTATGACGCAAAGTAAAACAAACCATAATCCTGGTTTCACCGTTCACCTCCTCCTAAAAATCGTCCTACTTCAACGCTTAAGGCAGATCACAATCCGCCGTCTACGCAGCGCCGGATTGTGATCCGATACGAGCATTTCCTTATTCTTCGTCAAGAAGCATCGGTTACAATGGGCGGAAGCACTATCCGCGCCAGCAACCCGATGCCGAGGATGCCGAGCGGTAGACTGAACCACAAGAGCCGCCGGTAGGCCAAAATTTCAGGCGTGATCATAGGCGTCGTGAGACCCTGTACGGCTACCACCGCATTGACGACAAAGTGCAGCAATACCGCCGGCCATAGACTTCCTCCCCATACCACCACCGCCCCCCACCACGCCGCGATGATACATCCCTCCGCAGCCACCAGCAACACCGAAGACCACGAGGCGCCGTAGGTGAAAACGTTGGTGATATGCAATAGCGCGAAGAGCACGGCGGTGAGGACTACACTTCCGATCATCCCTTGCCGGGTGTGGCCCCAGGCGCGAAGCAAAACATACAGCATCACGCCACGAAACACGAGTTCTTCGCTCAGGGCAACCACAGCATCTGTCAGGACAGTCGAGCGGAATGCCGGCTCCCGGATCAAACTTGAAATATCGAAGGCGACCTTGCCGTAGAAGGCGTAGAGGGCTGCGCTGGCAAAGTAGAGTATCCCTCCCACGGCGAGCAGCCAGACTTGCCAATGGCCCAACCGGGTGATCCCTGACGCTTCCAGCCACCCCAACCGCCATACCAACCACAACACGCAGGCCGTTACAGCGAGCCGTCCCACCGTGGTTGTGACGGTATCGCCGTAAGGCTTGCGCAGGACGCCTGAAGCGATGCCCATAAAGACCAGCGCCGCCACAAACCAAACCACCATCAAACAAATCGCAAACAGAACCGGGGAATTTGTTGCAAAAGACTTAAGCGCGTTCATTGACCCTCCTTATTCTACCAGTCATTCAGCCGTTTTATAGATCCTCCGGCAGGTGGATGGCAAACCGGCACACATCATCGCCCCGAAGCACCGAGGTAACGATGTCAATGGTGACCGGCTTGCCAATCGCGCCCTCAAATTGCCGGCGATACCAACCGGATCCGCAGTAGCAGAAGGCGGTCGGCATCCCCTGATCCAGATTGTCGCGGATCAAGGGGCAAAAGCAGTAAGCCCTGCGCCGTTCGAGATCGGTTTGGGCTTCGGCGTAGGCTTGCGGGTCGCGGGGACCTTTGGCGGCGTAGATCGTGTAGCCTTCGCGCGTGGGGCGGGTTTCGCTCCAACCGGGATCGGCCTCCATAAAGTCGAGAACGGCATCCACGGCCTGGAGACCGTCTCGGGTCTGGGCGTATGCTGCGTCGAAGACGACCTTGAGTTTGTCCACCTGGCCCGGCGGGAAGACGTGGGCGCAGCCGGAGAGGATGTCGTACTTTTGATGCTCGTCCGCCAGCCCATCGAGCCGTTCCAGCATCCCTTTGACCCACAGGAAGCGATCATCTGCGCGGGAGGCTATGTTCAGCGTCTCGCTTTCCTGCATGACAACGCCGCGCGTTTCTTGGCCCAGGACACGTTCCAGGCCACTCGCCAGTTTACCGTTCCAATCGTGGATGATGTACTGCGCTTCGGTTCCCAGCCCGCCTGGATTCGCCGCGTCCGTGTACACCTCGCGGCCAAATTCGTCGGAGATAATAGCGTGCTCGTTGGCGTAGGCGTAGAGGACGCGATAGGTCTCCCGCAGTTTTTCCGGCGTGTCCTGATGCACGAGCGCGAGCACTTCCATTGCCGGCAGCGTCCTGGTGTGGAGGCTTGGTGTGGTGACTTCGTGGTTGACCGGGAAACCAATTTCGGCGTCGTACCCATCGGTGACGCTGGTGACGAACTGGAAGAGAGCGAAGGGCGCTCCGGCAATCGCCTCTTCCGGCAGTTCCTGCGCCAGTTGCGCCAGAATCAGGCCGATGTCGGTCCGGCGCTGCACCACGAATTTAGCCGTGGCGACCAGACAAGCATCCAGGTGTTTGTGTTGAATGTCCATTTCACTCCTTATCCGCTTGGCTCAAAATATGCCGCGACCGTCCTATCCAGGTCGCGCAAGAATGTGGCTTGCTCTATCCCGTAGGCGGCGGCGATCCGGTTTTCCAATTCGGCGGGCGTGTGACGCTGTGTGAGCAGGCTCTTGAGCAGCCCTGGCCGCGTCTCCTCGAAGTAGCGCGTCAGCCAGTAGCCGCGAACGTAGACGTACACCAGCGCATCCGGGTCTTGCGGAAGGCGGCGCGAGCGAGACAGGTCCGATGCGTGGGCCAGCGCAGCAACAGTCTCTGCCTGGACCGTCCGCGACCCTACGAAACGATCTACCGTCAGCATCGCCAAGCCTTCGTTCAGCCACGACGGCAACTTGAGGTGTGCGGTTGCCGCGTGGGTCAGTTCGTGACAGGTGATCTGCTCCGCTTTGCGGGCCATGTCCGTCTCCGGCATAAAGATGCGCGCGCCGAGGCCCGAATCGCTGGTCTGGATAAGCCGGGGCGGCTTCACGCCGACCATCCGCCGACGTCCCAATGGCTGCGCCCACCCGCCGGCAGCTTGCCAGAGACGCCGGGCGCGCCAATACCAGAGGGGCAGCATAACGCCCATGTAGATTTTCCGGGGCCAGGATGCTGCGTGAAACATGGGTTGTAGCCACGAGGTCATCACGTAGAGGCGCACCTCCGGCGGCATCGCCAATCCCCAATGCTCGCGGATGAGGCGCGCGCTCTTTTCGGCGGCATTGCCAATCAATTTGGCAGCTGCGTGTTCAGGTGCAGTGAAGAAGACTTTTAGGCTACCAAATGACAGGGTCTCGTATTGTTGTGACATTGTTCATACTCCAGGCCGTCGGGCTATCTGCACGATCCGAACTTTTTGATCAGGTAATACTCCTTGACCGAATCGGGGTATCCATCGGACATCCCGAACACGGTATATCCCATCCGGCGAAAGAATTCAGGAGACTGGAAAGAAAGGACGGATGTCTGCACTGCGATGCACCCATTATCCTTGGCGATTCTTTCGGCTTCCAGTATAAGCTTTTTGCCCAAACCGCACCCGCGGTACCGTTCATCGAGCCAGAGCAGCTCAATGACCAGATTTCTTATTGTCGTGAAGGCGAGTAGCCCGCCAATGACGTCGTTTGCAGAATCCCTGATCACCAGTTTGATCCCGATCCCGTCTCGCTTGTGGCCGATTTGTTCAGCGACGTGACGCTCAAGTCCCGCATAGACGATGTCCATTTCCTCTTCCGTCATATCCTCAGGGATCGAGAATCGCCCGTTCTCTTCCCGCCCAACTCGCGGATGAGGTTCGAGACGCTTACCGAGAACGGACTCTGTGATCCCATCCGGGTACCCGTCATAGATGCCCAATACCTCATAGCCGATCTTTTGATAGAACCCGGGTGCCGAGAAGGAAAAGGTCCAGGTGTGAGATGTGATACAGCCTTTGTCGAAACCGACGCGCTCCGCCGCCAGCACGAGGTCTCGGCCGTAGCCGCGCTTGCGGTGCTCGTCCGCCACCCAGAGCGTCTCCAGGTACATCACCCGCACTTGGGTGCTGGCGCTGATCCCGCCGATGACCTTTCCTTGCGAATCCTTCAAGATCATGTTGATCTCGATCCCTGGCTTGTCGTATTCACCGTTCGTTTGTGCGCGGTTGTACTCCGCCATGCGCTGTCTGATAAAGGCGATGTCTCCCTCGGCAGGCGTATTGCTCAGTGTGAGTGATTGAGCACAATCTGTGTTGTGCATTTTGTTTGTCTCCAGCATGACAACTTTACTTTTATAGTATCTTCTCAAAAATCTGGGGGTGGGGGTTTGGGGGCGGGCTACGCCCGCCCCCAAACCCCCACTTCTCCCCTTTTTCTTGAGCTGATACCTTTTATAGCATAAAGCAAAACCCCGGTGAGTGTACTAGGCACTAGGGGAGTTTTTCAGCGCAGATGGCTAATCCACCGGCATGGCCCAATGCAGGGTGTGGAAACGCCATTCCGCTTCGTCTTTCACCAGGACTGCGGTGAATGTGAACGGCCAACTGTGTCCCAATCCCTTGGCGCGTTCGCGCAGCCGGCGCATCCCGTAGTGCGTGGCTTCCATCAGTTTTTCATCAGCCGAAAGTCCTTCTTGCTCGAGGATGGCTTTCATATCGTTGAGGTGGAACTGGATGGCGGTATCGAAAACCTGGGTCTGCGTCACCGTTCCGGTGGTGGAAAGCCAGGCCACGTCGCCGCGAACGGTGATTTTCGCGCCGTCTACATCCAGTCGGACATCCCCCCAATACCGCCAATCGCTTTCGATGATTTCCCGGACACGCGCGAGACCTTCGAACCACTCGTTGGCAGCGCGTTTCGCCGCGCCAATGCCGATCATCTCGATGCTGTCATCCTGGACAAACAACTGCATAAAGTCGTCCAGCCCGGCAAGGTCACGGGCAGTGTAGGCATCCTGGAACGCTTGTAGTGCGGAACGAACATCGGAAAGAGCTTTGTTTTTCATAGCGAGACCTCCGGTTTTGAGATTCCCATAGGATCACCTTCACGGTCGTATTGATTGCTGACTCTGTGGCTGATCCTGGTGGGCCAGGTCGGCGCGGCGGACAAAGGCGAGGGCCGGGGTCAGCAGACAGCTGCAGAAGGACAGCGCCAGCGGCACCGAGAAAACATTCGCCAGCGCGCCGACGGCCAGACTGCAGAGTACCTGTCCAATGGCGCCCACCTGTGTCATCATCGACAGAATGGTAGCGCGCACGTCCGGTGCGAGACGCTGGTTCATCCAGGCCGCCAGGAGCGGGTCGGGCAGCTCCTGGAAACTATAGATGACCAAATACAGGACGAGCGCCAGCCACAGGAACGGGGAGCAGGCGAAACCGGCGATGGAGACGGCAATCCCCGCCGTGATGGCGAACATCAAGCGTCCGACGACTCGGGGTTGGCTGGCATCGAAGCGCTTTTCGATCTGATGTGTCAGGGTAATCGCGAGCAGGATACTGGCAAGCTCCAGGATACCGAAGAAACCCAGCGCGTTGTTGCCAAAAAAGATCGGCAGTTCGAACCGATCTACCAGGTGCTTGACCCACAAGCGGTCGAAGCCTCCCGTCGCGCCGTAGAACAGGCTGATGCCCAAGATCGCCAGCATGGTTGGGCGCAGGCGAATGGTGCGCACGCCCTTGCGGAAGGTGTCGGCCATGCGATGAAAGGTTTGGCGCTCTTCCGGCCTGACGGGTCTGAATCCGTGCTCGGATATCAGGAAGATGAGCGAAATCGCCAGGACGACGCGCGCCGCGCCGGTGACGAAGAGCGCCGTCGCAACCGATGTGAAACTACCCAGCGCCGTGGCGGCCAGTACCCCGACCACGTTGCCGCTCAGGTCATACCGGTTGGCGGTAAGAAAAGCCCGGTTGGCGCGCTCCTCGCCGATCTCGTCGCTGAGCCAGGCCTCGGTCGCGCCGCTGATAAAAGTGTACCCCACGGCCCACACCAATTGCGCCAGCAGGATGGGGACGAAGGCCGGGAACAGGCTTTCGGCGATCAGCCCCAGTCCCATCAGCGCGTGGCCGATGATGACGGACAGCCGCCGCGAATACAGATCGGCGACGACGCCCGTCGGCACTTCGAAGAACAGCATGGCGAGCCGCAGCGCAATCCCAACCAGGACAAGCTGCAACGGGGTCAGCCCGGCTGTGACCGTCTCGTAGAACGGCGCGCCAAAGCTTGCGGCGAACAGGATGCCCGATGTAAAGGACAGGAACAGGTAGGCTTTGTAAGCGTCAGGTCGTTTCA
>DAIUDK010000189.1:0-7601 GCA_036845725.1 Chloroflexota bacterium
TCCTTGCCGTGACCGCAGGGATTTGTAGGAGTTCCTATAAAGAATTGTACACGGATTTGACGGATTCTACGGATTTTTTAAGGCAAATAATCCGTGTTTTCCGTGTTCATCCGTGTACCACAATTGCAATATGCTTCTGACCACTACAATTCGCAGAATCTTCGCGAATTTTGTAAGAAAGATTCGCGTCAATTAGCGAGATTAGCGGTTTACTTTCAGGAGGTTATCGTATGAAGTATGGCTTTGTTTTACCCTGGGGTGATGCCCGCACGGCTGCCGACTTTGCCCATGAGGCGGAACAGGCAGGTTGGGACGGCTTCTTTGTCTGGGAACCCGTTTGGGGAATTGATGCCTGGGTGTCGTTGACCGCCGCCACCATGCGGACAGAGCGCATCATGCTTGGCACGATGCTCTCACCACTGTCGCGGATGCGGCCATGGAAACTTGCCAGCGAGACGGCGACGCTTGATAATCTTTCGAACGGGCGCGTTATCCTCGCGGTTGGATTGGGACATCTACCCACCGGTTTTGCGGAATTTGGCGAAGTCACCGACCGCAAGACGCGCGCGGAGCTGTTGGACGAAGGCCTGGACATCCTCACGGGCCTGTGGTGCGGGCAACCGTTCAACTATGCCGGCAAACATTACAGAATTAAGGAACTCGATCATTTTTCACCACCGCCACCGGTGCAGCAACCTCGTATCCCTATATGGGTCGTTGGGGCATGGCCGCGCATGAAATCGATGCGGCGCGCGCTGCGTTACGATGGATTGTTGCCGACTGTGAGCATTGCTGAGGGCGAAAGCCGCGCTGCACAGCCCGAAGAAGTTCAAGCCATGAAAGCCTATATTGATGCGAACCGCACCGGTCACACACCGTTCGACATCATCATGGATGGCGAAACGCCGGGTGAGGACCGTGACAAGGCTACTTCAATCATTCGCCAGTGGGCTGAAGTGGGTGTCACGTGGTGGATAGAAACACGATGGGACGAACCGCGAAATTCAGAAGGACTGAAGGTAGCCCGCAGACGTATTTTGCAAGGTCCACCACGCCTGGAATAAGACAGACGGCGGCTATTCAGTCGAACAATGGTATCCACCATGCAGAAAATCGGTTATGTCGCTCTCCTGGTGCGGGACTACGACGAGGCGCTTGCCTTTTACACCGGCGTTCTCGGCTTTAACTTGATCGAGGACACTGTGCTGGGAGATGGCAAACGTTGGGTGCGCGTCGCCCCGTCGAGCGATGCCGGAACGTGTCTGCTGCTCGCTAAAGCGACGACGCCTGAGCAAGTAGCGCGCATCGGCGATCAAACCGGCGGGCGCGTGTTCTTGTTCTTGCACACGGACGACTTTTGGCGCGATTACCACGCGCTGCGAGCGCGCGGACTTCAATTCACCGAAGAACCGCGCGTGGAATCCTATGGCACGGTCGCCGTTTTCGTAGACCTCTACGGGAACCGGTGGGACCTCTTGGAGTTGGAGACGCCATGACATTGAGATCGCGGCTTTATGAAACCGAACACGATCTGCAACAGATGCTGGACATGTTGATGGAAGCGCGCGCGCAGACCAGCGATTGGCGCTACGCGCATGTCGGCGAATTGCTGTTTGACTTTTTTATGGTGGCGTGCCACCTGAATCCACGGGAGCACATCCGCCTCTGGCACGATGACGCGGGCAAGCTGGTCGGCTACGCGATGTTGGGCGAAGACCCGGCTTTCAACTGGCAGGTGCTGCCGGCGTATGAATGGTCCGGCATCGAGGATGAGGCGTGGGCGTGGATCGAGGCGCGGCTCGCCGACCTTCGCCAGCGTGATGCGAAACTTTGGGGTGGTCATCTTGTGTCCGGCGCGCGACAAGATAACGCCAGACGTATCGCCTTCCTGGAGCAGCATGGATTCCGGTATTGCGGTGATTTTGCCGAGGTGAACATGCTGCGCTCGTTGGATGAACCGATTCCCCAAGCGACGCTGCCTGCTGGCTATGAAGTCCGCGCTGTAGCGGCTGATGAAATCTCCAACCGGGCCGCCGCTCAACGCGCTGTATGGCTGCCGTGGACCGTCGGCGAGATCAGCGACGACGACTACGCCTACTTTATGCGACTGCCCGGCTACCAACGCGATCTCGACATCGTTGCCGTCGCGCCGGATGGCGTCATCGCCGCGTACGTCAACGGCTGGATCGACCCGGTCAACCGGATCGGCGATTTTGGCCCGGTCGGCGCGCGCCTGGCGTATCGCCGGCAGGGACTGACGCGCGCCGTGCTCCTTGAAGGCTTGCGCCGGATGAAGACGCACGGCATGAATCGCGTCTGTGTCTCGACCGGCATCTCGAACGCGCCGGCGCGCAATCTGTACGAATCGGTCGGTTTCAGGATTGTAAACCAGTATCTCGATTATGTGAAAACGGAATGAGAGGAGAGTGGGGTCTCTATGCGATTATCTGAAGACGAAGCTATGTTCTTCTCTCGTGTGAGGGAGGGTGATATATCAGCGGTGGAACAAGCCTTGCGTATAGAACCTTACCTTGTTGAGTTCCGTGATGAACGGCAGAATACTCCATTGCATTATGCTGTTAGAAGCAAATCTGTTGAGCTTGTTCGTCTTTTGGTATCTACTAACACCGATGTGAATGTGAGAGATGGCGTTGGTGATACCCCATTACACTGGGCTGTTGAAGACGAGGTTGATGACGTGGTTGCGTTACTTTTAGAGGCTGGAGCAGATGTCAATGTCAGAAATACAGAAGGGAAGACGCCATTGCACAAGATGGTTGAAACTGAAACAACTCAACTTCTGATTGATTATGGTGCAGATATAAACGCCAAGGATGCACGGAATCGTACCCCTTTGCATTATGCTGTAGAGTGGGCTTATACAAACAGGGTGGAGTTTCTTTTAGAAAATGGGGCGGATGTGGATTGCAGAGATGATGCAGGAGAAACGCCTCTCCACTGGGTTGTGTGCGCTAATATATGGTCTCATGAAATCCACTGGTATTTGGAGACAATGGAGATTTTGCTTCAGCATGGAGCAGATGTGAATGCACGAACGGCTGATGGACGGACTGTGTTGACTCTAGCAAGAGAGCGAAATCCAGGTCGTCCGCAGTTGGCGGATTTGCTTGTACGTTATGGTGCAAAGTGAAGTTTGAATGAAAACTACTGACTTGAATGCTTCATTAGCAAACAATGAAGGATGAAAGATGGAGAGTCAATTACGCCAACAATACCGCACTGACGCCAATCTCAACGCCCGCATCGACTTGCACCGGCGTTTCACCGCCAATCCGTACCCGTGGCATCGCTGGGTCTTCGATCACCTCGCACTGCCCGCCGATGCCCGCATCCTTGAACTGGGCTGCGGCCCCGGCGATCTTTGGCGCGAGAACGCGGAGCGGATACCGGCCGGGTGGAATATCACACTGACCGACTTCTCCGAGGGGATGGTGACGGCGGCGCAGCGCAATCTCATAGAGACCGGGTGTGCATTCACGTTCAAGCAGGCCGACGCACAGGATTTGCCCTTTGAGGCGGGCGCTTTCGATGCCGTGATTGCCAATCACATGCTCTATCACGTCCCCGACCGCCCGCGCGCTTTCACCGAAATCCGCCGGGCGCTCAAACCGGGCGGGCAGCTTTACGCGGCAACAAACGGCGAGCGTCACATGATGGAGTTGTGGCAGTTGCTGGAACCCTACATTCCGGATTGTTACGCGCGCGCCCTGGCGGCGGCAGGAGGTTTCTTGCTGGAAAACGGCGCGGCGCAACTAGAGGCGGGCGGCTTCGTCAATGTAACTTTGTATAACCGCCCCGACGCTCTAGAAATCACAGAAGTCGAGCCGCTCATCGCCTACATCCAATCGTCCAACACGTTGATGAATCACGCCTGGACCGAGGCTGAACTGGACGCTATCCATGCCGAAGTAACAGCGCGTATCGCTGCTGGGGGCACGTTTCATGTCAGTAAGGTTGCCGGGTTGTTTATGGCGTACACTTGACATCGAAGTCTAAGCCCTTAGAATGGGAGGTATTCATCTAGCTTATGGAAGGGAGTATGTATTATGGACATTTTTGAGAAATGCTGCACTTATACGGCGGCAAACGATGTGCGTGAAACAGGACTTTATCCATATTTTATCCCGTTGACCAACAACGAAGGTTCCGAAGCGCGCATTGGCGATCATCACCTCATTATGATCGGCTCCAACAACTATCTAGGGCTGACGACGCATCCCAAAGTGCGGCAGGCCTCGCTCGATGCGGTCAAGACGTATGGCACAAGCTGTACCGGATCACGGTTCCTCAACGGTACGTTGGAGATGCACCTCGAATTGGAGCGGCGTCTGGCCGAGTGGGTGGGCAAAGAACGGGCGCTCGTCTTCAGTACCGGCTACCAGGTCAATCTGGGCGTGATTTCGTCGATGGTAGCGCGCGACGATTTCGCCATCACCGACAAGGATGACCACGCCAGCATTGTGGATGGCTGCCGGCTCTCCTTTGGGACGATGAAACGTTTCCCCCACAACGACCTTGAGGGGCTGGAGCACGTACTGGCGTCCCTGCCCGAAAGGGGCGGGCGGCTGGTCATCATCGACGGTGTGTACAGCATGGGTGGCGACATTGCCCCGTTGCCGGATATTATCGCGGTGTGCAAGCGGTACGGCACGCGGTTGATGGTGGATGACGCGCACTCCATCGGCGTCCTCGGTGGCGGGCGCGGTACGGCGGTCGAGTTCGGTGTGACGGCGGACGTGGACCTGATTATGGGGACGTTCAGCAAGTCGTTTGCTTCGCTTGGCGGTTTCATTGCGGGCGACGACGTGGTCATTGACTACATCCAGCACCACGCGCGCTCGCTCATCTTCTCCGCCAGCATCCCTCCGGCCAACGCAGCGGCGGCGATGGCGGCGTTGGAAGTGATGCATGATGAACCAGAGCGTGTGGCGCGCTTGAACGAGATCGGCGCGTTTATGCGCAAGCGCTACCGCGAACTGGGCTTCAACATCGGCGTGACCGAGACGCCCATCATTCCGGTGGTGATCGGCGAGGATATCAAAGCATTACAATTCTGGAAGGCGCTCTTCGACAACGGCGTCTATGCCAACGTCGTTCTGCCCCCCGCCGTGCCGCAAAACCAGACTTTGCTGCGCACCAGCTACATGGCGACGCACACCGACGAGCAGTTGGAGAAGGTTTTGGCTGTTTTCGAGAGGGTGGGGAAAGAGCTGGGCGTGATCTAGCCGTCAGTTCTCAGCGATCAGCTTTCAGGTTACGGGCCGGGGAATTTCTCCGGCCTGTTTTTGTGATTATGGCAGTTGATTGAGCGCCCAGGTGGCGTGTTCGTGGACCAGGGCGCTGGGGTGGGTGGCTGCGGTGTGCTCCAGAATTGGACGCGCGGTTGGGTCTCGGCGATTCCCCAACACCACGGCGGCATTGCGTGCCAAGCCTTCCCATGTGGCACGCCAGAGCGAGGTGTGCCGGAAGCGCGCGCGGAATTCTGCTTCATTCAGCGCCAACACCGCGGCCAGATCCAGGGTTGCCAGTGGGGGCGTGGCAGTCTCGGTGTGGGCAGCGAGCGGTTTGCGGTTCCACGGGCATACGTCCTGGCACGTATCGCAACCGAAGACACGGTCACCGAGCAATGGACGCAGCTCACCTGGAATCGCGCCGCGATGTTCGACCGTGAGGTAGGCGATGCAGCGCCGTGCATCGAGGACGCGGGGCGCTACAAGCGCGCCGGTTGGACAGGCGTCGATGCAGCGCGTGCAATCGCCGCAACTGGGCAAGTCGGGGGGCGGTATCGGTTCTAGGTCGATCCCCAAAAGGGCCACGCCCAGAAAGAGGTACGATCCCAGACGGGGGTGAATCAGATTCGTGTTTTTGCCAATCCAGCCCAGGCCGGCGGCTTGCGCCCACGCGCGCTCCAGGATGGGGCCGGTGTCCACGTAACAGCGGTAGAGGAAGTCACCGTGTATTGCGATAAGGCGTTGTACCAACGTCTCCAGGTCGCGCAGCAGCCAGCGATGGTAATCTTCGCCCCAGGCATACCGGGAGACGCACCCGTGCAATGGCCGAAGTTCGGGATGCGGCGCGCTTGCATAGGAAGCGGCCACAACCAGCACCGAGCGTGTTTCCGGGAGAATGTTGCGGGGATCGGCGCGCCGGTTCACGGTGTCCGGGCGCGCAAGGTAAGCCATATCTGCGGCGTAACCGCGTGCCAGCCAGTCTTGATAAGCGGCCCAGGTTGGTCTAACGCCAACCTGGGCCGCTCCGATGGCCGTTATGGTGAGATCAACGGTCAGTGACGCCAGTTCGCGCGAATCTGGCATCACCTCTTATTCGCCGAGCGTGAGCATCACGCTGGAACCGCCACTTTCCTCGTCGGCGGTGATGGTGACGCTTAGGGATTCGCCGTCCTTCGTCCAGGTGCCCATCAGTACCTCTTCCATGTTGGTGATATCACCGGCTTCCCAACCTTCACTCTCCAACATCTCGGTGTAGAACGTGATGGTGTCAGCAACAGGAACGGGGCAGGTAAAGATGGACATTGTCCCCATGACCATCACATCGGCGGCATCTGGGCACAACTCCAAACCTTCGGGCAGGGTTGCGACATCTGCTGGGGGTTCAATGGTGATGTCCGCGTTGACATCGTAGATATTCCAGTTGAGGACCAACTCCCCTTTGCCTTCATCCTCAAATGTTCCGGTTGCGACCACTTCATAACGAGCCACGAATTTCGGCAGGTCTCTTTCATCGACGACCCACACATCGATAGTGCCTTCTTCGATTTCGCTAGCGTTGAACGCAGCCCCTATATTCCAGGCGCTCTCTTTGAGTTGATAATGCCGGGTGTTGAGGCCGTTCACGTTGTCTTTGCCCATATATTTGTAGGCATTTGAGTCCGTGCTGGAGAACATATCTTCGGGGTTGACAAAGAATTCGCCAAATCCACTCATCTCTTCGTCTTCGCCCGCGGTGGTTTGCATCCATTCCTCTCCGAAGCGCATCCATTGGGTCTGGTCGATCCGGATGAACTCGATGTTTTCACCCCCGCTCTCCATTGTGTAACGCTGCGCAGCAGGATCGCGCGTGGCTTCTTCTTGAATGTTGAATTCTTCGACAGTGCCGTCTTCCTTGGTGAGCGACCAGGTCATATCCATGCGATAGCTGCTGAGTCCCTCTAGCGCGTCCTCGTCGAACGTGAGTGGCACGTCTTCATCCTCACCGGCAGCCGGTTCCTCTTCCTCGATGGCCGGCTCATCCTCGTTGACGACTGGCTCATCGTCATCGGCGGCTGGGGCTTCGGTGGTTTCCTCTGTCACGGCGGCCGACGGTGCGGATGGTGGTTCCTCGGTGGGCTTGCCACCAAAGAGCGAGCAGCCGAGCGACATCATAAGCAGTGCCGCTATTACTACGATCCATTGACGTTTCATGTGATTCTCCTTATTGTCTTGCTGAAATCTCTGAGCGCAGATCACGTGCCATCTGCGCTCCCTACGACGGGTATTGTACCACATATAGCGTGAAATGTTTAGGCGGTAGCCCCACAGGGAATCGTGGTCAGCCCAGCCACTGTTTTTGGAGCTCCAAAA
>DAIUDK010000190.1:0-4363 GCA_036845725.1 Chloroflexota bacterium
GGAAAACGCTGCCACCGATTGATAGTTCGTAGCAACTTATGCGGTATTGCGTATAATGAGTTCATGCGCCAGTTCAAAGACCGTGTCATTGAAATCGGCTGGCTGGCGCTCGTCGTCGGTTTGCCGCTTTTCATCGCGCCGTGGGGCCAAAATGTCTTCGAGCTACCCAAGGCTATTCTGCTGTGGATGGCGGTAACGGTGATGGGCGCAACGTGGCTTGTGCATCGCCAACAGCAGGAGATGCGCCCAGGCCCACACGCCGCCCCAGTCATCTGGACACTTGCCGTTGGCGTTGCCCTGGTAGCGAGCACGCTCTTCTCGACGAATCGCCTGCAAAGCGCGCAGGGCAGTTATGAACGTATGCAAGGCGCGCTCACCACTTTGTGCCAGCTCGCCCTGTTCTTGATGATTGTGGATCGTCTGCGCTCCCCGGCTCAGGTCGAACGTCTGATGGCCGCCGTCGCCTGGGGCAGCGCGCCGGTCGCGCTCTACGGACTGCTGCAGGCGCTCAAACTCGATCCACTGCCCTGGACGGCGGAAGGCTCGCCCGTCATCAGCACACTTGGACGGAGCAACTTCGTGGGCGCGTATCTGGTGCTGGTGCTGCCGATCACGTTCGCGTGTCTTGTCCAGGCGCGTGACAAAGCCCGCGCGCGCTACGCCGGGCTGTTCGTAACGCAACTGGCTTGCCTGGCGGCGACTATGAGCCGCGCCGCCTGGCTGGGCGCATTCGCAGCCGGAGGCGTTCTCTGCCTGGCGATCATCTGGCAGCGCGGCTGGCGGCGATTGGCTGTCATCGCCGCGTGTGTGGGATTCCTCGGATTGGTAGGGGGTATAGTGGCCTTGCCTTTCATCCCCAACCTCACCGGTTCGATCGGCGCGCGCGGCGTCATCTGGCGGGCCACAGGGCCGCTTATCGCCGTGCGGCCCCTGCTGGGATACGGTCCGGAGACGTTTGGACAGGTCTTCACCAGCGTTTTCCCGCCGGAACTTGTCTACCTACAAGGTCGGGGCGTGATCGTGGACCGGGCGCATAACCTTATCCTGGATACGCTCGCCACGACGGGCGTTGTAGGACTGCTAACGTATGCGATGCTGATCGGCACGATCCTGGTAAAAGGGACGCGCACCCTGCTCGAATCCCCAGACCGGCAAACACGCGGAATCGTTACTGCCGGACTGGCAGCCATCATTGGCCACCTGGTGGAGACGCAATTCAGTTTTGCCGTGACGACAACGGCTACGCTGTTCTGGATTCTGTTAGGCATACTGGTCGCACAATGGAACTCGTCCGATTCACGACCGGCTGACATCGCGGACGGCCACCGCGTTCCCTGGCCGCGCCGGGTGCTCGCCATCGCTGCGCTCGTGACAGTGCTGCCCGCAAGTGTCGCTGTTTTCGTGGCCGATACCCATGCCGGGCAATCACATCGCACGCAGACCGTAGCCGATTTGCAGCGCAGCGTCACCGCGATGGAACACGCGCTGGCTCTGTGGCCCACGCAGCCGGCCTACCACGAGCATCTGAGCTGGCTGCACCTGCAACTGGCGCAACGCGGATTTGACGTCACCGCCGAATTCCAATCCGCCGAGGCCGCACTCGACGCAGCCCGCCGTCTTGCACCCGGCAATTACCGCATCTGGGCCGGTTTCGGCGAGTTGTACACCGAGTGGGGCAAGGCTGGCGACCCGGCACGCTTCGCGCAAGCGGAATCTGCCTTTCGTCAGGCTGTGACCCTGTTCCCCGGCAGCGCGATGTTGCACACCGGCTGGGGAGTGAGCTACATGGCCCAGGATCGCATCGACGAGGCCGCCGTGCAGTTTCATCAGGCCGCCCACCTGGATCACACCGATGCCTGGGCTTACTGGCGGCTGGGCGACGCCCTGCTGGCTCAGGACGACCTCGCAGGCGCAGAAGAAGCGTATCGCAATGCCGTGCGCTGGGCGCCCGACCTGGCCGAACCCTACCGTGGACTTGGACACATCTACTATCGCCAGGACCGCTTCGAGGCGGCGCTGCTGGCCTACCAGACGGCCTCGAACCTGGCCCCAGATGATCCGAGCCTGTACCTGGATATCGCGCGCTGCCAACAGGATATGGGACAGCCCGAACTGGCCTGCCAGGCCGCAGCGTACGGCCTGTTGATTGCGCCCGCTCATCCTGATTTGCTGCTTTTCCACGCCGGATGTCCATGACGGCGACAAACAGTTCAACCTATAGGAGGATAACCATGATGAAAACCATTCGCATCGTTACATTGCTCTGTGTTTTTGGGCTGCTGACCATAACCGCAAGCGGAGTCCAGTCCCAAAGTTCCGGGGCGCTGGAAACAAGCGCGCCCGCCGCCACCGTGGCGGCAGCGATTAGCTATCAGGGACGCCTCGTGAACCCGTCCACAGGCGCGCCGTTGAGCGGCACCTATGACCTCGAATTCACCTTTTGGTCACTTTCTGGCGGAGGAAGCCAGATCGGGGCGACCATCCCACGGAACGCGCAGATCATCACAAACGGGCTGTACAGCACGCAATTGGCAGTCGATCCGGCGAACATCAACGGGCAGGAATTGTGGCTGCAAATCCGCGTCCGCTTGACGGGAGGGACATGGGAGACACTGAACCCGCGCGTGCAGGTGCTTCCGACGGCGTATGCTCTGAGCCTGCGGCCGGGCGCTCATATCGAAGGCAGCGTCGCCAAACCCGAGTCGATTGTCGCGGCCACCAACACCTCAAGCGGGTTCGGCCTACGCGGTGAAAGCCAGGATGTTGGCGGCTTCGGGGTCTATGGCTACAACGGGTATGCCAGCGGCGGCTACGGTGGCGGCGTCGTCGGGAGCGTTTTGGCCTCTGGCTACGGCGTTATCGGAAAAAGCGACAGCGGGCACGGCGTCGGCGTGGCCGGCTACACCGACGATGGCTATGCCGTTGCAGGCTATGACTTCGGTTCCACACAGGGCCGCGGGTACGGCGGCTATTTTTACAGCAACAGCGGCGTCGGCGCGTATGGGTATAGTTATGCGACATCCAGTGCAAACAATGTGTATGCGCCGGGAGTCTACGGCCGCAGTGAGAACGGAGTTGGCGTCTATGGTCTGGGAAGTACAACAGGGAAAGCTGGTGGCACTTTTGAGGGGCGCATCGGTGTCAATGCCATAGGCACCGGTTCAGCGGCTGACAGTGGATACGCCGGTTATTTCGTCTCCCGAGAGTACCACGGTATTTATGCCCGCGGCCGAACGAGCTATTACGATGGTTACTTCGCCGGAAATGGTGGCATCTATGTCGCCGGAGGGGTCTATCCCCTGCGCGCCGATCGTACCATAGCGGTCAATGGGAGCGCTGAGACCCTGGAGCCGGGGGACATCGTCGCCATCGCCGGCATTGCCGCCCCACTGATGGAAGGCGGCGAGCCACTCCTGGCCGTGCGCAAGGCCAACGGCGCGACGGATAGTGCCGTAGTAGGCGTTGTAGTACAGGCGATCCAGGTGCAGGAAGTGGAGCGATCAGAGAATCCGCCAGGGCAAGAATCGCTCGACGTACAGCCGGTCGAAGGTAACATCCTGCCGGATGGCTATCTGGCGATCGTCACCCACGGGCTGGTGCCGGCCGTCAAGGTGGATGCCCTGGCAGCAGAGAGTCTGCACATCGGCGATCTGCTCACCCCCTCTGCCGTGCCCGGTCAAGCCAAGGTCTGTCAGACAGACGAAGCGGAGCAAGCGATCTTCACAACAGGCACAATTTTGGGCAAAGTCGCCGGGCCACTCGATCCGGAAACTGGCACTGTGCCCATCTTTGTGATCTTACAGTAGGAGGCGCGTCATGAACAAACGATGGATAGGAGTGATCGGTTTGCTCGTGACGTTGCTCGTTGTGAACATAGTCAGCGCGCAAAGTTCGGTCAACTACAGCTTGTCGTGGTATGTGCTGGCCGGGGGCGGCGGGCGGACCGCTTCGACGCACTACGCGATGAACGGCACGGTGGGTCAGGCCGCAGTGAGTCTGGCGGACGACACCCAATTCGGAATGGCAAGCGGCTACTGGCAGAACTGGCCAGATTACGTCGTTTTCCTGCCGCTGATCCTAAAAGGGGTATAGCCGTCCCAATACACATCTATTGAATAAATGAAGTTAAACCTTGACATTCTTATGTCTCGGTTTAGAATATTTGCGTTTAGCAGATTGTGAGAGCTTTCGACTTTCCATAATGAGCGGAGGAAATTCACTGTGAAACCCCAAACCACTCGTCCAACCGGTATGACGGCCTTGGCATCATCTGGGTTGGGCAGATTCTTTCTCTACTGGGCACCGCCATCAGCAACTTTGGGCTGACGCTGTGGGCGTGGGAGGTCAGCGGTAAAGCCACGTC
>DAIUDK010000190.1:4463-7551 GCA_036845725.1 Chloroflexota bacterium
GGCATCTTCGCCCCGATGCTGGCCGGCGTACTGATCGGGCCGTTGGGGCTTAAGGGGCTGCTCACCATCGATCTGGTCAGTGCCGGCTTCGCCATCGGCTCTCTCCTCTTCGTCAACATCCCGCAGCCCGTTATTTCGGAGACGGGGCGCCAGGCGCCGGGGAATTTCTGGAAACAGGCCATCTACGGCTTCGACTACATCTTCAAACGTCCCAGCCTGCTGGGGTTACAGACCATCTTCCTCAGCGCCAACTTCTTCTTCTCCATTGCGTTCGCGGTTTTTGCGCCGATGGTTCTGGGACGCACGAACAACAACAAAGTGATCTTCGGGAGTGTGCAATCGGCGTTCGCCGTCGGCGGGCTTATCGGCGGACTTGTGATGAGCGTCTGGGGTGGTCCGAAGCGGCGTATCCACGGCCTGCTCCTGGGCCTTGCTGCGACCGGCATCCCATTGTGTTTTCTGGGCGTGGGACAGACCTTGCCGGTCTGGTTGGTCGCCGCTTTCATCCTGACGGCCGTCATTCCGATGCTCAACGGCTCCAGCCAGGCCATCTGGCAGGCGAAGGTCCCGCCCGATGTCCAGGGGCGCGTCTTCGCCACGCGCAGGCTCATCGCGATGCTCGTGTCACCTTTTGCGCGCTTGATCGCCGGTCCATTGGCGGACAACGTCTTCGAACCGGCGATGCAGAGCGGCGGCGCGCTAGCTCCCTTGTTCGGCGGACTCGTCGGGACCGGCAGCGGCGCGGGCATCGGGCTGATGTACGTCATCTGCAGCTTCTTCGCCCTGTTCGTTCCACTGGGAGGGTACCTGATTCCCCTTATCCGCAACGTCGAAGACATCCTACCCGATCACGATGCCGTGTCCGCGACAGTGCCCGAACCTGCCGCCGCCGATTGACGGCAGCGCCATCACGATTACAATATGCCCACGAAAACCCCTTCGAGATTCACACTCGAAGGGGTCGCTTTTAGCAAGGAGGCCAAATGTACCAACCCGAAATTGGCGTCTCTACGGCGGCGCTTTACCCGACGCATCTGACGGAGGATGCCCTCACCGCTGCCGGCGAACTTGGCTTTCCGGTCGCGGAAGTCTTTCTGCAAACGCGGGAGGAATACACACCCGCCTTCGGCAAGACGCTGGATGAACGCCGCCGCGCTTTCGGGGTACGCGTCCACTCGCTGCACCTGCACAACGACTTCTTCGAACTGTGGTCACCCTACCCACGGATGTTGCACGAAGCCCGCGAGCGCTTCCTGCAAACACTGGAGATCGCCGACCGGCTGGGAGCGCGGGCGCTCACGTGGCATGGCATCCGCTTTGGCTTCAAGAACCCGGCTTTTGTCGCCCGCTTTCTGGAAGGCACGAGTTGGGCCGCCGAACAGGCCCGCGCCGCAGGGGTGACACTGTGCCTCGAAAACGTGAGCTGGTGTTACCTGCGCACACCGGAACAAATCCACACCCTTGACGAACATCGCATCCCGGTAGGCTTCACCTTCGACAGCTTTCAGGCGGGCGAAACCTCCATGGATCCCGCTACCCTGATCCAGGCGATGAACAGCCGCCTGACGACGGTGCATCTCGCCGACTACGATCCCGCCGGACCGCGCCATCTGCCGCTCGGCGAGGGCGTCCTCGACTGGCCTGGCATCTTGCGGGCGCTGGACACAGTCGGCTACAGCGGTCCGCTCATCATTGAGCTGGCCGGCGTCGAAAATGTCGAGACGCTGAAAGCATCACGAACGTTCATCGAACAGCAAATTGCCCGCTACAACAACGGTGGCTAACGCTCCGCTTCAGGCACGTAACCGGCAGCCGTCCAGGCGCTCATACCGCCGGTCATATTGTGGACGTTCGTAAAACCCGCCTTTTGCAGGATTTGCACGGCCTGCGCGCTGCGATTTCCGCTGCGGCAGACCATCACCACCGGTTTATCTGTGGGAACTTCATCAGTGCGCCCTGCGAGTTCGCCCAACGGGATCAACGTCGCGCCAGGGATGCGACCCGTAGCATACTCATCCTCCTCTCGCACGTCGATGATGACGATCTCGTCGTTCGCGCGCAGCTCTTCCACCATCTTCGGTGTCAGCTCCGCAGGTGCTGACGCTGATTGAGACATCGGCACCGATGTCGTCGGCGCTACTGGTACCGGCGTAGTGCATCCCCCCAGCAGCAAACTCACCACGAGCAACAACACGATGTAGTGTTTTACGCGCATAACTAACGCCTCCAACCAGAGATTTTACATATTAAAACAATAAATTATACGATATTATAGTTTATTCCGAGAAATTCGCAACTCAGGACTCAGCGCCATTGCACATCACAACAAAAACCGCCGGAGTTCATTCGAACCCCGGCGGTGTAGAAACAACACGCAGTGAATCGGTTAGCTGCCCATCAACTTGGTCAGGCCGCGCACGACCGAGCCTTCATCCACTGTCTTGCCGCCTCCGGCATGCGGCGCAGATTGCAGGATGCGATCCGCCAGGCGCGAGAACGGCAGCGACTGAATCCACACACGCCCCGTCCCCTGCAACGTCGCCAGGAAGAGGCCCTCGCCGCCGAAGACCATCGACTTGAGGTTGCCCGCGCGCTCGATGTTGTAGTCGATCTGGCTCTCGAAGGCGACGATACAACCGGTGTCGATCATGATTTTCTCGTTCTCCAGGCGCTTCTCCACAATCGTGCCGCCCGCGTGGATGAAGACCATCCCATCGCCGCGCAAGCGTTGCAGGATAAAGCCCTCACCGCCGAACAGGCCCGCGCCGATCTTCTTGTTGAAGGCGATACTGACCTCGGTGCCCAGCGCCGCGCAAAGGAACGAATCTTTTTGGCAGATCAATTCGCCGCTGACCTCATCCAGATCGATGGGGATGATTTTGCCGGGATACGGCGCGCCGAATGCGATGTGGCGCTTGCCCTCGTAGTTGCTGGTAAAGTGCGTCATAAAGAGCGACTCGCCCGTGATGACACGCTTGCCCACGTCCAACACCTTATCGAAGAAACCGGAGCTGACCTTGGAACCGTCGCCCATCTTCGACTCGAAAGTGATGCCGCTTTCCATGTAGACCATCGCCCCGGCCTCGGC
>DAIUDK010000191.1:0-7481 GCA_036845725.1 Chloroflexota bacterium
GCCAGAATGCCGCTGAGCCACGGTCCGGCGAACATCCCGATGGCGTACACGGCCTGGAACAGCCCCATCGCCGTGGCACGCTGTGTCTCGTCCACGTCGCGGATGCTCAACCCCATCAGCACCGAGTAGCCGATTCCCGACGCCAGCCCGAAACAGATTTGGGCGACGAAGACCCACGGCAGTGCGTGGGCGAGGGTCAACATCCCCATCGAGAGTGCGATGACGGTAAAAGTGAATACGACAATCCACCGCGAACTCACCCGTTTGGCAACTGCGGAGGTGGCAAAGCTGCCGATCACCATCATGGCGATATATAGACTCGTCAGCAGGCTCAGCGTGTTATTAGACGCGTCCAGGTTTTTAGCCAGGATTGGCGCAAAGGTGAACGGCGCGGCCCAGATTGCAAACTGTGATACCGCGCAAAGTAGCGACGGCACAAGCACATCCCGCCGGGTGATCAGCTTCCCCAGACTGCCGAGCGACGGCGCTTTTGGCGGGCGAACCGGTTCGCGGATGCCCACCATGGCCAGCATCGCCAGTACCGCCGTGCCCGCCGCCACGAAGAAGGCGAGTGGATAGTCGCCCCAGTCGTACAGCTTGCCGGTGACACTCGTAGCGAGCATCCGCGCGACGGAGTTGACGCCCGACACCAGCGCTGAGATGCGTACCGCATCTTCCGGCGGAAACTGGCTGTTGACGGCGACGACCAATAGCACCCACACGCTCGCCGCAAGACCGGTGAGTGCGCGTCCCAGGAGCAGCCCATTGACCGAGTCCGTCAATCCCATCCACAGCGCGCCCAGCCCCGCGAGCGCAAACCCGGCGATGATGAACGGTTTGCGCCGCCCAATCCAATCCGCTGCGATCCCCAGCGGGAAGCGGGCGACCGCCTGCCAGAGGCCGTACTGCGCCATGACAATGCCGACCAAAGCCAGGTCGCTCGTTTTTGTTTTGATGTAGGATGACAGGGTGGGGACGTAGAAATACATTGAGGCCCAATAAAACACAACCGCCGCCATATACAATACGATCAGCCCGCGCCGTGAATTGGCCCGTGGCGTCGTCTTTGTCAATGCTGGTGATGACAACCTGTGCTCCTTAGTTGAAAGTTGGATAGTCAGATAGTTGGGTAGTCAGATGGTCGAAATCCCTCTCGCCATTTGCTTATTCGTCGATTCTTTCACTCGCTGATTCGTTTCCCCGCCCTTTCCGCAATCGCCAGGCCAATACGCCACCATACACGCTGAGCGCTGCCATGATAATGAACACCGTCCCCGGCGGCAGCGTCTCGAACAGCGCGCCGACGATGAGCGGGTTGAAGACGGTGACGCCGCTGAGGATACCGTTCGCCGCCAGATAAATCGGGCGCTGTTCGTTGTCGGCGATGTCCAGCAGATAGGCGCTGAGGCTCCACCACAGACTGGCGGTTACAAAGCCCATCAGGAAGAAGGCGGCGAAGTAGAAGATCGTCGGTGCGCCGAGCACACCTGCCAGGATGACCGCCAGCAGCGAAACCGTTTGTGTGACGGCTCCCAGACGGATGGCGGCCCAACTGCCCACCCGGTCGATCAGATGCCCGCAGATCAGCGCTGCCGCCACCCCGCCGATGCTCTGCGTCGTCAACAGCGCGCCGATGATGGCGTCGTTGCCCACGAAAGACTCGCGGGCGCGCACGATGAAGAACGGGGATGCCGCGCCTGCCGTCCATAGCACAATTTGTGTGATGACGGCCCGGCGCAGCGACGCATCCGTGCGCAGGTAGTGGAGCATCATCCGCAGGCCGTGGCGGACGTCGGTTTTGCTAGGCGTTTTGTCCTCGGGCTCCTCGCGGATGAAGAACATGGTGACCAGCGAGATCATCAATCCCACAAAGCCGATGCCGAAGAGCAGTGCCCACCGTTCCGGCAGCGCTGCGCCATTCTTGTCGAGGATGCGGCTGACGATAATCCCGGCGATGGCAGCGCCCAGGCTGGACAAGAGCTGCCCGGCGCCGAAGAAGCGCCCGCGCAGCCTGTCGGGGATCACCTTGCCCACGAGCGCGGGCCAGGAGACGCTGTTCAGGCCCTCGGAGGTATAGAAGATCGCGACCGATAGTGTGAGCACCGCCATCGTCAACCAGACGTGGGTGCGCGTCCACAGCAGCGTAGCGAGCGCCAGGAAGAGAACGGGAAACCGTCCGCCGAACGTTGACCACACCAGCAGGGGCTTCTTGCGCGGCTGCGTGACCAGAAAACTGGCGGCCCATATCTGCGGCACAGTGATCATCAGGATGCGCAACGTCGAGAGCGCGCCGATGAGCAACGAAGAATCGGTGAACTCCTTGACGAACGCGGGCACAATGACCACCGGATCGTAAAAGGCGAAACCGATTGAGAAAAAGACGAAATCGCCCACGAGCGCGAGCAGATTCCGCTTCACGTGTTGTTCTTGCATGAGATGATACCTCTTGGATAAAATGACCCCGTGCGGATGCCAAGCATCCACACGGGGTCTATTTTAACACAATATTGGCGGGAGTGCTGGGTCGCCTCCTTATATTGATGCCGATTGGGGACTGACGGCATTAGCCGAACTGAAAAGCGCGCTAGACTTGAGGTATGGAAAGATAAAATAGCCAACAAGATGCCGAGAGTATCACAAAGAAGATGACAAAGAGGGCCGCATAATTCTCCCTTAGTTGTTTCACTGCCAGGGCAATCCGCGCGCTTTTGAAAATCCTCCCTCTCCAGATGAAATTGAAAAGGTTTTGATAGATTACCTTCATTATTATTGCGTCGCTACTCACCTCTAACCATTTTTCGGGCCAGTCTTCCTGCAGGAATTGGCTAAGATCCTTATAACCTCTGTGTATTTTTATAGAAAGGATAAACAACAGGACCATCGCCAGGATATAGAATGCGACTATGGCTATTGTTTGAAAACTCGAGCTCATAGGGTTCCTTTCTTCTCTTTGAACTTTGTCAGACATTCCGGACAGATGCCGTGCGTGAATTCGGCGTTAGAATGTTTTTCGATGTAGGTTTCGATGCTGGTCCATTGACCGTCGTCGTCCTGAATTTTCTTGCCGCACCATGCGCAGATAGGGACGAGTCCGCTGAGGGTTTTGATGGTTTTTAGCGCCCTTTGGAGCTGGCGATTGCGCTTTTCCAATTCGGTGTTGACGTGGTTCAATTCTGCGTTAAGACGCCGCAGCTCCTCATTTAGGCGCCGCAGTTCGGCGGACTCCCGGGAACGCGCCAGGGTGATGACGATGGCGCGCTGTAACTCGCTGGCCTGTGGCGGCTTCACCAGATAGGCAACCACGCCGGCATCGCGGGCCTGCTCGACCAGGTCGGGTGTGTCCATCGCGGTGAGCAAGATGACTGGTGTTGGCTGTATGGCCTGAATTCTACGTGCGGCGGTGATACCATCCATGCCGGGCATGGAGACATCCATGACGATGATATCCGGCTTCAATTGTTGCGCCAGGGCGATGGCTTTTGCCCCGTTTTCAGCTTCACCGGCAACGGTATGGTCGAGCATACTGAGAATTGAGCGCAAAGTGGCGCGCAGTTCTGCGTTGTCATCGACGATCAAAACATGGACTGGCGGCGTTCCGGTCATGCTGCGTTCCTTTTTGAGCAACCTGCCTTCCAAGGGGGCAGGCTCAGGATTTGAGTCGTGAGTCACAAGACTTACATAACATACGGCAATAATTATATTCAGTCTCGGAATTTAGTGAAACTGTTGTTCTTGAAGAAATACAGGGGATAAAAGGTTGTTTTTATGATGTTTATATGCTAAAATAAGATCATTGGCATCAAGACACAAAAGTCTCAGCATATGATCGCCCAAGTGCACTTCTCGTACTGTACGAGTCCCGGTACAGCAAGGTGTAAAGCCAGGCTTTTGTAGTTTGCCCCGATGAGATTATCGTGAGGAGGTTTTTGACAATGGAATGGCTGAGGATGCAACAATGGTCGCCCTACGTGGTAGGGATCGGCATCGGGATATTGAGCTGGCTGACGTTTGTGTTGTCCGACAAACCGATTGGGTGTTCGACGGCTTTTGCGCGGTTCAGCGGAATGATCGAGCGGGCGTTTCGCGGCAACAAGACGTTGGCGAAACCGTATTTCAAGCAGTATGTTCCAGCACTCACCTGGGATGTGATGCTTGTCATCGGCATCGTGATTGGCTCGTTCGCCTCGGCGTTGCTTTCGGGGCAGTTTCAGTTGACGTGGGTGCCGTCGCTGTGGGCCGCGACCTTCGGCTCGGCCTATGTCCCGCGTTTGCTCGTGGCGGTGATCGGCGGCGTGTTGATGGGCGCGGGGGCGCGTTGGGCGGACGGCTGCACGAGCGGGCATGGCATCAGCGGAACGCTGCAACTGGCGGTGAGCAGTTGGCTGGCGGTAGCCTGCTTTTTCGCCGGTGGCATCGTCGCCGCGTTCGTCATTTTTCGCGTGTTGGGCGCGTGAGCGAGGTGTGCGATGTTGACGAAATTACACACGAATAAGCGCCTGCAACTGGTTCTCGGGCTGGTCGCGGGGATCGCGTTTGGCTTTCTGTTGCAAAAAGGCGGCGTGACCACCTACGATGTGATCCTCGGTCAATTGCTGCTCACCGATTTCACGATGGTCAAAGTGATGCTCTCCGCCGTCGTCACCGGAATGCTCGGCGTGTACGCGCTGCGCGGCCTGGGTGTGGCGCGGCTGCATCCCAAATCCGGTTCGGTAGGCAAGACGGTGGTCGGCGGCTTGCTCTTTGGGGTAGGCTTCGCCGTACTCGGCTACTGCCCCGGCACAATCTCTGGCGCAATCGGGCAGGGTTCACTCGACGCGCTGATCGGTGGGACGGTGGGCATTCTCCTGGGAGCGTGGCTGTTTGCGACGTTTTCCCCGAAGTTGCAGAAGCCGTTGCTCAGTAAGGGTGATTTCGGCGCGGTGACGCTGCCGGAATTGTTCAAGGTCAATGCATGGGTGGTCGTCATCCCGGCGGCGGTGATCTTGACGGCGCTGCTATTCGCGCTTGAGCGCGCAGGGTGGTAAAATAGGGTAAATTCGTGCAGGAGGATGGTGGAGCGATGGCGTTACAAGAAGAATTCTTACTCGCAGGGGATGTGGGTGGCACGAAGACCAACGTGGCGATTTACTCGCGTGAGGCCGGATTGCACGCGCCGCTGCTGATGGAGACTTTTCCGAGCGCAGCCTACAAGGGGTTGGCCGCTCTGGTGAAGGAATTCCTGAGCCGCACCGAGATACCGGTCAAACGCGCGTGCTTTGGCGTCGCCGGACCGGTGGTCAACGGGCAGGCGCGCATCACGAATCTGCCCTGGGTGTTGGATGAGGCGCAGTTGGCCGTCGACCTGGGCTTTTCCTCTTTCACCCTGTTGAACGATCTGGTGGCAATTGCGAGCGGCGTGCCGTTTTTGGACGCGGACGATTTGTACGGCATACATCCGGGTCAGGCGCAGCCGGGTGGGGCGTTGGCCGTCGTCGCGCCGGGGACCGGACTGGGCGAGGGCTATCTCACCTGGGATGGCACGCACTATCGCGCGCACGCCTCTGAGGGCGGGCACTGCGACTTCGCGCCCACGAACGCGCTGGAAGTCGATCTCCTGCGCTATCTCCAGGCGCAGTTGCGCCGGGTGAGCTACGAGCGGGTTTGCTCCGGGTTGGGTATCCCCAACATCTACGCCTTTCTCCGCGATAGCGGCTACGCGGAAGAACCGGCCTGGCTGGCGGAGCAGTTGGCGGCTGCGCGCGACCCCAATCCGGTGATCGCGCAGGCGGCGTTGGAGCGTGAGCAGCCCTGTGAGTTGTGCCGCAAGACGTTGGAGGTTTTCGTCTCCATTCTGGGGGCCGAGGCGGGCAACATGGCGCTGCGCGTGCTGTCGACCGGCGGGGTCTACCTGGGGGGCGGCATTCCGGTGCATCTCCGCGCGCTGCTCGACAGCAACACCTTCCGCGCGGCGTTCCGCAACAAGGGAAGGCTCTCGCCTTTGCTTGCGCAGATGCCCGTGTACATCATTCTGCATCCCAAAATCGCCCTGTTCGGAGCGGCGGCGCACGGGTTTAGCCTTTGATGTGTCGATTGGTGTGATGGGCAAGGTCATCGTTTACTGTTGGAAAGGGGAGTGTGACCATGGTTCCGATTAAGTCTTCTGAGATTACGCCAGAACATATTTACCTTTCACGGCGGAAGTTTTTGCAGGCGGCGGGCCTGCTGGCGGCGAACGCGGTATTGCTTGCAGCGTGCGGGCGCCAACCGGTGCCGTTGTCTACGGGCGCGACAACGCCTGCTGATGTTTCGCCACCCGGTGACGGTGCGGATGAGTTGGGCAATGCGCTCACGCCATTGGAGAGCGTGCTAGGGTATGCCAACTACTATGAATTTACGCTGAATCCGAACGGTGTTGCGCGTTTGGCACAGGGTTTCTCGACCTCGCCGTGGCAAGTTGCTGTGGGTGGCCTGGTCAACAAGCCCAAGATGTTCGATATCGACGACTTGCGCACGTTCGAACAAGAAGAGCGCATCTATCGCATGCGCTGTGTCGAAGCCTGGGCGATGGTGATCCCCTGGTTCGGGTTTTCACTGTCGCGGCTGTTGAATGAGGTCGAGCCACTGTCCACGGCCAAATATGTGCGTTTCGAGACGCTCTATGATCCAGACCAGATGCCTGGGCAGAAAGACAGGAGCTTCCCCTGGCCCTACGTCGAGGGATTGCGAATGGATGAGGCGATGCACGATCTCACGCTTTTGGCGACCGGGCTGTATGGTCAGGACTTGCAACCGCAAAACGGCGCGCCGGTACGGTTGGTCGTCCCCTGGAAGTACGGCTTTAAGTCGCTCAAGTCGATCGTGAAGATCGACCTGGTGGAGGAGATGCCGCAGTCGCTGTGGATGGTGACCAATCCGCGCGAGTACGGCTTCTGGGCGAACGTGAACCCTGAGGTACCGCATCCGCGTTGGTCGCAGGCCACGGAGCGCCTAATCGGCGAGAATCGCCGCCGCGAGACGCTGTTCCTCAATGGCTACGCCGACGAGGTCGCCGGCCTGTATCCCGATCTGAATTCGCGGGATTGGTACTATTGATGCAGGATTGCAGGGGTGCGGGTTGGCGGTCTGCGACGTGGTGGCGCGTCAACTGGTTTCATATCCTGGTCCACGGATTGGCACTGTGGCCTGTTGCGTATATTCTCTGGGATCTGGCTTGGGGACGCTTTGCGGACCCGGTGGGAGAGATCATCACCCGCACGGGTCGTGCCTCGCTCAACCTGCTGGTGCTCTCGCTGGCATGCACGCCGCTCTACACCCTCACCGGCTTTACGCCGTTGCTGCGCGCGCGCCGGACCTTGGGGTTGTATGCCTTCTTGTACGTTGTGCTACACTTTCTCACGTTTGCCGGATTGGATTACGGCTTCGATCTGCGGATGCTCTGGGAGGCGGTGTTCTACCAGCAGTATGTGATCGTGGGATTCGTCGCCGGGCTGATTTTGCTGGCG
>DAIUDK010000192.1:0-7424 GCA_036845725.1 Chloroflexota bacterium
ATTCGCTTTCATCTGTGGGCCTTCACCAGCGCCCACGTGCTCTACATCCAGGACAAAGGCGGAGACGAAAACTGGCAAGTCTACAGCGTTGCGGTGGAGTCCGGCGAAACCAAAGACCTGACGCCCCTCGAAGGGGCCAACGCGCGGTTCCAGCACGTCAGTCATAAATTCCCGGAGGAGATTCTCGTGGGATTGAACGACCGCGATCCGCAACACCACGACGTCTATCGCATCAACATCGCCACAGGCGAGCGGCGTTGCATCCTGCAAAACGAGGATTTCGCGGAGTTCGTCACCGACGATGACTATAGCATCCGCTTCGCGCAGCGCACCACGCCGGATGGCGGCACGGAGATTCTCTCGTCGGGGGAGGATGGTGCATGGACGCCGTTCACGCACATCCCGATGGAAGACAGCATGATGACCTGGCTGTTAGGCTTCGACAAAACCGGCAAGGTGTTGCACATGACCGACAGCCGGGAGCGCAACACCTCGGCCCTCTTCGCGCTGAACCTCGAAACGGGCGCGCGGACGTTGTTGGCCGAAGACGCTAAATCCGATGTAAACGGCGGAATGGAGCACCCCACCGAGAAGCATATCCAGGCCGTGGCGTTCAATTACGAGCGCAAATACTGGCGCGTCCTCGATCCCGCCATTGCCGAGGATATGGCCTATCTGCAAACCGTCGCCGACGGCGATATCGAAGTCGTCAGCCGCACGTTGGATGATCGAACCTGGATTGTCGCGTATCTGATGGATAACGGCCCGATACGGTACTACCGCTATGACCGCGCGGCGCGTCAGGCGCACTTCCTGTTCACCAACCGCCAGGCGTTGGAAGACCTGCCGCTGGTGAAGATGACGCCGGTGGTCATTCCCACGCGGGATGGGTGGGACATGGTCTGCTACTACTCCTTGCCGCTCGACGCCGACACGAATGGCGACAACATCCCCGACGCGCCGCTGCCAACCGTCTTGTGGGTCCACGGCGGTCCGTGGGGACGCGACGAGTGGGGGTACGATCCCTATCACCAGTGGTTTGCGAACCGGGGCTACGCCGTCTTGAGCGTCAACTTCCGCGCTTCGACCGGCTTTGGCAAGGATTTCATCAACGCTGGCAACCGCGAATGGGGCGCGAAGATGCACGACGACCTCATTGACGCTGTACAGTGGGCCATCGCGGCAGGCATCGCCGATCCGGCGCGCATCGCCATTGCCGGCGGCAGCTACGGCGGCTACGCCACGTTGGCCGGACTGACCTTCACGCCGGAGACCTTTGCCTGCGGTGTAGACCTCGTCGGCCCCTCGAACCTTGTAACGCTGCTGGAATCGATGCCGCCCTACTGGAAGCCGATGCTGGAGATGTTCACCACGCGCGTTGGCGATCACCGCACCGAAGAAGGGCAAGCGTTCCTCACATCCTGTTCGCCGCTCACCTACGCCGATCGCATCTGCCGACCGTTACTCATCGGTCAGGGCGCGAACGATCCACGGGTGAAACAGGCCGAGGCCGATCAGATTGTCCAGGCCATGCAGGAGAAAAACATCCCCGTCACTTACGTCCTTTATCCCGACGAAGGCCACGGCTTCGCCCGGCCCGAGAACCGCCTCTCGTTCAACGCCATTGCCGAGGCTTTCCTGGCCGAATGTCTGGGTGGGCGGTACGAGCTAATCGGCGATGCGTTCGAAGGCTCTAGCATTACGATCCCAATCGGTGAGGAATACATTCCTGGTTTGCCAACTTCAACGAAGGCTGAATCCTGAAAATCCTGTGAATCCTGTCCAAAAAGAATGTTGATGAAAAACTACGTTCTGGCGCACGATCTGGGCACCACCGGCAACAAAGCTACGCTCTACGACGCAGAAGGGCGTCTCGCCGGCAGCGCCTTCTACGGCTATGCCACCGAGTACGCGCATCCGCGTTGGGCCGAGCAGAACCCAGAAGATTGGTGGAAAGCGGTTTACACGTCCACCCACCAACTGTTCGAACAAACCGGCATCAGCGGCGACGACGTGGCCTGCATCACCTTCAGTGGGCAGATGATGGCGGCCGTTCCAGTGGACAGAAATGCGCGCCCGCTGCGCACCGCCATCATCTGGGCGGACCAACGCAGCACAGAGCAGGTGAACTGGCTGCTGGAGCGCATCTCGTTCGACGAGATGTACACCATCACCGGACATCGTCTCAGCGAAAGCTACTCGCTGCTCAAGATGCTGTGGATCCGTGACCACCAACCGGACATCTACCGCCGTGCCTACAAATTCATCCACGCCAAAGATGCGATGGTCGCCCGGTTGACCGGCAACTTCGTCACTGATATGTCGGACGCTTCCGGCATGGACTTGTACGACCTGGCGACCGGCGCGTGGTCGCCACGCATTCTCGGAGTGGCCGAGGTCGATCCAGCGCAACTACCCGATGTCCACCGCTCCATCGACGTGGTTGGCGAAGTGCTGCCCTCCGTTGCGGAAGAGGTCGGTGTGGCCGCAGGCACGCCCGTCGTCATCGGCGGTGGGGACGGCGTGTGCGCCTCGACGGGCGCGGGCGTCGTCGCCGAGGGCGCAGCGTACAACTACGTCGGCTCGTCGGCATGGATCGCGCTGGCGACGCCCAATCCACTCCTCGATCCGGCGTATCGCACCTTCTGCTACTGTCACCTCGTGCCGGGGATGTTTATGCCTACCGGAACCACACAGTCGGCGGGGGCATCGTACCAGTGGGCGCGGGATCAGATATGCGAAGGCGAACGCAGAACAGCGACAGATCTCTCTGTGAATGTCTATGATCTGATGAACGAGCGCGCCGCTGAATCGCCGCCCGGCGCGAACGGCCTGCTCTTCCTGCCCTATCTGATGGGCGAGCGCAGTCCCTACTGGAATCCCAAAGCGCGTGGCGCCTTCGTCGGCCTCACCATCCGCCACACCCACGCCGATCTGCTGCGGGCCGTGCTCGAAGGCGTGACGATGAACCTGTGCATGACGCTGGATGCCTTCCGGGCGCAGGGCGCGCGCGTCGATGCGATGCGCCTCATCGGCGGCGGCGCGAAAGGCCGGCTGTGGAACCAGATCATGGCCGACGTGTATGGCATTCCTGTTCACCGGCTGGCGATCCTGGACGAGGCTACGTCTATGGGTGCGGCGCTGGCGGGCGGCGTCGGTGTGGGACTGTATCAGGGCTTCGAGATGGCGGCGGCGATGAATCCCATCGCAGGAATCATCGAACCAAACCCGCAGGCGCAGGCTGTCTACGCGGAGTTGTATCCACTTTTCCAGGAGACGTATACCGCACTGGTTCCGGTGTATGACCAACTGGCAGAATTGGGGGATGATCTATGAAAGTCCTCTTCATCGGCGGGACCGGCACAATCAGTTCCGCGTGTTCGCAACTGGCGGTGGAATGCGGCATTGACCTCTACCTGATCAATCGCGGGCTGACGAGCGAGCGCCCTGTCCTGGCCGGCGCGACCGTGCTGACCGGCGACATCCGCGATCCGGCATCGGTAAGGGCTGCCATCGGTTCAATGACGTTTGACATCGTGGTGGATTGGGTCGCCTACACGCCCGCCCACGTGGAGACGGACATCGCGCTCTTTCGGGATCGCGTCGGGCAATACATCTTCATCAGCACGGCGTCGGCCTACCACAAGCCGGTGCGGAGTCTGCCGATTACCGAATCGACGCCGCTGCACAATCCCTTCTGGCAGTACTCGCGGGACAAAATCGCCTGTGAGGAACGCCTGCTGCGCGCCTACCGCGACGAAGGCTTCCCGGTGACGATTGTGCGCCCGGCGCACACATACGACCGCACACGCCTGCCCTTCCGCGGGCGATGGACGGTCATCGAACGGATGCGCAAGGGTATGCCGGTCATCGTCCACGGGGACGGAACATCGCTGTGGGTGCTCACGCATCACCAGGACTTCGCCAAAGGCTTCGTGGGGCTACTCGGCAACGCACAGGCCATCGGCGAAGCGTACCACATCACTTCTGACGAAGTCCTGACGTGGGATCAGATATTCCGCATCCTCGCGCGCGCGGCGGGCGTAGAAGAACCGCGGCTCGTCCACGTCCCTTCGGAACTGATCAACGCCTTCGATCCCGATTGGGGCGCAGGATTGCTGGGCGACAAGACGCACAGCGTCATCTTCGACAACAGTAAGATCAAGCGCCTCGTCCCGGACTTTACAGCAACAATTCCCTTCAGCCGGGGCGCGGAGGAGATCATCGCCTGGTTCGCAGCCGATCCGGCACGGCAGGTGACTGACGAAGCGCATAACCGGTTGCTGGATGAGATCATCGCCAGATACCTGGCGATATGGCCCAAATAGATTCGTGGTTGACTTCAAAAAGGAGAACTTCATGACTGAACAAACCGGAATTGGAACGAACGTCGTATGCCAGATTGGCCTGGTGGTGAAGGATATCGAGAAATCGGCAGCGGCCTACTGCGATGTGCTAGGCCTGCCCAAGCCTAACATCACCGTCACAGACGGTTATGACAAAGCAAAGACCGTCTACCGGGGGAAGCCCAGCGAGGCAACCGCCAAGCTGGCATTCTTCGATATGGGACAGGTGCAAATCGAGTTAATCGAGCCGGACGGCAAGCCCAGCACGTGGCAAGAAGTGCTCGATGAAAAGGGTGAGGGAGTCCACCACATCGCCTTCTTCGTCAAGGACAGCGACAAGGTGGTGGCGTACCTGGAAGGCAAAGGCGCGGAACTTGTCCAGCAGGGGCAGTATACCGGCGGGATGTACTCTTACGTGGATACCACACCGCAACTACATCTGGTGCTGGAACTGTTGGAAAACTTCGGTTAAACATCAGCTACCCAAAACGAGTACAAACACCGTTCTTGTGCACAAAAATGGGCTGCCCTTGTACAAGAGCAGCCCATACGTTCAAATATCAAGGGATGAACCTTGATGGCCTATGCCTAGCCTTTCTTGGCCTTCCATTCAGCGTACTGCTTCTCGACCTCGGCCTTGATCTTATCAAAACCGGCAGCCTTCAGATCGGTGATGTACTTGGGTAATTCGACCGCGGGGTCCACATAACCAGTCTGGAGCGCCCGGTTCATACCGTCAACGACGGCATTCACTGCAGTCAACTCCGCGGCGATGGGGTCGGTGCGGAAGCGGAAGCCCAGAGCAATATGATCGATCGCATCGTTGGAGTATTCGATCAACATTCGGTTCTTGTCCGGGTCTTCCTTGTTGGTCACCAGTTGAAGCATGGTGTTTCCAACTGTCCAAGCACCGGCGTGTGCGCCGTACCAGGCACTGTTAAGGAGGTTCACGCGGCCATCGGCCTCTTTCTCCCAGTGCGTACCCTCAACGCCGAACAACTGCATGTTGATGAGCTTGGGATCGGTATGCAAGAGGTTGATGTACTTCATAGCCTCTACCGGGTGTTCGGACATGGCAGGGATGGCGAGCATGGAGCCACCAGCGTGGGTGGTAATATTGACCTTGGGCTGGCCGTAGATTTCCTTCAACCGCAGGTCAGTGTTGCCGGAAGCGTTCATCATCTCCTGCGCCTTGATGTTGTTGCCTTTCAGGGGCATCGGTTCGATGAAGAACTGGCCCGCATTCAAGTACACACTGGTGTCGAAGGTGGTCAGGCCGGCATCCGGATGAATCCATCCCTTTTCATACCATTCACGCAAGATCATCAGGCGCTCTTTTGTATCATCTTGTTCCATGACGCTGAGGACGGTCTCATCCCACACACCATTCGCATCGGGAGCCAACTTCATATTGATCAGTTGTCCATTGACGCCGCTGGCGAGGTCCTGCGGATAGGGCGAGAAGCCATCGCGTCCGTCTGTCAGATAGGGATACTCATCCGGGCGGGCTGCTTTGGCCTTTTCCAGCCAGGGCTCCATATCGCGATAACTCTTGATCTTGGCGGCGTCGGCCTCGGTGAAACCGATTTCTTCGGCCAACGCGACGTTGTAGAGGAAGCCTTCGGGAACGGTCAGCTCCTTGTTGGTGGGAACCGCGTAGTTGATGCCGTCAATCTGCGTACCGGTGATGAACGCGGGATTCAGGCTGCTCAGGATGCCCTGGCCATATTTCTCCAGCAGGTTGCCGTCTGGCCCGTTATCGTCGTTCAACGGAGTGAATAGGCCTTCAGTCGTCAACTGCATGTAGTAATACCAGTCGGCGGTGAAGAAGATGTCCATCTTTTCGCCGGCCTGGATGCCGGTAACGGCCTTGGATGCCCAATCGCCCCAGCCAATAACGTGGAAAACCACGTTGGCGCCGATAAGAGGCTCGATATACTCGTTGATTGCGGCTTCGACCAGCGAACGCTGATCGGTATCACCGGCACCAACGATGTAATAGTCGAGAACTGCGACCTCAGCAGGTGCTGCAACGGTTGCAGGTACCGCAGTAGCCGCGGAGGCGGCAGGTTCTTGCGTGGAGGGGGCGGCTGCTGGTCTGTTACAAGCAGCGAGCACCCCAGCAGCCGTAGATATGCCGGCAAGCTTCAGAAATTGACGGCGCGAAAACTTAGTATACATGATTTTCTCCTTCCTTCATTGAGTTTTTGTTTCCAATACAGTTAATGGTTTTTCGAAAGCAAGGCTACTTCATTTTCTTTACTGCCCGAATTAACATTGATATTCAGGGACTCCGGGCATCCTGTGGCACCCCCTTTCTCAATACGAAAAGCACTATACAGAATTCTACAGGGGCGTTTCCCTGTAAATGAAAGCACAAATCTATCCCTTAACAGCGCCAATGGTCAAACCACGGACAAAATAACGCTGGAAGAAGGGATAGGCGAAGATAATAGGACCTACGGTTACCACCGCCATGGCCATACGGAAGGTCTGCGAGGGGAGTTCTGAAATATTGACAATACCCTGCATCTTGTCTGCGTTTTCCAGCAAGAATCGGATATTGTTCAACGTCGTGTAGATGGTGAACTGCAAGCTGTAATACTTTGCCTCATCCACCAGCAATAAACAGTTGAAGAAGTTGTTCCAAATACCGATCGCGCTAAAAAGGGCAACGGTCGCCAAACCGGGGATTGCCAGCGGCATAACAATCTGGAAAAGCGTGCGCCATTCACTGGCCCCATCGATACGGGCAGATTCGATAACCTCATTAGGCACGTTCGTCTGGTAGAAGGTACGCATAACGATCACCCAAAATGGACTGAAAGCAGAAGGCAGAAACAAGGCCCACAGGCTGTTTTGAATCTGCAGAATCTGCCGCGTCACCATATAATATGCAACAAGCCCGCCACCAAACAGCATAGTAAAGAAAGCGAAGAAGGTGAAGAAGGTTTTGAACTTGAAATTGGGTCGCGAAAGCGGGTAAGCATATAACCCTACCATCAGAACAGACATAACCGTACCTGCCAGAGTGGATAGAATCGTGTTTTTGTAAGCGGTGATGACGATCGAACCCTG
>DAIUDK010000193.1:0-7408 GCA_036845725.1 Chloroflexota bacterium
TAAGCCATAGACAGAATCTGCAAACCCAGATAAGAAAAAGCGGGGGCATCGCCAACGCCTCCGCTTAATGCAGATAGTAATCTGCCCTTACAGGCTCCTCGGGTAGGACTCGAACCTACAACCAACCGGTTAACAGCCGGTCGCTCTGCCAATTGAGCTACCGAGGATTAACAAAAGCCATTATACGCAGAACGAGGATTTCGTCAAGCAACATTACAGGCACACCTACGGCGAGAAAAACGTTGTAGGGATAAAGACGCGCCAGGGAAGTACTTCGATGGCATAGACGCGGTTGAGGTAGTCGCCGCTCCACCCGCCGACGACGTACAGTGACGTGTCCCACGCCGTCAGGCCCAGATTGCGCCATTCGCCCACGATAGGTGTCTGAATGACTGTCCAAGTATCATTCGCCGGGTCATAGCGCTCGTTGAACCCCAAATAGGCCGTCCACCCGCCGCCGATCGCGTACACCCGCCCGCCGATCGCCGCCAGCCCCAACCCGCCGCGCGGCAGAAGCATCGGCGCACAGCTTTCCCAACGATTGGCTTCGGGAAGGTAAACCTCGCAGGTTGACCACTCGCGTTTATCATCGTAGCCGCCCACGTAAAAGATACGATCGACCAGGGTCGCCGCTGCGCCAAACCCACGCGCTTCAGCCGGACGTGCGATTTCCGTCCAGGTGTTGCTGGCGCTATCGTAGACGTAACTCACGGCCTGATACGCCACACCATTCCATCCCCCAAAAAGGTATGCCCGTCCGCCGTATCCCGTCAACGCATAAGCGCACAACGGTTGAGGCAACGGCGCAACCTCGCTCCATGTGTCACTTTGGGGGTCATAGAGATGGGTGACCACTTGCGGCATACCGCTCGCGTCGCATCCGCCGGGAACGAGGAGCTTCTCCGTCAGCGCCACGATGCCGACATTCGCCAGAGCCACCGGACGTTCAGCACCACTCCGCCACAGTGTGGTAGCAATATCGTAGATGTCCAATCGCCCGGTAAGGCCATCTTCTATGCCGCCGCCGACAACATAAATGCTGTCCCCCAGCGATGTGGTACCCATCCGTGCGCGGCGCACGGGCAACGGCGTCAACTCGTCCCAACGCGCATCGCCATTCTCCCCAACCGGAACATCGGGAACACGTTCGGCCACAGTCTGATCGACCAAGCCGCTGCCCGTGGGGACGGCAGCCTGTCCCGCGGGCTGCCGGGGCAAGAGCAGCGCCACAAGCGCCAAGAGCAGGCCGACCGCCAGCGCCGCCCAACGCGCGCGTGGCCAGGGTGGCAATGCCGGGGCCTCTGGTTCTATCTGAACAATGACTTCCGCCGGGACGCTTTCTATTGTGCCATCTGTCGCATCAGTGACGCCAGGCACGGTGATCCAACCCTCCTGCATCGCCAGCACCGTCAACTCAGTGCGGGAGGCCACGCCGGTTTTGGTGAAGATGTTGCGCAGGTGGACCTTCACCGTGTTGGGGCTGAGGTAGGTGCGAATGGCGATCTCGCGGTTGGTCAGCCCGGCGGCGACCAATTCCACGATCTCGACCTCGCGCTCGCTCAGCGGTTCTCCGGATTCAGCGGGCATTCAGCACTCCCGGTTTGGGGAATTCTACAATCTCTTTCCCCGCCAATTTGTCCTCCACGCGCTCGGCGATGATCTCCAGATGTTCGGGGTAATGGACAAAGTCTAGATCATCCCCCGGCACAGTCAGCACGGGACATTGATCGAAAGTCGCCATCCACTCATCGTAGAACTGTCCCAGGAGCGTCAGATAGTCGGCGGAGACGCTGTTCTCCATCTCCCGCCCACGCTGGCGAATGCGTGAAAGCAGCGTTGAGGGACATGCCTTGATGTAGATGAGCAGCGCGGGGCGCGGCAAGGTGTTGATCACCAGTCCGTAGAGGCGTTGGTAGGCCTGATAGTCGCGCTCAGTCATATTGCCGAGACTGTACAGCGCCCGCGCGAAGATGTGAGCGTCCTCGTAGATGCTGCGGTCGATAATGGCCGACTCCGGCAGCGCCATCAGTTGGCGGTGCTGTTCAGCGCGATGCCCCAGGAAGAAAATCTGGAGGTGGAAACTCCACGCGCGCATATCGGTGTAGAAATCGGCCAAATACGGGTTATTGTCCACCGACTCATACGCGACATGCCAGCCAAGTTGTTTCCCTAGCCTCTCAGCCAGCGACGTTTTACCCGCACCGATGTTCCCAGCAACTAAAACCAGATGTTTCGGCATAGAAGGCCCCTACGGTCCACAGAATCGTAGATAGACGACGCGCCGTGTGTCCGGGCGTACCAAAGCCGCCTCGCTCAGCCGCGCCCCCACCACCCACAAGATGCGTCCATCCGCTTCGACGAGCGGCACATAATCCCGCCACGGGCGTGGCATCTTCAGATTGATGAGCAAGTCGCTCAGCCGTACCGTTGCGTGACGCATTCCCTGCGGCTGAAAGAGATCGCCGCGCTGCCGGGTACGCAGGATGCCCCTGGAGAAGCCAGAGGTGTCGCCTAACACATCAGCGTCCATCCACGCTACCAGCGGATTGCAGTTGTTGGCGATGGCCTCCAGATTCCAATGCGGCGCTTCCTGGACGTGTAAACGCCAACCGTTCGGCAAATCAATCTCGGCGGGGACAGACAGGGGGATAGCGCTTCCCGGCGTCAGCCAGGGATTTTCCGGCGGCAGGTGCAGCACATCCTCTCCGGCGATGGTGAGGGTGGTATAGCCGACCGTCAAACGCAATCCGTGCGGCAAGGTGGCCTGCGCGCCGGTTGCGCCCTGTTGGGCGATGTGCACCGCGTCCTCGACGTGGATAAAGCTCACGTCGCGCAAAGAGTGACGTAATTTGTATGCCGCGCGGCGGATGATGGCCCGCTGGGTGGCGAGCGGCTGCGCCCGCCAGCCTTCGAGATTGAAGGCCAGCAGGTCAGGCGCGCCTTTGACTTGCAGCGTGTCCCACGCCACCGACACAAACTCGTGCAGCAAATCGTAGTCCGCGCGCACGACCTCGGCCAGATGGCGCAGGTTCTGTGCTATGCGCGGGTTGGTCTGCGCCAGATAAGGCAGCACCTCGTGGCGCAAACGGTTGCGGAAGAAGGTGGTGTCGAGGTTGGAGCGGTCGAAGCGGGTAGCTAACTGCTGTTCCGCGCAGTAGGCTTCAATATCGGCGCGGGGAATGGCAAGCAACGGGCGGATGAGCTTCATCTCCGATATCGGTTTGAGGCAGGGCGTCAGCAGGTGATAATCGCGCAACGGGGTCGCGGGCAGCATCCCGCGCAGTCCCGCTGGGCCGGCACCCCGCAGCAAGTGCATCAGCACCGTCTCGGATTGATCATCAGCGTTGTGGCCCACCGCGACGCGCAGCGCACCGGTTTGCTGGGCGACGCGATGCAGAAAGGTGTACCGGGCGCGGCGGGCGGCTTCTTCCAGCGCCAGCTTCTGCTCTGCGGCAATCGCGGGCACGTCGACCCGCTCGATGGTGCAGGGCAGTTCCCAGTCCGCAGCCAGCGCAACGACGAACTCGGCGTCGGCGTCAGCATCAGTGTCACGGATGCCATGATGGAGATGCGCGACGTGCAAGGTGAAGTCCAGCGTACCGGCCAGGCGCTGTAGCACGTGCAGCAGCGCCATCGAATCCGGCCCGCCGGAGACACCGACCACCACCCGCGCTCCGGGCTTCAGGAGGCGGTGCGCGTCGATGTAGTGTCGCACCTCGTGCAGTAAATCCATTCACATCCTCAACACGCTGAGTTGATCGCCTTAAATATTGATCATCATCCCGCAGTATTGGCACTCCACTTGCTTCATCCCCTTGTAGATCGGGGGCAGCGTGGCGTTACACGCGGGGCAGCGGGTGGGCAATTCGGTGGCGGGTTTGGCCGCTTCAGCTTCCGTCTGGGCTGCCAACACTTGCTGAGGCGGGGGCGCGCCGAAGAGATCGGCGGTGATCTGCCCACTCTTTACCTGGCGGATAAGCGCCAGCCACGCCTCATTGGTTGCTCCACCTTTGAGATGCAAGGTCGCGTCGCTGGGCAGTTCGCGCGTGCGCTCGGCGAAACTCAAGGTGAGCAGCTCCTGCCGTCCCAAGCCAAACAGGCCCGATTTCTTGTCATCCGCTTGTACGTCGTTGATCGTGCCCACTGGCGTATCCCAGAGCTTTTCCTGGACGAGTTCCTTCTCGGAGGAGAACAGTTTCTTTTTGATCACGCGCTCTTCCCGTTGTTCGAAAATGAGACGACTATCAGTGAGGAACAACATGCCCTCCGGCTCCTGATTGTCGCTGATCCACTGCGCCTTGCACACCGCCACGCCATGCTCGTCGGGCAGCAGGTCGAAGGAGGCGCTGTCCAGCGCGTCCAGCATCGCACGCACGTCACGCATCTCTTCTTGCAGCTTGTCGATTTCCTGTTCGGTATTGTCGAAGACACCGCGCACGTTGCGCTGCGCTTCGTTGATCTGGTTTTCGAGCGCCCACAGACGGCTGTCCACTGTATCCAACAAGCCGGTATTGCGCTCAGCTTGACTGAGAAGCCGCTGCGTCTCGTTGGCGGCATTTTGCAGGACATTGCGTTGATCCTGGAGCAAGCGATTGGCCGACATCTGCTGCTGCGGCCAGCGCGATTTCAGAGTTGCGGCGCGCTCCTCTAGAGTACGCCCAAAACGATAGCCACGCACGCGGAGTTGGGCGATCTCATGGTCCAAACCATCGACTTCGCTGGTGACAGAGGATAGCTGGTCGAACAGGGCGCTCAATGCGACCAGGCCGGCCAACCGCTCCCAACGTGTGCGCGCACTGGCAAGTTGCTGAACGCCCGCATCGACCTGTGTTGGCATCGCCGGCGAAGGAGCGGGGCCAGACGCTGGTCTGGGGATTTTCGCGCCAGACGGTTTGGGCCTGGAAGCCGGTTCAGGCGCAGACCTGGGTATGCGCGACTGAATGTTGCCACCGCCGCCGGAGGGTCTGGGTGGGCCGCCTGAAGGTGTCTTTTTACCACCGCCCTTAGGTCCGCCAGAAGAAGGCTTCTTGACACTGCTGAAGCTGTGATCGGAACGACTGAGGCTCTTCTTATCGGTCATCGATTTCCTCCTTAAATGGTGTTGCAAATGCATCCTTTAATCTTGATATTCGCTCATCGTATGGCGCAAATACGCCTCCATAAAGGCGTCCAAATCTCCGTCTAGCACAGCTTGCACGTTGCCGGTCTCGTGGTCGGTACGGTGATCCTTGACCATCTGATAGGGATGCAACACGTAGGAGCGAATCTGGTTGCCCCATCCGGCGTCCACGTGCTCGCCCTTGAGTGCGTCGAGCTGTTGGCGACGTTTCTCTTCCTCGAGTTGCATCAGACGCGCTTTAAGTACGCGCATAGCGACCTCGCGGTTTTGCGTCTGCGAGCGTTCGTTCTGGCACGAAGACACGATGCCCGTGGGCAGGTGCGTGATGCGTACCGCCGTCTCGTTCTTCTGCATATGCTGGCCCCCGGCAGACGAAGCGCGATAGGTGTCGATCTGCAAGTCGTCCGGGTCGATCACCAGCGGCGCATCCTCGCCCAGATCAGGCCAAACCTCAACAAGTACGAACGAGGTATGCCGCCGGTGGGCCGCGTCGAAAGGTGACAGCCGCACCAAGCGGTGGACGCCGCGCTCCGAGCGTAGGTAACCGTAGCCAAACTGTCCCCGCACGCCTACAGTTACGCTCTTGATGCCGGCTCCTTCACCCTCCATCGAATCGAGGATGTCGGTCTTGAAATTGCGGCGCTCGGCCCAGCGCAAAAACATCCGCAGCAGCATAGCGGCCCAGTCCTGCGAATCCGTCCCGCCGGCCCCGGCATGAATGGCCAGAATGGCGTCCCCCCGGTCATGAGGGCCGGAGAGGAGCAACCGGAATTCGGCCTGCGCGACCTCGTCCTTCAGTTTATCCGTCGTTTGTTCAAGTTCAGCAAACAGGTCTGCGTCGCCAAGAGCGAAAAACTCCTGGGTGTCGTGAATCTCCTGGCGCAGATTGGTCCAATACTGCACATCCTCTTGAAGCGCCGCCAACCGCTGCATCACCGCACGGGCGTTGTCAGGATTATCCCACAGGTTAGGATCGGCACTTTGCGTGTTTAAGGTTTCGAGTTCCTGGATTTTGCCAGGTAAGTCAAAGACGCCTCCAGATAGCTTCCACACGAGAAGCCAGATTTTCGAGACGATCTGTAAATTCAGTCATTGTTCCTCCCATAAAGCGTAATGCGTAAAACGTGATGTGCGAGTCTTTTTACGTTTTGCGCCTGAGTTTTAGTCACCCAACAGTCCTTGCACGAAGGCTTCGCGGTCGAAGGAAGCTAAGTCTTCCACGCGCTCGCCCGTGCCCACGAAGCGTACCGGCAGGCCCAATTGGTGAGCAATCGAGAGCACCATTCCACCCTTGGCGCTGCCGTCCAGCTTTGCCAGGACGATGCCGCTGACCTTCACAGCATTAAGAAACTGCTGCGCCTGAATCAGCCCGTTCTGGCCGGTGTTGGCATCGAGAACAAGGAACGTCTCGTGCGGCGCCCATGCCACCCGTTTGGCGATCACCCGCTGAATCTTCTCCAACTCTGCCATCAGGTTATGTTGTGTGTGCAAACGGCCCGCCGTATCGACGATGACCATATCGGCCTTGTGCGCCTGCGCGTGTTGAATGGCGTCGTAAGCCACAGAGCTGGGATCTCCCCCCTCTGGCCCGGTGATGACGGTGACGCCCACCCGCTGTCCCCAAACAGCCAACTGGTCCATTGCTGCCGCGCGGAACGTATCCGCTGCTGCCAGCACGACCTTGCGCCCCTCGCGCTTAAAGTGCGCCGTCAGTTTGCCGATACTCGTCGTCTTTCCCGAACCATTGACCCCCACAATCAGCACAACTGCCAACGGCCATTTCAAATTCAGCGGTTGGGCTTCCGGCAGCAGCGCACATAACTCCTCACGCAATATCTTTTGCAGATCGGCTGTTCGGTAAATGCCATCGGCGCTCGCGCGCTTGCGCAGTCGCTCGATCAGCACCAGCGAAGTCTCCACCCCCACGTCGCCCTGGATCAACACCGCCTCAAGGTCTTCCCAGGTATCCTCATCGATATCGCCGGCGCCCAAAATATGCGCGATCTGTCCAAAGACGGCGTTGCGGGTCTTGCGCAGACTATCAAAAATGCTCTTCATACCCTCTTTTTTTCCTCCTGTTGTGGAGGGATTATATCCTGAGGGGATAGAAGCGTCAAGCACAAAAAAAGCGGGTGAACTTGGCGTTCACCCGCTTGTGCGTTATAATGCCGAAGGTGGGAGTCGAACCCACATGGGAGTTACCCGAGCGAGTTTGAGTCGCTTGCGTCTGCCTATTCCGCCACTTCGGCCTGGCAGTAAGTATAGCTAAATTCGGGAATACGTCAAGCG